>NZ_JAESMB010000009.1:0-95434 GCF_017892945.1 Staphylococcus sp. GDX8P114P-2 | reverse complement strand
TTAGATTTTTAAGTTTAGTGTTAATTTCATCAAATTGTTGTTGTTTATAAGCAATATCATGGTTAAGTGAAGCTACATCGATTTGATTTTCTTGATTAACACGTTCGACAACTTGCTTGAGAACTTTATCACTTTTGACTATTTCGAGTATTTGATCCATAACATACTTTTCGATAACATCAGCTCTAACACTATTGGCTGAACATACCTTTGATCCTTTGTTGCGAAAGTTACTACATGAATAATACCGAATGCGTTTTTTAGTACCGTCTTTGAGTGTGTTGGTTGTATTTGAAGCTGCATATGCTGCACCACATTTTTCGCAGAAAATTATTCCAGTTAACAGATTTGTCCCTTTACCATGTACCTGTGGCTTTTTGCTTACTTGCTTCTTACGTGCTTGGACTTTATCCCATAAGTCTTTGCCAATAATAGGGGAGTGCTTACCTTCAGCGATTACTGGCTTATCATTCAAGCCTTTACGACGTTTATCATTCCAATCTTTGTATTTCGCGAATTGGATTTTACCAATATAGAATGGATTTGAGAGAATATAAGTAACAGCTGAAATACTAAATGGATTACCTTTCTTAGTTACATATCCTTTATGGTTGAGTGCATTGGCAATTTTACGATATCCATGACCTTTGGCGTATGATTCAAAGATATAGTTCACAATATTGGCTTCATGTTGGTTAATCATTAATTCTTTTTTATTATCAGGTATATTAGAATATCCTAAAGGAATATTGCCTTGATAATAGCCTTCTAAGGCTCTTTGATGCTGTCCGGTGTAAATATTCTCTAAAATGGTATTTCTTTCAAATTCGGAAAAACTTGCAAGTATATTTAATAATAATTTACCTGTCGAATTTTTGACTTCCATGCGTTCAGACAAGCTGAAAAATTCAACATTTTGACGATGTAGTTCTTCGACGATTGTCAGTAAGTCAGAAGTATTACGTGCTAAACGATTTATTTTATAAACAATCACACAGTCTAACTTTCCATTTTTTGCGTCTTGTAACATGCGCTGTAGTGCAGGGCGATTCATAGATTTTCCAGAAATACCCCGATCTGCGTATATATCAACGAGGTCATAACCATTAAATTGGCAAAACTGCTCTATTTGTGTAATTTGACCATCTATACTATAACCTTCCACTTGTCTCTCTGTGGACACGCGAATGTACGCTCCGATTCTCTTCTTCTTCATTTCATTCATATTTTTTCATCCTTTCATCTATTAAGCAATCGATGATTGCGTCGTTTGATTGACAATGTTTAGAGGTTCATTTTTGAAATAGATCCCCGCAAGGGTTTTGTTTTTAGTAATACTAATTACATCAATATAGGGATTCAGCATGTTTAGTGTGAAACGTTGTTGAATGATGTTTTGGAAAGCATTTCGAATTTGATACGCACTGATTGATGATAAAGGTTTTGATTGTTGATGTAATGAACGCGTTTGTTCTCTGAACGTTTCTGCATCAATTTTGCCTTGGGCTAATTTTTCTATCAGCTGCTCGTGATTGAGTGTAGTTTTAGTTTCTACATCTCTTTGTCTTTTGAGTCGTTGTTGAATAGTATGGTTTATTTTTGAATAGAGCTGTTGATTTTGAAAGAAGTCCTGACAAATCGCTAAAACACTTGTTTCTAATTCTTGTGCGTTGATTCCTTTAAATTCACAAACAAAGCGAGCATTATTCATATTTTGCGGACAGACATAGTAACGCAATGAATGATCTGTTTTTCGGACAGTCATGTTTGTGAGTGTCGAATGACAATAGGGACATTTGATTTTTTGTTTGAGTTGGTTTTCTGACGGCTTACGTTTGACTTGTTTCTGAGTTCGGGTAACTTGAGCTTCTTCGTATATCGTTGTACTGACAATAGCTGGGAACATGTTTTCATATTGTCCGTATTGATTGATAACACGGCCACAGTAATTAGGGTTAAGGATAATATTACGCACTTGATAGGGCTTGCGATTAATGAATTTATCATCAGCTTCTAAGTATTGCGCAATTTTTTTATAACCATAACCTTGAAGGTAATAATTGAACACAGCTTTTACTGTTGGTGATTTTACTGTGTCTATCGTGAAAGTACCATTATGATAGTGATACCCAAAGGGTGCATGTGTTGTAATCAGTTTACCTTGTTTCGCTTTTTCTTTGATTCCATTTTTGACTTGTTCGCCTATATTATCAGATTCTAGTTCGGCCAAGCTGATGAAAATATTGAGTTTGAGCCGATCGAATGCTTTATCCATGTCGAAGTAGCCATCATGAACGCTTAAGATATGGACATGGTATTTTTGACACAATTTCATGAGTTTTAATGCATTTTTCAAATTACGATGAAGTCGATTTAGACGATAGCAACATAATACGTCACATTGTCCCTGTTGAATCAGTTCAGTAATTTGTTGATAACCATTCCGCTTATCAGTACGTCCTGATTGTTTATCGCTATAAAAGGTAATGTGTTGAATATTATGTTTTTCGGCTAATACCTTGATGGTTTGTTTTTGTGCTGCTAAGGATTGTTGCTTTGTAGTGCTCTGTCGTAAGTAACCCATTGCTTGTTTCATCGTGTTTCCTCCTTCCAAAGTGATAATATATATTTATGAACGAATTGATAGATGAGCCCAACACCTGCCTGGTGTTGGGCGTTATTATTAGTCATCAGCATGATTAATTTCTTCAATCACTAAATCAGCGAGTAATGTGATTAATTCGTCCATATGGTTCAACCTCCAAATATCAAATTATATTGAATTGATAACATGTTGCATTGTTATTCGTTCTAACCGTGTACTTGGGACAAAATGTTCAGTTATCTCTTTTTCATTTATGAATTCAGGGTACAAGTGATAAAATTTTAGTAGCTTCTGTTCCGTTTCAGTTAATACATATTGTTGCATATGGTAATATCTGTCGATATAATTAACGACAATAGGTTTTTGATGATCATCGACTTCTACCGAATCAATTGTGTAATTTAATAAGTTGACGTTTGTTTTCATTTTTATGCCTCCGATTAATTTAATGAGCTACAACGCACATAGCGCGTTGTAGCGATATTCATATTTAGAGTTCTAAATCGCCCTTTTCTTCCCATTCTCTACCGTCTTTAACAAATTTGTTGAGTAATTCCTTATTTGTTGTATTATTATCAAATTGCGTTGGTGTGTATGGTTCAGAATTTGAGCTTAAACCGAGAACAGGTGCAAACTCACTAGGCAATACAAGATGGTAGAACAAGATCGTTTTTGTTTTGCCTTGAGTATCTTTGACATTACGTTTGATAGCTATCCGATCGGAATCCATCTGGATATATCCTTCTGCTCTTAAACTATCTATTACATTTTTTACATCTTGGTATTGGTTTTCTTCTAACATATGTTTAAAAACATCTTTAAGCATCTTGACTTGAATGTGATCGTCTTTCAGCTCAATAAGGCCATAATTTTCAGTCATTATGGAGAGTTTTTCATTTTCCGCAAACTTACTACGATTGCGTGCCACGAACTGAACTACACTATCAATCGCCTTGGCTCCCAAACTGCGCTCACTTACGGAATCTACATGATAACTAACTAGATATTCTCTAACTGCATCCAAATCGATAGGAGTTGCGATTACACGTTCTAATATTCGTGCTGAAGTCGTAATGGTGGCATAGCGCTTGAACATACGTATACCTACATTGTTTGTTTCATTGTTAAGCTGTGCTTTGAACCAATCGTGTTCTTTATAAAACCACTTGATTACTTCAGATTCACGATTTAGAAGGTATTCAGCTACTAACGGCATTACGTGTCCATAGTTTTTTGATGTTCCTTTTTTAATGGCGTCTGCATTGTCAGCGCTTGTTGTAAAGACATCAGAAATTTCTATGCATCTTGCTCTCAAACCATCATTTGCACTAGCATCTTTGAATATTGTGTGTTCTGCTGTACTAATCACACTAGATCCAAAGTGGTGAGGATTTTTTACATTTCCTTCTCGATTAGCACGTAGACGACCTTGCCCCTCTGCTAGGGAATAAAGTAAACCATTTGTATCTTTAAAGGTAGCTGCTGATAATTCATCTAAGGCAATAGGAACACCAAAGTTGTTACTTAAGTATCCTTCAATTGCATTACGGGTGCCGTTCCAACCTCTGAATAATGTTTGGTCACCTTTAGATGGATTACCTGCTATTGAAACTGCTAATGCCGCTGCAGTCGATTTACCCGTACTAGAGTTCCCCATAAATGAAAATATCGTGCCAAAATATTCGACTTCATGCTTTGTTTTTAAGAACGCAGTCACTAATGAAGAAACACCAAATATCACAGCAAGCTCCAGTAACAAGTTTCCTTTTACTTCATCAAGATACATTTGCCACCAGCCTTCAAATGTACCTTTAGGTTGTAAGTCATACTTTGTTTCACAAATGATTTCATCAGCCTGAGACTGCTCGATGTCTTTTGAAAGATATGGTTCATCTAATGAAATGACAGTACCTTCATCAGTACTTAAGACACCTACACCTGTAGACAATGTAGAAATGGGCAGTGATTGACGCATTAATTGTAGTGCATTACCTAGTGATTTAATGTACTTTTCATTGATGCTGAACCCAAACATAACCAGTCTAGGTAACTTTTGTGTCGTTAGAATATCTGACGTTTCAATACGTTCAATATTTTTGCCATCCGTGATAGTCAATTTCTCAACCCCTGTAGTAGGGTCGAGAAATTTGTTTTCTATGATGATTGGACTAGATAAACGAATTATCTTATCTTCGTCATTTTTGTTTTTTGCTCGAATAAGTTCATACCATGCAGTTGAATCTAACCAGTATGGATATTGCTCGAAGATGTTGTTAGCCATTAGCGTTTACCTCCTGTATTAAAAAGTCGAATTTTTTGATACAGGATAGGAGATTTGTTAGAAATTCTTTTGATAGGAGCGTCGCATCCTTTTCTTTCCCACGCCCCAAACATGCGACCTACTTCTCTAATTTCATTAGTAGTACAGTTGAAAGTGCCAACCTGATTTACTAAGTCATTAAAGATGAACGTCTCTCCGCTGTATTTTTGTTTCGCAGCTTTCTTTGATGCTCCATACAATTGTATTACTCGAATAGGTTTATACTTCATAAGTAATTACCGCCTTTATAATTTTTTCTGAATCATAAAGATTCATTACGTGTATTACATCACACAAAAATAAACCTAACTGTCTAACCAAGAATGATTGGTTAGACAGTTAGGTTGAATAAAGATTGGTACTAAAGAGATTGAGTTGTAGTAATTATTTTTTAAAATATTTTTGTCTCAAGTTTAGATTATCAATTACATTCATAGAATTAATTAGAGATAGATGAGTTTCACTAGAAATTTTAAAGTCATAAATGAATAAGTTTAGGTCGTACTTATTTGATTTACTATGAGTTAGGTCATTTTTAGCATGGAGAGGTGTTATTGTATTACTCCATTTTTTTGTCGTTTTTATAATTTGATTACTCAAATTAAGAACTTCTATAGGCGCATTTGTATGAAAGAAATTCATGTTCTCGCAAATATGAGTGTAAATACCTGATAAAGTACTAAGCAAAGTTTCCATAAATGGTAGCTGATCCATATAAAATAATTTATGTATAAACAAATTTGATGCATTTATAAGTTCATTATCGATGATATGAAAAGATGAAAAATCACCTTCATCATCTTCATTTCCTAATTTGTCATCTGTGAAGACAATGTGTAAGTGATTTTCAGTTAATTCATCTATGTCGTTATGTAGTTGTTGAAAATCAGCGTTGAATTTTAATTTTTGTTCCTCAAAATCTTGGAGTTCTGAATAATTAACTTTTTGCTTTTTTAATATATTTAATTCTTGCTTGTTAAATAGTAAAGCAAAATAGCTATTGTTGCCAGATGCATTTTTGTGTTTAGCATGTGTATTACTGTCTATGTACAAATATCTAAAATAAAAAACAGACAAAATTGTTAGTACATCACTAAAAGGGAACCTTCCACGAATGTTGTCTTTTGATAATTTACCAATTAATGAATTTAGATTTACAGTTATCTGTTTTTCTTCATCTGTGTTGATATCAGGGAACCTATTTAATAGTGTCTGTATTATAGATGAAATAAGTTGTTCTTTTGTGAAATATCTTTGAAATATCTCATTATTTTTGTCATTTAAATCTATATTGATTTGTGTACTTATATCAGCAATCATATTTAAGTTTTCCCATTCTTCATGTGAATATGATGAGGAATAGTTATTTGAATAATTATAGTTTTTACGTTCGAGACCATTTTTAATTGTAAAAGCAGTGTTTAGCATATTATCCAGTGATGTGATATTCGGATTATTTTCATCGTAAAATCTAAAAGGTATATTATTTTTATAACCAAAAGTAGCATTTACAGTAGCTCTTTTAAAAGTAGTGTCGTCAAGAGCTATAGATCCATCATTATGTAATTTTAATAGTACATGTTCCTTTAGTTTACCTTTAGGTGTGAACAAATAAGTGAAAATTGCATTTTTATACTCTTCAAATTGATCATCTAAGTTTGAGGCATACATAAACCTTGTTAAGGCTTCATAAAATCCTTCGTTGAATCCACGCATAAAAGTATCTACACCATCATCAATACCTAACAAATAAATTAAATTTGGTAAAATATTTTTTATATAAAGTTTATTATTTTGAAATTGATAACGTGTATAATTGCCTTCATTATCGAATTCGACTTCAATTGTTGATGAACCTTCAACATCTTCTAACGATATGTTTATTTGATTGATTATATCCTGCATGAATTCAGAGTTATACTTTGAAATTAGTTTTAGTGTCATGTATATAGTCATTCCTTTATTATCATTTACTTCTATTTAAATATAAGCTAAGATAGTTATACAAATAAAGGGAACGTAAGTTCTTGTCGGAGGGGTATTTTATGTCAGTATTAGAAACAAAATTAAAAAATGAGATGTCTAAATCTGCAAAACTTTCAAGTAAAATGAGTAAATTGACGGGTGATATAAAGAGGCTTGAACGAAAAATTGAAAGATTAAGTAAAAAGAGAAATCCTACTAAAAGTAATATTAATGAACTAATAAGAAATCGTAAGAAGATTGTTGAAAAGCAAACAGAGTTATCAAAATTATATGAAGAATACAGTAAAATTGAAAGAAAAATTAATGAGACTCGAGCTAAATTAGATAAAGAACGCAGTAAACAACAAGATAAATTAGAGAAAACAATAAATAATTCAAGAAATGATAACCACAGTATAATGACTCAACTTCTCTCAAATTCTGAACAGATTAATGCATTGTCAGAACAAGTAAAGCAATCTGCAAAACAAAAAGAACTCATTGAATACGATGTTTTTCTGTCACATTCAAATTTAGACAAAGAAGAATATGTGTCTGAATTAAGTGATAAATTGACTGATAAAGGGTTGAAAGTATTTGAAGATGAAAAAGTATTTGAAATAGGTCAAAGTCAAACACAAATGATGAATATGGGGATATTAAATTCAAGATTTGTAGTAGTGTTTTTATCTCGAAATTTTATTGAAAGTGGTTGGAGTAAATATGAATTTATATCTTTTTTAAATAGAGAAATTAATGAAGATAATATTATTATACTACCAATTTGGCATGAAATTAGCATTGAGGAAGTTAAAGAATATAACCCATATTTGGTAGATAAGCATGCATTAAATACCAGCAAATTTAGTATTGATGAAATGGTAGAAAAAATAAGCACTGTGGTGGAAAAGTCAAAGCAATGACAAACTTATTTTGAAATATTTAATTAGCATGATAAAGCATTGAAGAAACATGTTCTTAAAATACGTGATGAGAATTTACATGAAAGAGGTAAACATTATGGCTAAATTAGATAATGTACTTGCTATTCTATGGATGCTTAGTTCAGATAAGAAGGTTACTGCAAAGCAAATTTCAGATAAGCTAGAAATGAATATAAGAACGGTGTATCGTTATATGGATACACTTTCAAAGAGTGGCGTGCCTATAATTTCAGATACTGGACATAATGGTGGCTACATGCTGTTAAATGATTTTATTGAAGCACCTTTGTTTTTTGATGCGGATGAGACGAAGTCACTGATTCATGCTACGATTTTTGCGGAAAAAACAGGTTACTATGGTGGCGATGCTTTGGAATATGCGATTGCAAAGCTGAAAAGTCATTCTAATGAGGAACAGTTGCAGGAAATTGAGGCTAATGTGCAATTTTTTATATGAGGAATTTCATTACTCATTAGTTCAGATATATCTTGAAAATCTTGAACATCATACTCACCATTAATAATTAATACAGGGACTTGAATATTTTTTATCTGTAAGATATTATCCTTCGTTTCTATTTCCTCGCAAGAATAATCTAATTCGGGTTTAGTTAAAAATTCCGTCTGCATATCAACAACTAATTGCTTCACATCTGTATTGATAAGTTCTGGAGACCTATTTCTTAGTATCCAAGTTTTATAGTTAAACAGTGCTATTTCTTCTATTTTACCTTCTTGTAATAGTTTTTCTTCTTCTTCTTCATATTCTTGTAGGAAAGACGAATCTTCCCACCCACCTAAAGCTGGAGACAAAAGTGCTAAGCTCAGACACTTTTCTGAGTGGTCTAGATAAAAATCAATAGCTATTTTCCCACCAAATGAAGCTGCTAAAATATGAGTGTGATTGATATCTAGATGTGTAAGTATTTCATTAATAATATTACTATAAGAGTAATTTCCTCCTGTGAAATCACTTAAGCCGAATCCAGGAAGGTCAAGCCTAACTACTCGATATTTTTCTGATAATAAGTGGAATTCATTATCCCACATACGTGAATCTGCAATTCCAGCATGAAGTAATAATATATTCTCACCATTACCTTTTGATTCAAAATAAATATTAGCCCCCGTAGCATTAAAGATTCCTTTAGTTTCATTTGTTTGCATAATCTACTAACCTGCCTTATAAAAGTTATTTAGTTAAGTGTAGCTAATTTATAGTTTTATTATACTATAAGCTAAAGTATAGTAAACTTTCAGTGTTAATCGTAGCTGTGATTTCTTTAGTATTGGCGCTTATGATCCCAGGATTAGTAGATCTTATGGTAACAGGTACTGCAATGTCAGTTTCAGGCTTACTTGCGCCAGTGATGTTCGGTCTATTTTGGAAAAAACCTACGAAGCTTGCAGGTAACATTGCAATGTGGAGTGGGCTTGGTTCAGCAGTGATATGGCAAATACTAGGTCATCCGTTTGGTCTACATCCAATCTTAATTGGGTTGCCACTATCAATAATTATGTTATTACTTGTAACATTCTTTGGTAAAAAAGATTACGCAACAGTTTAAGCAAACAGTTCACCAAAAACTTTATAAAAAATAACAAAATCTCACTCATCTTATTTGATGAGTGAGATTTTTATTATAAGCTAATTGTGTTTTTTATCTCATATACTTTTATATTAGATTATATCTCAAGTTATTCCTCTGATATTTTAACCACTTGTTTACCGAAGTTTTCACCAGAAAATAGTTTTCTAAATGCATTAGGCAATTGATCAAAACCTTCATCGATTGTTACTTGTGATTTTATTTTATCTTCAGCTACCCATTTGGCAAGTTGTTCGCTTGCTTCTTTAAAATGCTCTGCAAACTGTCCTACTACAAAACCTTGCATTAGGGCTTGGCTTTTAACTAGTGTTTCCTGAATTCTTGGTCCCATTTCAGTTTGCGTATTATTGTAAGTTGAGATTGCACCACAAACAGGTACACGTGCAAATGTATTTAAATGTTTGAAAACTTCATCTGATAATTTTCCACCGACGTTTTCGTAATATACATCAATACCATTTGGTACAGATGCGGCAAGTTGTGCTTCAAAATCATCGCCTTTATAATCAACAGCCGCATCAAAGCCTAATGTGTCTGTTAAATATTGTGTTTTTTCTTTTCCACCGGCAATGCCAACTACTTTTGCGCCTTTTATTTTAGCAATTTGTCCTACTACAGACCCTACAGCGCCGGAAGCAGCAGATACAACAACTGTTTCTCCTGCTTTTGGTTTACCTATTTCCAACAAACCAGTATATGCTGTCATACCTGGCATTCCTAAAATGCTTAAGTATAAATGTAGAGGAACTTCTGTGGAAGGTATTTTAGTCACTTGATTAGCATCAGTAGTGATTATTCTTTGCCAAGGTAAGACACCCGTAACATAATCTCCTTCTTCCAAGTATTCTACTTCGGATTTTATAACTTTCGCTAAAACATGCCCATCAATTGGTTTGCCGATTTCATAAGGTTTAACGTAACTTTTTGAATCATTCATTCTTCCGCGCATATAAGGATCCACAGAAATATAAATAGATTTTAATTGTACTTCACCCGTACTAGGTTCTGCTGTTTGGATTGCTTCGTATTTAAAAGTGTCATCTTTAGGTAATCCTTCTGGTCTTTCGTTTAATACAATTTGTTCATTTTGCATAATAATCCTCCGTTTTACTGTTTTTTAATTAGTGTTTAAACTGACTTGCTTAAATAAAATTATTTCTTGTAATAATGATTGCTATTGAAGTATAAAAATCAAAGCTTTTTAATTGTTTTTCCTCCTCTTGTGTGGTTATATAATAATATAACAGTTAAACCTTAGTTTAAGAGAAGGGATGTGCTTACATTGGAAAAATTTTATATTGATCAAGTAGCAAGCATATGTGATATAAGTAAAAGTAAATTAAGATTTTATGAAAAAAAGGAGATATTAAAATTTATAGAAAGAGACACTAATAATAAAAGGCTCTATAGTAAAGATGATATTGAAATGATAAAATTCATAAAATGTTTAAGTAATTTGAATATGAGTTTAAAAGAAATCAAAAAAAATACAGGTATGCTATATGATAATGAAATAGATATAAAAACAATATTAGAAGTACATTTAGGGGTTTTGAATAACCAAAAAGAAGTATTGAACAAAAGAATTGGAGTTATTGAAGGAGAGTTACTTCAAATCACTTAATTTATTACTCCCCAGTTAAAGTTGTGATATTAATATATGGAAAGTTCATTTGAAAAAGAGGTGTATTCATTTATGAGTATTGTTACAGTAATTTTAGTTTTATTAGTTGCTATTGAATTTATATATATAATGATATTACAAACGATTAAAACGACTTCCCTTAGAACTAGTAAAATATTCAATATTAAGCAGGAAGAATTAAAAAAGCCCAATTTAAAGGTTCTTATGAAAAACCAAGGTGTATACAATGGACTTCTGGGTGTGATGTTATTATATGCGCTGTTCTTTTCCCATAATCCTAGAGAATTAATTACTTGTATTTTAATTTATATCATTTTAGTTGCTATATATGGGACAATTACTAGTCAAAAATCTATAATTTTAAAACAAGGCGGGCTCCCTATAATCGCACTTATTTCATTGCTTTTTTAGTTTGAATTTAACTTATTGCCGTAATGATGAACTTTAAAATCCCCCTACTGTTATACAAGTAGGGGGATTTTATTATTCATCGACATCTGCAACAACTGTTTGTTGGTAATCAATTAATATGACAGATCTAAGACCTGTACCTTGTTCTGATCCTTTTTCAACTGGACTTACATAATGACTTACATTAGGGTCGTAAACGCCGTAGGATTCTAAAGGGTTCTCCATTTCAAAAACTTCTATTATATTGTTTTCATCAGTATCTTCCGGATTATTCCCAGCAGCTTCCGGTACAGCGATAGCATTCGTTCCACCAACAATATTCTTTCTTTCAATTAAATGAGCAAAAGTAAACGGCTCTCCGTCTTGGTGTAAACAGTTCGGTGAGGAAACAGCTTTATCTCCGTCATTTTCTACATACAATTTAACGAAATGCACACCCACATGAATCGGTAAAATTTTATCCTCTTCGTTCCAAAACGTTTCATGATAGTTGGCTATTATAATATCGTTCAACAATTTATTACTTCTTATATTTTCATCAATAGAATGGAATTCTCTATATGAGCCAGAATGTTCTGGATTAAACTTCCCTTGAAAATACGCAGAATAATCAACGCCATTTCTTTCAATGGTAGGAAGCCAAAAAACATCTTCTGTGCCAGGTAACACGATTGCTCTAGAGTATCTTCTATATTTATTAAGGTTAGGGGCATAATCATCTTCAGGTAGATCAGCAAAGTACGCTAATATTTCATTATAATCTTGTTCAATACCCTCATAATTTAAACTTTTCATTAAATCATATCTTGAATAACCATCTTTTTGTAATTTATTCATTATTCAATAGTATCCTTTCTGTTTTTAAATCTAATAATGTTTGAATGTCCGTACTAATTGCGTTCAATTGTTCATGATTCTTATATATGTGACTTAATAATCTCTTTTATATTTTATACCATTGTAAGTAGCAAACACAAATATCGATAAATTTTGATTTCCTAAAAATAAACAAAAACATTTTACCGATTTAATCCGACTATTCTTATATCATTTACCATTTTGGCGTTGACGAAGTATATAATATTCGCTATATTTACTAGCATATATATTATCTGAAAATTCTATATATTGAGAATTTTCATCTTAGGAAATGAGTAAAGTAATTCAAAAAATATTAAATTAAATTTTAAAATTTCCTCAACAGTCACTATTAAGCACAACGAAACTACATTTAGGAGGAAAAACATATGCCGAAGAAGCAGATACATTTTAATGGATTTGTTCAAAACTCACCATCCCCACATTCATCTGGATTATGGAAACATGACAAAGACCAAGGTGCAAAACTTATGGTGGGGTGCAGGTTATAATATTGTTGCTGTACCTTTAGCAGCCGGTGTTTTAGCATTTATCGGCTTGATTTTATCACCTGCAATAGGTGCTATTTTAATGTCACTAAGTACGGTTATTGTTGCAATTAATGCCTTTACATTAAAATTAAAATAAAAGATAGGAGTTTTATTATGATTAAAAAATTATTTTTTATGATATTAGGATCATTACTAATATTATCAGCTTGCTCCAATAATGATGAAAAAGATAAAGACACTAATGACCAAAAAAGTGAGAGCCATATGAAGCATAATGATGAAAGTAAAGTTCCAGAAGATATGAAATCGACTAATGAGGGTGAATTTAAAGTGGGAGATAAAGTAACGATTACAGCAGGGCATATGCCAGGTATGAAAGGTGCAGAAGCTACTGTAAAAGGTGCGTATAAAACATATGCCTATGTTGTAAGTTATAAACCCACAAATGGAAATGAAAAAGTAAACAATCATAAATGGGTCGTAAACGAAGAGATTAAAGATGCACCTAAAGATGGATTTAGTAAGGGCGATACTGTTAAATTAGAAGCAAGTCATATGTCTGGTATGAAAGGTGCTACAGCCAATATAGATAACGTGAAAAAGACTACTGTTTACGTAGTTGATTACAAATCCAAAGATAATGGTAAAATCATTAAAAATCATAAATGGATGACAGGAAATGAGCTGAAAGCACGATAAAAATCTAGTTCTAAATTGAGAAATAAATAGATATAAAAATATCCTCCTTAATCAATAATTTAAATAACTTATTATTGTTAAGGAGGATATTTTTTAGTGTGTAAATTAAAAAGAATTTTAGAAGAATAACATTTATCAAAAAACTGTTCATTACCTTATTAATTGAAATTATATAATTAAAAACCGCATCATTAACCGATACGCAGAAGCGTATCATAAATAAAGTTAAAGAAGAGATGATGAATAATAATATTTATTATACATTTTCCGGAAAATCTTAGAAGGGTTAATTAAATTGATTAAACCTAAAGAGATAGTTCAATTTTCAAAGCCATGACTTTCGGCAGTTATATTTGTTGTTTTTATACATGTTCAAGTAGCAAATTTCACTGACTATAGTGAAGATTTTTTGAGCTATTTCATATTGGAATTGGACAATTAGGTTTACTTTTTCGATATAGCTTCGCATTCTTATTGTCTGGTCTTGTTTGCTTTATTTACTTGCACTATTATAAAAAAGCGATGAAAAAAATAAGGATCATTATATAAAAGGTGAAGTCTGTTGTTACTTTTGTGATATTTTTTATGGCAAAAGCTTGAATATATGAGTTTATTAGGATTTAGATTTTTAATATTTTGGTGTGTAAATTAGTTGATAAATAATAGTATCATACAATTGAATTTGCATACATGAATGCTTTACATGATCAGCTCCCATTTAATTACTCTATATTAGAAAACTGATTCATTTTTTGATTTGAAAAAAATCATGAAATCGAGTATTGGCAAAATATATTATTTAATCGCATGAATCTTCTAATTCGAAATTATACATACACGATGTTCTACTATAATCAAGATATAGTTGATGAAATTTAGTATAAGTCACCTGGTTCAAAAGGATCAGCAGTTGAATTTTTCGTGATTTTAAAATTGGGAAAATACTTTTCAAGAATATCAAGATATATTGAATTCTGGTTTAAATACAGAATGGTTATATAGCGCTAAAGCAAATATGATATTAATTCCAGCTTATACAGGAAAGGGGAAAGAGTTTTTTTACACTAGTGACATCATTAAAGCAAGTAAGATTATCCCTTTTTTCTAGACAATTGTGATAATTTCGTAGAGTTATTTCATAATTCGTGCTAATAAAGATTGAAAAGTTTTAAAAAGGGTACAACATTAAGTAAGAGACTTGGAGCTCTTGTCAATTAAGATAATGAGCAAGTGAGCTCGTTACGTAAAAGATGAGCTGAGGTAAAGTTTACCTGCTCATCTTTTTCTATTTGGAGGCTAAATATATGAAAAAAATATTATTAACAGGCGCTTCGGGATATATCGGTAGTCACTTAATGAATAAATTAAAAGATAACTATGAAATTATAGCTATTTCTAGAAATATAGAAAATAAATCAAATGAACACAATGTTACTTGGAAGGCAGCTGACTTGTTTGATTTAAATGAAATCACTGAGGTAATGGAGGACATTGATATCGCTATATATCTTGTCCATTCTATGATGCCTTCAGCTAAGTTGACGCAGGCGAGCTTTGAAGATATGGATGCATTATTAGCTGATAATTTTGCTAAAGCCGCAAGTTATAACAAAGTTCAGCATATTGTATTTATGAGTGGTTTGATACCTAATACAAATGAATTATCACCACATTTAAGAAGCCGTTTAGAGTGCGAACAGATTTTAGGATCATATGGTGTACCAGTAAGTACTTTAAGAGCTGGTTTGATTATAGGCTCTAAAGGAAGTTCTTACCCTATATTAAAAAAATTAGTAGAAAGATTACCTGGCCTGTTACTACCAAAATGGGCTTATAATACAACATTGCCAGTTGCAATAGACGACGTGATTGACGGTTTATATAAAATTGTAGAGCGTAATCCAAATGAGAACGAATCGATAGATATTGGTGGACCTAGTCATATGACTTATAAAGATCTGTTCAAGCAAACTGCAGAGGTACTAGATAAACGATTACCTACGATAGATTTGCCTATTATTCCCATTTGGCTAAGTAAATATTGGGTGAAACTTATTTCAGGTGTTCCAAAAGAAATGGTCTATCCGTTAATGGATAGCTTAATTCATGATATGATTAGAAATGATGAAAATATTGTGAAAGACATTTCTATAGGCAAGATTGATTATAAGGAAAGTGTGCGTAATGCCTTGGAAGAAGAAACTAAGACACAAAAGAAAGGGAAGTCATCACGTAAGGGCGATATTAAAGATGTTAGAGCAATATCAAGGGTAGTCTTACCTAAAGATGTAAATATGATTCAATTGGCAGAATCATATGCAAATTTTTTAAATAGAATTACATTAAATGTCGTTAATAGTGATTTTAACGAAGATAACTTTACGATTAGTGTGCCGTGTTTAAATAAGGACTTACTATTATTAAGTAAAGATTTTAAAGCTTCTAATAATGAGAGAATTTTATATCGAATTGTTGGTGGAGATTTCGCTTTAGATTCAGATGGTGGTAATGCGAGATTAGAGTTTAGAAGATTACCTAATAGTGACGCATGTATCATAGCGTTACAAGAATATGAACCGACGTTACCTTGGTGGGTATATAAGTATACCCAAGCAAAAGTGCATAAAAGTGTAATGAATCTTTTTAAATTCAAGATTAATAGCCAAAAAACTAATAAAGGAGAATACTTTAATATGAAGAAGTTTATTTTGCCAATTGTTATTACAGGTGCAATTGTTTTGAAAGTATATGGATTGAAAAAGTATTTAGCTAGAAAAAATAACATGTCCAATGCCGAACTGTAACGGCTAAAATAAAGGCTAGTTACTTTTACAAAAAAAGAGGGGATCAACTATGAAAGTAAACGAGATAATTAAAACAATTATAAAAGTTATAACACCAATTACAGGTGGTAAATTTATAGGGAAATTTGCAGTGAAAAACGCGCGAAAAGATTATAAAAATAATGTTAAACCACCTTTTTCACCACCCGGCTATGTCTTTCCAATTGTGTGGCCAATACTTTATACAACGATGGGCGTAGCTTATGCATTAGTGACTAATAAATCTACTAGTAAGGCTTTGAAAGGTGCTTATTACTCACAATTAAGCCTGAATTATCTATGGTCGATATTATACTTCAAATATAAATTACGCTTTAGTGCGTTGATAGAGAGTGTTGTATTACTGGGCGCAGTAGTTACAACAACTGTAAAATTTTTCAATGTAAAAAAAGTTGCTGGCATTTTACTAGTTCCATATATGATTTGGAGCGCTTTTGCTACTTATTTAACAGCTGGTAATTGGTATTTAAATAAAGATAACCCAAGCTATACAGCGAAATCTGAGCATTAAATTGATGAAAAAGATTATATATATTGCGCTATATTGGTTTATAGTTCAAATGATTATTGCTCAACTTGGTACTCGTATTAGTTATAAGTTCTTAGAAAAAGATAATAACTATTTTCGAAGTTGGAATTTTGAACAAGAGGGTCAATTATGGCAACAATTAGTTAAAGTGCAATATTGGAAAGATTATTTGCCAGACGGTCAAAATCTTAACCCTAATATCAGTAGTAAAGCGACTTTCGATTTATCTAAAAATATGAATGATATACAGCGATTTATATTAGAAACTAGACGTGCAGAGGTGGTTCATCTGCTATCCATATTTCCTGTTATTGCGTTTTTTAAAGCGTCAAAAAGTGTTAAAATAATTAATTTTATATATGTCATTATAGCTAATGTGCCTTGTATGATTGTTCAGCGCTATAATCGCCCTAAGTTAATACGTATTTATAATAAATTACAAAAAAGAAAAGGTGATTAAATGGGAAATAAGAAAGTGGTTGTCATAGGAGGTGGCTTGGGAGGGATTGCTAGCGCAATTTGTATGGCTCAAGCAGGCTACCAAGTGGATTTATATGAACAAAATAAGCATATCGGTGGAAAGGTAAATAGATTAGACATAGATGACTATGGATTTGATCTCGGTCCATCAATTTTAACCATGCCTAAAGTATTTCAACGCTTATTTCAACGATGTGATGAAAGGCTAGAAGATTATGTTAGCATTCGTAAGTTAAGTTTACAGATTAGAAACGTTTATCCAGATGGCCAAATTTTAGATTTATATGAATCCATGGAAGATACGTTAACAAATAATGAATCGTTAACAAATAAAGATATAGAGCAACTTTCTTCGTTTTTTAGTTACGCACAAAAGATACATCAAGTTGCTGAAAAAAGCTACTTTGGTAAGGGATTAGATACTATGTTTGCAATTATTCGTTATCATGGTCCGTTTTCAGCTTTAAAGCAATTCGATTATTTTCATACAATGCAACAAGCCATTAATAAAAGGGTGGATAACCCATATTTAAGAGAAATGCTAGGTTATTTCATAAAATATGTAGGCTCCTCATCTTATGATGCTCCGGCTGTATTGAGTTTATTACCTCAAATGCAACATGAGGAAGGTTTGTGGTACGTAGATGGTGGCATTCATAAGTTAGCGGAAGCGATGGAACAATTAGCGAGAAAATTAGGTGTGGGCATACATTTTAACACCCCTGTAAAACGTATCAATTATAATAGTCAAAATAAGGTGACAGGGATAACAATAGAAAGTAATAAGGAAATATATGCAGATTACATTATATCTAATATGGAAGTAATCCCTGTTTATAAGTATTTATTGAATTTTGATGCAAACCAAATAAACAAATTGGAACGTAAATTTGAGCCAGCTAGTTCAGGTTATGTCATGCATCTTGGTGTGGACAAAAGTTATCCAGAGCTTCAACATCATAACTTTTTCTTTTCAAGTAATTCTAAAGTTAATTATGATCAAGTTTTTCACCAGTATGTTTTGCCTGAAGATCCGACTATTTATGTAGTGAATACAAATAAAACAGATAAGACACAGGCGCCAGAGGGACACGAGAATATAAAAATATTGCCACACATACCTTACATTCAGCATAAACCATTTAGTGAAGCAGAATATCTGCAATTCCAAGAACGTATATTGGATAAATTAGAGTCCATGGGCTTGAAAGATTTGAGAAAGCACATTGTATATGAAGACGTATGGACACCACATGATATAGAAAATACATACAATTCTAATAAAGGAGCTATCTATGGCGTAGTCTCCAATAAGAAGAAAAATAAAGGTTTTAAATTTCCTAAAAAAAGTCAGTACTTCAAAAATTTGTACTTTGTAGGTGGTTCTGTAAATCCTGGCGCTGGTATGCCTATGGTTACTTTGAGTGGTATGCAAGTAGCAGAAGCTATTATTAATGGAGAAAGTAGTTGAGGCTGAATGATACTTTATATAATAGCAATAGTATTGACGATACTATCACTAATAAGTGGAATGTGTATGTATGCGCGTCGAGCGATTATAAATAACTTCGGAAAAGAAAGAGGTCAGACAGCCGTCAGTGTTATTGTACCTGCTAGAAATGAAGCGGAGAACTTACCTAAATTACTTAACAGTATAAGTGAAGAGCAAGAAATAGAAGTAATTGTTATGGATGATGGTTCAACTGATGAGACACAAGTTGTTGCTAGATATTATGGTGCGAGCGTATATATTGTTGAAAATGATACTACATGGCAAGGTAAGTCACATGCTTGTTGGCAAGGTAGCAAATATGCAACGCATGATTTATTGATGTTTGTTGATGCTGATGTTCAGTTTGCTTGTGATGATAGTATTCAAAATATAGCCAATCAATATGATTTACAAGGTGGTAAAGGTTTGTTATCAATACAACCTTATCACAAGATAAAAAAGCTATATGAAAATATATCGGCGATTTTTAATTTAATGACAATCGTAGGTATGAATCAATTTTCAATCACGAAATCAGCAAATAATGAGCAAGGCGCGTTTGGACCAGTCCTTGTGACAAATAAGCAAGATTATAAATTGACACAAGGACATTTGAAAGCTAAAAATCAAATCATTGAAGGCTTTGCAATAAGTAAGGCATATCATAAATATGATTTGCCAGTTAATTTGTACGAGGGCCAAGATGTGGTCAATTTTAGAATGTATTCTCAAGGATATAAAGCGCTATTAGAGGGTTGGAGTAAACACTTTGCACTTGGCTCTCAAATAACTAAAAAATCCACACTTATGTTTGTGATTTTATGGTTATTTGGTTCACTTGGAGCAATTTTAGCAGTGCTTTTGTCAATTAATTTAGGTTTATTATATATATTATTAGCTATTACTTTATATTTTATATATGCGCTACAGTTTCATATATTTATTCGAAGAACAGGAAGTTTTAATCTCATTGCGAGTTTATGTCATCCATTGCTTTTTACATGCTTTGTCGCAATATTTTTTAAATCATGGTTAGATGTAAATGTGTTCAAACGTACACTTTGGAAAGGCCGTAGAATAGATTTATAACTTTAGTTTATATATAAGTGCTAAGTAGTTTTAGGCATACTGAGGAGGCCAATAAATGAATCAACTAGAGAGAGATTATAACCACTGTCATAATATAATGAAAACACATTCGAAAACGTTCTCATATGCCTTTGATTTTTTGGATTTAAAAAGGAAAAAAGCAATTTGGGCTATTTATGCAGTTTGCAGAATTATAGATGACAGTATTGATAAATACAAAGACCTTGAGCAATTAAACGGCATAGCTAGAGATTTAGATGTGATTTATAGCGATTGTGATTATATTCAAGCGTATCAAAGTGATGCAGCTATTATGAATGCTTTAAGTAATACATTGAATACATATTCAATACCTAAAAAACCTTTTGAATCTTTAATTCAATATGTGAAAGAAGATTTAGTTTTAAAAGAAATGAAAACTGATTCAGATTTATATGAGTATTGCTATGGTGTGGCAGGTACTGTCGGTGAATTGTTAACTCCTATATTAACTTCATCAAATGAAAATAATTTCGAGCAAGCTGAAGAAGCTGCGATTGCTTTAGGCAAGGCAATGCAAATAACTAATATTTTAAGAGATGTCGGCGAAGATTTTCAAAATGGAAGAATTTATCTAAGTGTAGAAAAATTAGCTCAATATCGAGTTAATCTACATTCTATATATTATGAAGGAGTTACGCCAAATTATATAGAACTGTGGGAAAGTTACGCTACAGAGGCAGTTAGGTTATATGATATTGCATTAAACAGTATTAATTATTTTGACGAAGAGGTACGTTACATTATCGAATTAGCTGCGATAGCTTATCATGAAATACTTGTGGAAGTAAGGAAGGCAAACTATACGTTGCATAAGAAAGTATATGTAAGCAAATTGAAAAAAATGAAAATTTATCGTGAACTTAGTGCGAAATATAATAGGAGTGAAACATTATGAAGATTGCAGTTATAGGCGGCGGGGTTTCAGGTTTAGCTGCAGCTTCAAGATTAGCAGCAAACGGTCACCAAGTAGATTTATATGAAAAGAACCAACAAATAGGTGGCAGGATGAATCAGATCAAGCAAGATGGATTTACATTTGATATGGGACCAACCATCGTAATGATGCCTGAGATTTATCGAGACGTTTTTAATTACGCTCAAAAAAATATGAATGATTACTTGGAAATTAAACAATTATCACATATATATGATGTTTATTTTAGTGAAACAGATCAAATTCGCGTTCCTACAGATCTTGCTCAATTAAGAGATATGCTTGAAAGTATTGAACCTAACTCTACGCATGGTTTTATGTCCTTTTTAACAGATATATACGAAAGATACGAAATAGCACGAAAATATTTTCTAGAACGTACGTTTAGGAAACCTACGGATTTTTATAATCCTTTTACTATATATCAAGGTATGAAACTCAAAACATTTGATAAAGCAGATAATTTAATTGAAAAATATGTTGATAATGAAAAAATCCAAAAGATTTTAGCGTTTCAAACATTATATATAGGTATCGACCCTAAACGAAGCCCGTCATTGTATTCAATTATACCCATGATAGAGTTAATGTTTGGCGTTCACTTTATAAAAGGTGGTATGTATAGCTTTGTCAGAGCGCTTCAAACGCTAAATGAAGAATTAGGTACTCAAATTTATACCAACGCAAACGTTGAAGAAATTATCATTGATAGTAGGTATAAGCGTGCGGAGGGACTAAAAGTAAACGGACATATAGAAAAGTATGACAAAATGATTTGTACTGCTGATTTTCCATATGCTACTTCATCTTTAATTAAAAATGAACATCATCCTAAGAAGTATACGACACAGAAAATTGATAATATGGACTATTCTTGTTCTGCCTTTTTAATGTATATAGGGGTTGATAAAGATTTATCCGAAGAAATTTTGTTACATAATGTTATATTTTCAAAGGATTTTGATAGTAATATCAATGAAATATTTTCCGGGGAAATATCCCAAGATCCATCAATATATGTATACGCTCCTAGTGTGGAAGATCAGTCGTTAGCGCCAGAAGGTCAAACAGGTATTTATGTGCTGATGCCCGTTTCAGAATTGAAAACAGGTGATACGGATTGGTCTGATGAGTCAACAATCACACAAGTGAAAGATATTATTTACAATAAGCTTTCTACGATTAAAGCGTTAAAAGATTTGAAAAAGCAAGTTGTGACAGAAATTATTTATACGCCTAAGGATTTTGAAGGAGATTATAATGCTAAATTTGGAGCAGCCTTTGGTTTAATGCCTACTTTAGCGCAAAGTAACTATTACAGACCACCTAATGTGAGCAGAGATTACAAAAATTTGTATTTTGCTGGAGCTAGTGTTCATCCAGGGGCAGGCGTACCAATTGTATTGACGAGCGCTAAAATTACAGTTGATGCTATGTTAGCAGATATTAATGATGGTATATAAAAAACGGGAGTGGGACAGAAATCAAATTTTCTAATATAAATTTCGTAGTCCCACCCCGGCAAGGGTGACTAGGATTGAAAAAAGCTTGATATAATCGCATTTTCAATTCAGTCACCTACTGCCAAATTGAAAACGAGCCTGAGACATCTATTTATGTCCCAGGCTCGCCTTTTTAACTAATCAAACGTGATGGTTTGAGGTGTGTCTAATTTTTTATCGTTCATAATCTTTATGGATTTAGGAGTTATTTTAATCACACACAAGTTTGGATCATCCTTAGAGTCAAAAAAGGACTTATCTTGTTTGTTCCAAATCCAATCAATAGTCTCTTGATCTTTCAGTATTTCAGCATTAGCATCAATTTCTAGAAAACTACGATTATTCGTTTCATCGTAACCTATAAGTACGTGAGCTTTGGGATTATCTTTAAATTCAGCAATTTTTTTAGACTCAATGCTTGTCTTAGTATAAAGTGTGTGTCCATCATTATAAAATACCATGTATCTACTATTAGGTGTATTGTTATGTGCAGTAGATAGGACACCTATTTTTGATGTATTTAATATATTTTCAATTTCATTTTGTAATTGTTCGTTATTCATAATTTAATCACCTCTGATAATAATATACCCTGAAGTTGCCTATAATATGTACAGTGTTAACATTGGTTTTGTTTTTTTAGTGAATTATACACAAGTTATAATGGGTATATGATTGAAAAATATCATTCTAAGTTAAAGGACGATTATAATAGTGAGAGTCTTTAATATACAAATTCAGCTATTTCGATAAAGTTATTATGTAAAAATAATCTGGGAGGCAATAAAATGCATTTAGGAGTCATACTTAACAGAGTTTTTAGAACGAAAGATAATCCACTGTTTCATTATATAGTGAAGCACCAAAATGAAATAAATAAATTGTATTTTATTTTACCTTTAGAAGATTTAACTGACGCATCAGAAGTCAAACGTGATTATTATCATAAAGTTGTAAAAGGGTTTGTAAATGCGTTAGATAAGTATGACATACAACCTTATATTGTCACGTATGACAAGTTAGGTGACTTAGCTGATACATTGGCGTTATCTCATGTATTAGTAGCAAAAGATATTATGAGTTATCACAAGGAAATATATGACTATCCTCATGTAAAACAAGCTTTTGAAAACCATCGAGTTACAGTAATTGGACAACGTGTGAATCATTATTTTGAACCAACAAAGACTTTTAATAAACAACAACAGCCTTATAAAGTGTTTACCAGTTTTTATAAAGCAAATCGTCAAGATTTAGTACGTACCCCTAAGAAAAGTTATCAAGTTAAGCAGTTGGCTCAAATTGCGGAAAAGGGTTTAAATCAAAGTGATCTAAAATTCACAAACAGTAAAGATGCAGAAAAGTTAGCACGTAAAGCTTGGGATGATTTTTTAAATGGTGACATAGTTCGTTATGATAAATTGACTGACGATGTAACCCAAGATTTTGTAAGTGGATTAGGTAGATCTTTAGCCTATGGACTACTCGATATTCGTGAAATTATAAATGATTTACTTGAAGGTTACGATAGTGATGAAACAAATTATGAAGCTTTTATAAGAGAAGTTATATTCCGTGAATTTTATTATGTATTAATGACACAATATCCAGAAACTGCAACTAAATCCTTTTCTGAAAAGTGTCGAAGTATGGAATGGTCTTATAATAAAGCGCATTTTGAAGTATGGAGAAAAGGCCAAACTGGCTTTCCAATCGTTGATGCCGCAATGAAGAAACTAAATCGTACAGGATATATGCATAATCGTTTGAGAATGGTCGTATCTCAATTTTTAACGAAAAATTTATTTATTGATTGGACTTGGGGTGAGGACTACTTTAGACAGTATTTGATAGATTATGATAATGCATCTAATGTACATGGTTGGCAATGGTCAGCATCAACGGGGACGGACGCAGTGCCTTATTTCAGAATGTTTAATCCTATACGTCAAAGTGAGCGTTTCGATGCGCAAGGTTATTTTATTAAAACACAACTAGAAATATTTAATGATGTGATTAGTAAGTATATTCATGATCCAACTAAATATAAGAGTAAGTTACAAGAACTTTATCATATTGAAATTGGAAAAGATTATCCAGAGGCTATTGTGAATCATAAAGATAGTAGAGCTTATGTTATGGATAAATTTAAGCAATTGTGACATGTCAGTCATTAAAAAGGAGTGATTCATTTGTTGAACAATGAAATGCATCGTATTTATTTAGACGTAAATAATAATGAGGTAACTATTAATAGATTTAATGTCGCATATAAATATACTATATTAGAACAAATTAATGATTTGCCTCAATATGGTTATGCAGTTTTAAATCATCTATATGTTAATCCTGGTCTAGAAGAAGACTTTGAACGTATTTTCTTAAATAGAGATAAGCACTTAAGGAATACTAAAGGGTTTGAAAATCTATTGTTTTTAAAGCCACATCGTACACATGAACATTATGTTATTATTACGTTTTGGCATGACGAAGCAGCTTACAAGCATTGGCAAGCGTCTCAGGAATATAAAGCCTCTCATAAAAATAGAGGAACTAGACAAGGCGCTGATAAATCCATTGTAAATAGAAAGCTATCATTTAATATTAGTTTAGAATTAAAATAATACAAATTTTGAATCAAATGAATATCCTTACGAATATGTAGGTGAGTTAAAGTTATTTAAATACTAACTTGCCTATTTTTTTAAGCAATATAAAAGGTTTAGTAAAATCACTGATAGGGAGGAGCATATCATATGTAACTTAAAATACTCAATACAATTCTATTGACTGTAACTAAAGTTGTAACTATAATGGTTACATGAGGAGGTTAATAATGAAAATAAGCAGCCGTTTTACTGTAGCTGTTCATATATTAGCTTTATTAAAGATAGAAAAAGAATATACTTTAACATCAAGTCAAATCGCAGAAAGTGTTAATACGAATCCTGTAGTTATTCGAAGATTGATGGGGAAACTTAAAGATGCTGGTTTTATTGAAGTGTCACGTGGTAATTCAGGCGTTAGGTTATTGAAATCACTAGATGAGATTACATTGTTTGATGTTTATAAAGCTGTGGAAGTTGTTGAACAAGGACATCTATTCCAAATACATGAAGATACTAATATCAATTGTACGGTTGGTGCAAATATTCAAATTGTGTTGGAAGTTATTTTAGAAAATGCTCAGGATGCAATGGAAGCTGTATTAAAAAGTGTAACACTAGACAATATTGTTAATAAAATTCTAGTGAATAACGGATAATTTTATCCGTATAACCAACATGTAACTGTAACCATTACAATTACAACTAAATGTATTCGATAAATTTTATGAAAAATGCCGTAACCACCTTAGTTCAAGACAATATTACTGAAGGTTTGCAATGTGGTCTTGATGCCACTTCTTGTTAGAGTGTGAGCTAAACAGTGAGAATCATTATTTAAATCAAATTTGGATTTGTTTTAAATATTTTATAATTACAAAATTAGGAGGAATTTATTATGAAAATTGGAATTATTGGAGCAACTGGTAAAGTAGGTAGTCTTGTATTAGAAGAAGCGATTGGCAGAGGTCATGATGTAACGGCAATTGTTAGAAATGCTGCAAAAGTATCAAATAAAAATGTAAACGTCATAGAAAAAGAAATATATGATATTACTTCAGAAGACTTAAAAGATTTAGATGTAGTAGTAAATGCTTTTGGTGCACCACTTGGTGAAGAAGAAGCACATGTAACAGCAGGTCGTGCATTAATTGAAGCATTACAAGGCACAAATACAAGAGCAATTATCGTAGGTGGCGCTGGTAGCTTATATGTAGATGAAGCACAAACAACTAAATTGATTGAGACACCAGAATTTCCTGAAATATTTGTACCAACAGCAACAGGCCAAGGCAGAAATTTACAAGATTTAGAAGCGGCACAAGATATAACTTGGACATTCGTGAGCCCATCTGCTGACTTTAATGCAGAAGGTGCCAGAACAGGTAGTTATCAAGCAGGTAAAGATAATCTATTAGTTAACTCAAAGGGTAATAGTTATATTAGTTATGCTGACTTTGCAATTGCAATTATAGACGAAGTTGAAAATGCACAACATAAAAACGAACGTTTTACAGTAGTTGGAGAAGAACAATAACAATAAGTAAAAACATTAACTTTAATGTTCAGAGAAAGAAAATCATGATCTTCGTATAACAATATTAAAGTAGTAGAATATCCCATTACCTGAGCTGATACTTATAATGAGTATCAGCTCATTTTTAAATTAACAGCGTCATATTAAGGGATTAAAAACCATGATATACAAAATAAATCATAGTAATTCGGAATTATTATAAAGTTAGCATTTAATAAATGGATTAAGTCTGCTATCATAGATGAAATTTAATTATATTGTGTTAGGGGTGATGTTATGATTAAAAAATTAGAAAATATGGATTCTGAGTTAATAGAAAAGATTTCATATATATGGTTGAACTCCAATTTAGATGCGCATGACTTTATAAAACGTGACTATTGGGTTGATAACTTTACTAAAGTAAAAACAATGTTCCCAGATTCAACAATTTATGTGTACTATGCTGATAACCAAATTGTCGGATTTGCTGGCTTATATGAACAATACATTGCAGGTATTTTTATTATAGAAAATTACCGCAATAAAGGTATAGGAAGGTTAATTCTGGAAAGATTAAAAAAAGATTATAATGCACTTAACCTACATGTATATGAGAAAAATCAAGGAGCTATGCGTTTTTATACCAAACACCATTTTGAAATAAGATCTAAGGAATTTGAAGCAGAAACTCAAGAATATGAGTATTTTATGGAATGGCATAGTCATTGAATATAAAAATAACGGAACATTAGATGCAATTTATAAAGATTTAACTTCAGTGATTACAGAATCTACAAAACGTAAAACATTCGTACCAGTGAGTGGCCTAGTATTAAATGTATTGCATAATTCAATGGACGATGAAAAATAATATTGTATTGCAAAATAAAGACTATTTTATATGGTCTTTATTTTTTTAATGATTTATGTGAAAAAATAACAAATATGGTAGAAGGACTATACAATGATGTTGTGAGTTAACTTTTAATAATGACAATTATATATATCCATAGTTGAAACCCTAATTTAGTAAAGTTGTGATACTGGCATCATCATATATTTCTTTTCGGATAAGTCAATGTTCGATACAATTATATGTGGTAATTCTTGATATTATGATAAATATGATTTGTGCTTTTATATGTCTAAGAATGAATTTACACAATATATTTTAGTTATTGATATATAGCTCTAGCTAATAAAAATTATAAGGATACGTTATGTTAAATTTATTTATACTTCTACTTGAACGTGTAGGTTTAATCATTTTGATTGCCTATATTTTAATGAACATCAATCATTTTAAAACAATGATGAACGAGCGTGAAAAGCGACGTTCACAATGGCAATTAATTATTATTTTTGGTTGCTTTTCCATGATTTCAAACTTCACAGGTATACAAATACGTGGTGATGAAATTATTAATGGCACAATTTATAACCATCTTGATCCCGAGGCCTCTTTAGCCAATACACGTGTCTTGACTATAGGTGTATCTGGGCTTATCGGTGGACCGTTTGTAGCTTTAGCAGTTGCTTTAATTTCAGGTATATATCGTGTTTACATTGGTGGTGCAGATGCATATATCTATTTGATTTCTTCTATTGTCATAGCAATCGTTTCTGGTTACTTTGGTTATAAGGCCATGCGAGCTAAACGTTATCCTACCATTGTCAAAGGTGCTTTAATTGGAGGCACTACAGAAATTATTCAAATGCTGTGTATTCTCACTTTTTCCAATAACACTGATCATGCTTGGATATTAGTTAAACTCATAGCAATTCCAATGATCTCTATAAATTCTATCGGTACTGCCATATTCTTATCTATTATTTTATCTACCATTAAACAAGAAGAAAAAACTCGAGCGATACAAACACACGATGTCTTACAACTTGCTAATCAAACATTACCTTATTTCCGTTCTGGTTTGAATGAGCAATCAGCGAAAAAAGCTGCTGAGATTATACTTGATTTAATGCGTGTATCTGCAGTTGCTATTACTAATCGTAAAGATATTTTGACCCATGTTGGTGTAGCAAGTGACCATCATGTTGCACAAAAAGCCATTATTACTAATTTATCTAAACGTGCTATTCAATCTGGTACTTTAAAAGAAGCATATTCGAGTGAAGACATAGGTTGTAATCACCCAGGGTGTCCTTTAGAAGCAGCTATTGTTGTACCTTTACGAGTGAAAAATGATGTTGTGGGTACATTGAAATTATATTTTACTAACAAATATGATGTGAACGTTTCTGATAAACAGTTAGCAACAGGACTTGCAGAAATCTTTTCAAGCCAACTTGAATTAGGTCAAGCAGAAGCGCAAAGCGCACTAATACGTGATGCTGAAATTAAATCATTACAAGCACAAGTGAATCCGCATTTTTTCTTTAACGCAATTAATACTATTTCAGCGTTAGTACGCATTGATAGTGAAAAAGCACGTGAGTTACTCTTACAACTTAGTCAATTTTTCCGATCAAATTTACAAGGCGCGCGCAACAACACCATTTCTTTAGAAAATGAATTGCAACAAGTTGAATCTTATTTATCTTTAGAGCAAGCACGATACCCAGACCGATTTAATGTATCTTTTGATATTGATGAAAGTTGTTATGGTGCACTGGTTCCACCCTTTGCGATACAAATACTTGTTGAAAATGCTATCAAACATGCTTTTAAAAACAGAAAAAATAATAATGAAATTATTGTCAAAGCACACAAATTTCAAACTGGCCTTGTGATTTCTGTAACTGACAATGGCTACGGTATTCCTACTGAAAAACTTAATAAAATTGGCAAAACCAGTGTTTATTCAGAATCTGGTACTGGAAGTGCGCTAGAAAACTTAAATCACAGGTTAGAAGGGCTGTTTGGTCATGATGCAAGTCTTCACATTCTATCTAATCAACACGGTACAACTGTGAGTTCCACAATCCCGTACCATAATATAGAGGAGGAATAATTTTGAAATCCATTATTGTAGATGATGAACCCTTAGCACGGAATGAACTATCTTATTTGCTAAATCAAATTCGTCATTTTGAAAAAATTGATGAAGCTGAAAATGTTTCTGAGACGTTAGAATTATTACTTTACGATGATTATGATGTTATTTTTCTTGATATTAATTTAATGGATGAAAGTGGCCTTGACCTTGCGAACAAAATAAAGAAAATGAAACATGCTCCATTTATCGTCTTTGCTACAGCACATGATACATTTGCTGTTAAGGCTTTTGAATTAGATGCCATTGATTATATTCTTAAGCCATTTGAACAACAACGTATTGCCCAAGCAATTCACAAAGTCGAACTTGCCATTGGACAAACGAGTGAACAACAGAATAATCTTGATTTAACACCTTCAACAAGTAATGAAAATAGTCAAGAAGATGCAAAGCCCAGTAAAGTATTACCTATAGAGGTAGATGAACGCATTCATATTATTAATTTAAATGATATTATCGCAATTTCAGTTAATAACGGTATTACAACCATAAATACAACACTTGGAGATTTTGAAACGTCAGAACCTTTGAGCCATTACGAAAAGAAAATTGTAACGCAAAAATTCATGCGCATTCATCGCTCGACACTAATTAATAAAGCGCATATTCAAACGATTGAGCATTGGTTCAATTACACATATCAACTTACAATGACAAACCAATTAAAATTCCAAGTTAGCCGTTCGTATATGAAGGCCTTTAAACAGATGATGGGCTTATCTTGATAGTCACATTTCAATTAATGCATTTCAGCTCCTACGTGTCGTAAGTCACATTAAAACCACACTATAGTAATCGCTTTCATTTTATAATTGACTCAAGATCAATTTGGGAGGCAATTTAAAATGGAAGTAGAAAATAAACAACAGAACACAGAAAATAAAAGTTCTAAAACATATAACTTTTTCCATCAAGCACTTGTTATAGCTATTATTATGTTTATTTCAAATATTATCGAAAGTTTTATGCCGGTACCAATGCCGGCTTCAGTGATTGGACTCGTCCTATTATTTATTGCTTTATGTACTGGTATTGTTAAACTTGGTGAGGTTGAAAAGGTAGGTACAACCTTAACGAATAATATTGGTTTCTTATTCGTACCCGCAGGTGTCTCAGTCATTAATTCATTAGGAGTTTTAAGCACTAGCCCAATCCTAATTATATTGTTAATCATCATTTCAACATTACTCTTGTTGTTATGTACAGGATTTTTATCTCAGATGATTATTACAAAATCCTTTATTCCAAAAAAATCAAAACATAAAAAATTGGTGGAGGATAAATTATGATTGAACATTTAGCGATCAACACACCTTATTTTGGTATGCTTCTATCTCTAATACCATTTATCATTGCAACTTATTTATTTAAAAAAACAAAAGGCTTTTTCTTATTCACACCATTATTTTTCACTATGGTGGTCGGCATCGTATTTTTAAAATTAACAGGTATTGACTATGCAAATTATAAAATTGGTGGAGATATCATCAATTTCTTCTTAGAACCAGCAACAATATGTTTTGCTATACCTTTATATAAACGTCGTGAGGTCTTAAAAAAATATTGGAAACAAATCATAGGTGGTATCACTTTCGGTACAACTGCTGCACTTGTTTGTATTTCTCTTATCGCAGAAGCATTCCAATTTTCTAATGGTGTTGTAGCGTCTATGTTACCTCAAGGTGCAACAACTGCCATTGCATTACCCGTATCAGCAGATATCGGTGGTATCAAAGAATTAACATCACTAGCAGTTATTTTAAATGGTGTTATTATATATGCTTTAGGCTCTAAATTAATTAAACTATTTAATATAACCAACCCGATTGCACGTGGTTTGGCACTTGGCACGAGTGGTCATTCATTAGGTGTTTCATCTGCACAGGAATTTGGTGAAACTGAAGCATCCATGGCATCTATTTCACTAGTCATTGTAGGTGTTATTGTTGTAGTTGTTGCTCCTATATTAGCTAGCATTTTATTATAAAAAGAAAAAACACTTCGTCGAATTCATATAACATGAATTTAATGAAGTGTTTTATTTTATGCAAATACTGAGCACATACCGCCTAAGATGAAAAAGATTAAAGATCCGTTGCTACTGCTGTTGGTACTTTTTCTTAAATTCTTCTTCAATAAAATATTCTAGTGTAAAATGAATATGAGTGGCTTAAATAAGGGGGATTTATGATGCAAGAAGAAGATTATAAAATTTTAGCGATGCTCAATCAGGAACAAAGTTTTACTAAGGCTGCGAAACGGTTGTTTATGTCTCAACCGTTATTATCATATAGGTTGAAGAAAATTGAGAAAGATTTTGGGATTAAAATTATAGAAAAAGTAGGGAATCAATTTAAATTCACGCCAGAGGGTGAATATCTCGTTCAATTTTCAAACAAAGTGCTATTTGAAATTCAAAACTTAAAGTCGCATATTAACGAACTGCGAGAAGGACTCAAAGGGAACATGAAATTAGGAGCGAATACTAATTTTGCTATATATACGATGCCAGAATTAATGAAACAGTACTATGAAGCATATTCAGATATTTATATTGCTATGACGAGTGGTTGGAGTGTAGAAATTTTAGAGCAGTTGGAAAACAATGATTTGGATGTTGGTATTTTAACAGGAGACTACGATTGGTACGGCAAAAAAATGTTGTTGAAACAAGATCCGTTAACCATAATTAGTAATAAACCAATCAATTTGAAGCAATTGCCAAAAGAATACCGCATTGTTTATAAATCACATCAAAATTTTAATACCTATATTGAATTAGAAAATTCTATTACGAAATTAAGCAACGACTGGTGGAATGAACGTTACGATACGTACCCAAGAAATATCTGCCAAACTGATAAAATTGAAATCTGTAAAAAATTTGTTGAAAAAGGGATGGGCTATGCCATTGTTCCTAAGTCTTGCATTGTAGAAGATGACCAATTTTATATGAAAGATTTAAAATTTAAAAATGGTGAGGATATTATGAGGAACACATGGTTATTCTATAGAGAAGAAACGCTGAATACGGATATCAAGCATTTTATCGCATTTTGTAAAACTTATTTTGACGTAGAATAAGTCCAAGCATTAAGTAACCTTGAGCTACTTAATGCTTTTTTCTGTTGTAAGTTAAGTACTTTTATAAGCATATAAATAAATTTTATAACTGCTGACATATTATCGCAAAATAATGTAACTAAACCTTGATGTTATCCTGTTTTGTTAGTGAATTATAAAAGTTATAAATATCAGACTATTCAGAAATCTATTTGCCGAATGATAATCATGGTGCTAAACTTCAATTAATTTGAAGGAACCTTCAAATTAAAGGGGGATTGCCATGAAAGCTAAAAGACAAATAGATTTGTATATTTTAGGCATAGTTTTAGCAATATTAACGTTTTGGCTATTTGCACAATCAATGATTAATATCATACCGACAATGCAAAAAGATCTTAAAGTGTCATCAGGTATCTTAAATATTTCCACAAGTTTAACTTCGCTGTTTTGTGGCTTATTTATTGTCGTTGGTGGCGGTATTGCTGATAGGCTTGGGAGAAAGAAAATGACCTATGTTGGCTTAGTTATAAGTATTGTTGGCTCATTACTTATCATTGTAGCAACAGAACCTGTGTTACTCATTGTTGCCAGAGTACTTCAAGGGTTATCAGCGGCGCTTGTTATGCCCGCTACATTAGCGTTAATAAAAACTACCTTTCAAGAAAGTGAACGTCAACGGGCTTTGAGTTATTGGTCCTTTGGTTCTTGGGGTGGTGGTGGTATAACGACATTTGTTGGTGGTTTAATCGCTACTTACTTTGACTGGCGAATGATATTTGTACTGTCGATTGTGATTGCAGTTATTGCAATGTTTTTACTGAAAAATATTGAAGAAACAAAAGTAGCTAAAGTGAATAAAGAGAAATTTGATATCATTGGTTTTTCAATTTTCGTTGTAACACTATTAGTGATTAATATTATTGTTACCCAAGGGCAAGACTTAGGATGGTTAAGCTTCCCTATAGTTGCTTTGTTTATAGCGTCTATCGTATTAACGTTTGCATTTATCTTTTTTGAAAGAACGAGAAAACATCAGTTTATAGATTTTGAATTATTTCAGTCCAAACCATTTACCGGTGCGGTACTAACGAATTTTTTACAAAATGGTATCGCAGGTACAATCGTTGTAGCGAATACTTATATTCAAGTTGGGAGAGGCTTTACAGCATTTGAAACAGGGTTATTAACATTAGGTAATATTGTAGCCTTGTTATTAATGATTCGTGTAGGTGAGCGCTTGTTACAAAAGATTGGACCATACAAACCAATGTTTATTTCAATTATTATTGCCAGCGTTGGTATGAGTTTTGGGGCTTTTACATTTTTACCTAATTTACCATACATCATCGTAGTGTTTATCGGATTTTTAATTGCAGGTATTGGTATTGGTTTATACGCAACACCGTCACTAGATACACTATTAGTTCATGTGAGTGACGATAAAGTAGGTATCGGCTCAGGTATTTATAAGATGGCGAGTTCGTTAGGTTATTCCTTTGGTATTGCGATTTCTACTGCGGTATATAGTTCATTTGTGGAATTGTTTCACAATGAACATTTAGCAGGTGCCTTAGGTATGTTAACCCCATTAGCTTTTGGCATCATTTCAATCGCTATTTTAATTGCAACCATGTATGAAAAGTCTTTGAAGCCTAATTGTATCTAAACTTTTAAATAAATGGAGGTATTTTATTATGATGAATCCAGAAGAAAAACAAACATTAAATTTACCATTTACCGGAATTTGTACGTTTGGTAAATACCCCGTATGTGACGATATTGATAAATTGAAGGAACTCAATGCAGATGTAGCAGTGATTGGTGTACCAAATGATATGGGAACACAATGGAAATCAGGTGCACGCATGGGTCCTAGAGGTGTCAGAGAAGGTTCTACATTATATAGCTTTGGCTTGGATGGTGCGTATGATATTGAAAATGACATCACTTATTTAGGGCCTAAGTGGAAAGTCTTTGATGTAGGCGACGTCGATATCGTCCATGGGGACCTTATGCAAAGTCATGATAATACCGAAGCAACATTACGACGCATTGTGAATAAAGGTGTGATGCCAGTCATTATCGGTGGAGACCATTCCATTACAGCAGCTACTGGTAAAGGTCTTGAAGAGTTAGGACCATTCCATGTATTACAAATTGATGCCCATTTAGATTGGGCGGATCATCGTTCAGGACAACGATATGGTCATGGTAGTTGTATTAGACGATTATCTGAAATGGATCACGTGAAAAATATCTATCAATACGGTATCCGTGGCATCAGCAGTAGTTTAAAAGAAGATGTTGATGCTGCACGTGATTATGGTGCAACTATATTGTCACCCAAACAAATGCGTGAACAAGGCGCAGAAGGGTTAGCTGCACGTATCCCAGAAGGTGAAAAACTCTATATCACGATTGATATCGATGGCATAGATCCTTCGATTGCTCCAGGGACAGGAACACCATCTCCAGGTGGCTTACTGTATGATGAAGTAAATGAATTATTAAAAGCCGTAGCAAAACATAATGAAGTCGTGGGCTTTGATTTAGTTGAAGTGGCGCCGATGTATGATCCAACGGGCATGACAGGTCAGACTGCCGCACGTCTTATGTTAGACTTATTAAGCTATGTACTAAAAGAAAGAGAACGCAAAGAAGGAAGATAATGGATACAAAATGATAAAAATAAAAGTACGGTTATAGACATCAGTTTATAACCGTATTTTTTACTTCTCATATACATTTGAAAGTAGAGAGAATATTAAGTATGCTTTAGAAAAGATATATCAATATGTATACGTGAAAGTTAAAGGAATTTGATTTTTTGAAATATCATTTTTGTCTAGGTTTCAAATAGAAAGGGGATAATAATGGAAAGTGTAAAAACGTATTGGGAACAATTTCAAAAGAAGCATAAGTTATCGCAAAGTCAGCCTGAAGCATGGATGTTTGGAGATGGCTCAGAAGCAATGGGCAATGACTTAGGAGAATTGGTTGTTCAAGGTGTGAAAAGAGCAACTTGTTCAGCAAAATGTTTACATGATATAGATGGAGAAGATTTACCAGCAGTAGGACAGTATGGGATTATTTTAAATGGTAAAAGTGAACCATTATGTATTATACAATTCACAAAAGTTAGTATCACACCGATGAATGAAGTTACGGAAGCATTTGCTGCTTTAGAAGGTGAAGGTGATTTGAGCTATGAGTACTGGTATAATGAGCATGAAAGATTTTTCCGTAAAGAACTAAGTTCATATAATATAGAATTTTCAATTGATATGGATTTAGTATGCCAAGAATTTAAAGTTGTTGATGTGAAGTAAGAAACTAAAAAGTATAACAGCATTCACTTGAGTTGAATTGTCCATACTTGAAGCAAGGCAAATACGAGCTTTGCTTTTTTTATGTGTTAAAAGAAATAGAATAGGTGATATGAATGATAAAATTAACAGATTTTATAAAAGTTTCAGATGATAACAGAACAAAGATTAAATTTAATATGAATGCGTCAGATATTAATAAACGCGCATGGGACTTTTTATTGGAAGATAATGAAGAATGGATAAAAATGAATGCATGGAAGACAAAGCAACCGAACAATAATCTTAATCATGCAGACTATTTAATTGCATTCGAACAATATTATCCTTATGGACCACAGTATTTTATATTTGGTGGCATTTATAAAATAGAGACAAAGCAACCTGAAGTATTCAATAAAGTAGGGTATAACTTAACATTGTTAGATGATTATAGTGCGTACATTAAACGCCTCATTATAAAAATTGAAAAACCTATTGGTAGAGATGTTTATAATAGAAAATATAATAGTATACAGGATCAATTGAATCCTGAAGTTTATGAAATAGCACCAAATGTAAAGTTAGGTCACTTTAACGGGTACCAAAATGTATGTTTAAAACATAAAGATTTACAACAAATCATTCAACATAATGAACCAAGTTGGAAAGAAGCTTTAAGTTATGTGAAAGGAGTCTATGTTATTACTGACTTAAGTAATGGTCAGCTATATATTGGTTCTGCTTCTGGTAATACAGATGGTATATGGCAAAGGTGGTCTAATTATGCCAATTTAGTAAACCTTACAGGTGGCAATAAAGAATTTTTATCAATATTAGAAGAAAAAGGTGCAGAACATATTACCAGCCATTTCCAATATTCAATTTTAGAAATTTTTGATACTAAATCGAAAGTAGATACTATTTTAGAACGTGAAAATTATTGGAAAAAGGTGTTAGATAGTAAAATTCATGGCATGAACCATAATTAGCAGTTTAATTGATAAATTTAGGATGTATCTGATAAACCATACAGGTTGAACTTTTTTTATCTGGGTATACTGATGATGATATAGTAATGCAATTATTACAATAAATATTTGGGTGCAATCATAATTTCACGAGCATAAAAGTATAATAATCGAATTTTTAGGAGGAAGACATATGGGTGAGCAAATAATTGAAACAAATGGTGTTCAGATTTGCACAGAATCTTTCGGTAGCCCTTCAAATCCAGCACTATTATTAATCAATGGTGCTACGCAATCGATGGTGTATTGGGATACAGCGTTTTGTGAAAAACTTGCGGACAAGGGCATGTTTGTCATTCGTTATGATAATAGGGATGTTGGGCGTTCAACGGTGTATGAACATGGCAAGGCGAATTATTCAGTCAGGGACATGGCAAATGATGGCATTAATGTCTTGAATAGTTATCATATTGAAAAAGCAAATGTTATGGGCATGTCTTTAGGTGGTATGATTGCTCAAGTACTTACACATCATTATCCCGACCGTGTCTTAAGTTTGACGTTGCTTTCTACCTCATTGTTTGGTGGTGAAGATAGCGGTTTAGACTTACCAACAATGGACTCAAGCGTATTAGAACATCATGCTCAAGGTCAAAACATTGATTGGTCAAATAAAGAAGAAGTAGAGAAATATTTAGTAGAAGGTGGCAAATTACTTTCTGGATCGAAGTATGGATACGAGGAGCAACGTATACGAAAACAAGCACGAGAAGAATTTGACCGTGCGAATAATTTAACAAGTATGTTTAACCATGCAAGTTTAACAGGCGATGATTATTACAACGATAAAATTAAAGCTATACAAGTTCCTACTTTAATCATACATGGAACAGAAGATCTCGTGTTACCTTTTGAACATGGACTTGCGTTAAAAAATGAAATTCCAAATTCGGAAATGCTAGCATTAGAAGGAAGCGGTCACGAATTTCATACAAAAGAGTGGCCGAAAATAATAGATGCCATTAAGAATCATATGGTAAAAGAATGATAGAGTTGAATGACAGAAATATCTTGTGATATTGAAAACACAAATATAAAGAGGCTGAAACTATGAGTTGCAGTCTTTTTTTGTCTGATCATCACAGTGAGTTAGAATAAAAATTTAGATATACAATATTAGACTGGTTTATTAATAACATCAAATAGGAGTGAGGAATTGATGACGTTTCGTAAATTAACTATAGAAGATAAACAAGCATTTTTAAATTATTGGGATGACTGGAAGCATACAGATAAAATCGTTCCTTTTTCTACTAGATTTAGTCGCTTTGTGGATTATGAAGAGGTGTTGAGTGATTGGAAGTATCAAGAAACTAACGAGGATTGGATGAAAAATTCAACGTATTTCTATATAGAAGACAATGTGATTATTGGTGCTGCAAATATACGACATGAGTTAACGGAAGATTTTTTGAAAAGAGGCGGACATATTGGATATGGTATTGCACCTTCATTTCGAAGACAAGGCTATGCGACAAAAATTTTATTAGAGTCCTTAAAAATTTGTCAGAAACTGGGTATTCAAAGGGTTCTTGTAACTTGTGATGAAGATAATATTGGTTCTGCGAAAGTGATTCAAAATGCTGGAGGTCTAGAAGGAACGCCATATATAGAGGACAATGGCAAGCGTATTCGTAGGTTTTGGATCGATATAAAATCATGATTAAGTTAAAGGTGTGACTCTTAAGACATTGCTAAACATATAACAATACCACTAAAATAAGCCGTCGGGTTGTGTGACTTCATTAGAACTGATTTTAAAATCAATGACTAATGGTGAATTGAGATTGCTAAAACAAAATATATAAATAATAAGAGACTGGAACATTATTGATATGTTCCAGTCTCATTTCGTATGGTCATCATAAAAGTGGTCTACAATGGGGGCGAAGCGTGTTTTTAAGTTATTGATCATACCCGTAGAACTACTCACAATATCTATGACATCCGTACTATTACTGAGTAAATGGTAGTCATTATAAATGCACATATATGGATTTTTTAACGCATATTTTAAGTACAACAGATAATTAATTATTTCAGCTTTTTTAACATTTTTAATGATGACAATCTTATATATGTCTTTACTATCATATTCGTTTTCTGCTTCAAATAATCGCTCTTCCCAACTATTAATTGAAATATATTTGCCTATGCGAGTGGGTTCTTTGAAAATATATGGAACTAATGTACCGAAGTAATAAGAAATTTTAATATTGTCCGTGTCATTAAAAAGCATATCTATGATGTGAGTAAGATTCGAACGATTAATATTGTCTATATCGAATCTTACTCTATAGTCGTTATTTACTTGAAAAAACGGAGCAGGTTCTTCTGTTTTAAAGTTTATAGTTAACTGTGCTAATTGGATATCCAATATACATCACCTATTCATTTCAAATTTGCATTGTATGTCCTACATTCACTCTACATATAGTTAATATTATATAGAGTTTTTGATGAAGGTTAATATTTTATAGAATAGTTTTAAAAAGTAAATTAATAGTCACAAAAAATGAAGTGTGCTTCCATACTTCATCGAGAAAATAATTGGTCAACTGCCACTCGGTATTATAATTTTGTTTCTAATTGATGGATCATCTGAGTGAGCATGGTATTGCGAGGTGTCGGTATATTGGCTGCTTGCCCATACGCAGCTATTTGACCATTAAGGTAATCTACTTCAGTTAAACGTCCGTTTGCATAATCTTGGTGCATGGAAGGGTAATGCAGGCCTTGCGTTTCTTTGGGATAAGCTGCTTCGACTTTTTGTAAAAGGTCATGACTATTCAATTCGATACTTTTGGCTTGAGCCACTGCGACAATTTCATCAATGATAGGCTTGACCATCTCCGCTGAATGCGGGTAGCTACCAAATTCGTGAATGGTTTTGTTTAAAATGGTACATAATGGATTTACCACACTATTTAAGGTCGCCTTAGACCAAATCGCTTCGAACACATTGTCGCTAATTTGTGCATTCAGTCCTGCTTTGTTGAGTATTTGAAGTATGCTATTAGTATGACTATCCATTTCGCCATCAGCTCTTTGTAAATGGATCGTGCCTTCTCCTTCTAGTAACAATTGTCCTGGACCACGTAGTCCTGCAGTCCACATCGTTACAGCAAGATAAATTTGTGATAATGGCACGATTTGTGATAATCGTTCTTCGTGACCTAATCCATTCATCATACTCATGATAGCTGTATCTTCGTGGATGCAGCCGGCTGCTAGTAAATGTTTTAACATTGCTTCAGAGTGCATCGCTTTCGTCAATATAATGATCAGATCGAATTCAGTTGTTACATCTTGCGCTAATATAGCAGGAATGTCGACTGTATAGTTCTCCGTCTCTGTTTTAATATCCATACCATATGTATTAATACGGTTGACGTGTGCTTCCCAATGATCTATAAGTGTAACATCATAACCTGCTTCCTTTATGGAAACACCAATACGTCCACCCATTGCGCCTGCTCCGGCTATACCTATTTTATACATCGAAACACTCCCTTAGTCATGTTGATTTAAAAAACAATTGTTTAATATATCTCCACTATAGCATTTTATATTTTTTTATAAATAATATTGCGTCTGTTATTTTGGTGTTAATAATTTTTGGCAGTATTGCAGGATTCAAATGTGCTTATATTTTGTTTGAAAAGTAAGTTTGAAACAAAATTAGAAGTTACAAGTGATTAATATCATACTTCCTTGTAATTTGCACAATTTAAAAACCATTTATCAATTCATGTTAGTGGGGGATTTATATCATGTTTAGTAAAGGCAACAAAGCGTCGATAGGGATTGCCCCTGCTTATCTAAGCTTTATTATTGGAGACTGACATTCATCCACTGATAGATATTTTAATGTCAGTCGTTATGTTTGCGGTCATATTTAATAGTTGTATCAGCATGTTATATCCATTTTTTAATAGATTTACGACGCCGGGTTCTAAATCTTACATTTTATTGCTGATTGCTCCCTTTGGTTTAATAAAAGGGGCAAGCTTTTATATTAACATTTACTTGAAAGATAACAGGCATATAAAAATACGGTGGGGTGAGTCATCGGGTTGTGTGACGCCACTATGCCGTAACCTTCAAAACGACTGCCAAATGAAATTTTGAAGTGAGTTTAACGTAGTCACATAGTATTAGGTGCTTTTCTTGAAATTATTAGATGGGTGGTACGTAACTTCTAACTTCTTCATTTAACTAAAGTATATACTCTAAAATCACAAAATATTTATGAAACAATTTATTTTAATAGGGTATATGTTAATCTGTATATAACTATAAATAAAAATAAGGGTGATTATTTATGGATGGAAACGTCCGCTCTGCGATAGAATTTTTAAGGGGAGCAATACAAATTATTATTCCTGTTTATCAGAGGAACTATGATTGGAAGAGAGAAAACTGTGAATTGCTGTTTGAGGATTTAATTGATTTAGAAACAAGCAATAAACAAACACATTTTTTTGGTAGTATAGTTGTAAAACCAGGTAATTATGCGCAAGATATAATTGTCATAGATGGGCAACAAAGATTGACAACGTTATCTCTTTTAATGTTAGCTATAAAAAATTGGTTGGACAAAAATGAAGAAGAAGCTAAAAAAGTACGTTTAACACCGGAATATGTTTTAAATACTTTTTTACAAGATCAATACTTAAATACTACAGATAAATTAATTTTACAACCTAATCCAAGAGATTATAAGTCATATAAATTATTATTTGGGAATGAAAAATTTTATGACAAATCTTCAAATATTACTTTAAACTATGAGTATTTTTATTCATGTATTGATAATATGAATATCTCAATTGATCAATTAATGAGTTCAATACAAAAGCTTCAATTTATGGTAGTTAATTTAAATTCACCTGATGATGACCCACAATTAATTTTTGAAAGTCTCAATTCAACCGGGGTCGCTCTAACAGATGCAGATAAAATACGCAACTTCTTACTTATGAATGAGAATTTGCCTGAACAAAATAAGTATTTTCAAAACTATTGGCAACCATTAGAAGAAAATACTCATTTCGAAGTAAGTAAATTTTTTAGGTATTTTTTAACAATCAAAAATGCACAATTTCCAAAGATATCAAATGTGTATGATGAATTTAAGACCACTTATAATAATCTTGATTTTGATAAACAAAATTTATTTGAAGACATTAATGACTTCTCTAATACTTATAAAATGATTCTTGAGTGTAATACAGGGACAAAGAAAATAGATGTAATTTTAAATAGATTTTTAGAATTAAATGTCACTGTAATTAGACCATTTATAATGGCTATAATTAATGATTTTGTTTCTAATAAAATTGTCGAAGAAGAAGCTATCAAAATAGTAGAACTAGTTGAAAAATATATAGCAAGAAGGATAATTACCAAAACACCTTCGAATGCGTTAAATAAAGTTATAGCAACTTTGTATAGAGATTTTAGGCAGTTTCAAGATAAACATAACAATCAATATAAAGATTCAGAAGTTATCATATTTTTACTACTTAAAAAACAAGGGTCTGGAAGAGTACCAACGGATGAAGAACTAATTAGAAACTTTAAACATAATGATTGGTATAATATTAATTCATCATATCGTTCATATATATTTGAAAGGTTAGAAAACCATAACCACATTGAATCATTATCAATTTACGAGGGACTAAAAAATAAAGATTATAGTATTGAACATATTATGCCACAAAAATTAAGCTCTGATTGGAAAAATGAATTAGGAAATAATTACCAAAGAATTCATGAAAATTATGTCAACTCATTAGGAAACTTGACTATAACTGGATATAATTCAAAATATAGCAATAGAAGTTTCCAAGATAAACAAAATATGGAAAAAGGTTTTAAAGAAAGTCATTTTGTTAATTTAAACAAATTACCAGCTAGAAGTGACAAATGGGGTGAAGCTGAAATAATTGAGAGAACAAATCAGCTAATTACTTCTGCATTAGAAATTTGGGATTTTCCTGAATCGACAATACATGAAATGATAGAAGAAAAAGAAATGTATATCTATGATGGTAATGAGACTTTTTCTAATTATAAAATACATGGATTTACATTTATTAATGATGAATATATTCCTGTAAAAACATGGAAGGGTTTATTTGTAGAGCTATTTAAATTATTGGCTAAAATTGATTTGAATCCATTGATTGAATGTACAAAAATAGACACAAAAATTGGCTTTGAATCAGCTATATTTAGCGAAAAAACAGATGATACTGAGGAAATAGTCCCAGGTGTATATTTATTTGTACAATTATCCAATGAAAGAAAAATGAACTATATTAACAAGTTTTTCGAAAAATATAATATATCATATGACCAATTATCATTAGATGTTGAATATAAAAATTAAACAGTTATTAATTGTAAACATAAAGTAACAAAAGCATTTTATAACTCATTGTAAATTAAAGTGAAAGCAAGTAGATTTATTGAAAAAATAAAAATAGGCCCGCTCTTATAGCAAATAATAAGAGCAGGCTTTTTATAATTTAACTTAATTGTCATTCACATAATTTTTAAGGTTTTCCAGCTTATTATCCCAGTACACATCAAAATACTGCAACCAGTCACTCACTTTTTTTAGTTCTTGCGCGTGGGTTTTGTATCTGGTTTCTCTGCCGGATGTTTTTTTGGTTACAAGGTTGGATTCATATAGTATGGTTAAATGCTTGTTGACCGCTGTTCTTGAAATTGAAAACTCATCAGTGATTGATGTAATTGATCTTTCATCATTAGCAAGCAACATTAAAATTTTACGACGATGTTGGTCAGCGATGGCATGAAATACATCGTGTTTTGGTTGTACCGATTGCATTATGACGTCACGTAATTTACTAAATGTGTATTTACGATTTCATCCCAACCATCGTCCATAAAGCCTTGGACAACAGAATGTGGTTGACCAAACTCTGTTTCTTTATTGTCGTCCCAACCTGAATGAATAAGGGTGAATTCAGTAGTATGGTCATCGATTGCTTTGAGTTTAAAAGTAAGATTCCAATCTTTCCCCCAATCAAAACTGACAATCGTTTTGGGTTTAATCTTAGTTACTTTACAAGGAGAATCTCCAAATTCCCCTGCATGTAAGGTGAATGCTTTACCTTCTACAGGTTCAAAATCATTCGGCATCCACCAAGCTGTGATGCCTTCAGCTGTTGCGACAGCATCCCAAACTTTATCTTGATTGGCATTTAAGGTGACAACTTTTTTAATTTCCGTTAACTCAGAATTATTAGACATGCAAAGACCTCCAGAAAAAATATGACACCAAAAGGTGTTATATTAATCGTAACACGTTTTGGTGTCATATCAAAATTTTAATGGGCTGGATGTAATATTAAAGTATTGCCATTATAAATGAAGTAATTTTGTATAATAAAAAAATCCCAATACGCAAACGTATTAGGATTTTACTTCGTCGTCCATGCGAGCTTCAAAGTCATCAAGTAATGCACGGGCTTCATCGGTTGTATTGGTCTGCATCAATTGATGACGCAGTTCGCTAGCGCCTCTGATGCCACGAACGTAGATCTTAAAGAATCTGCGTAGGGGTTTGAATAGTCGAGATTCCTCTTTGGAATATTTGTCGAACAATGAAAGATGTAATCTCAACAAACCTAACAGTTCTTTACTCGTATGTTCACGTGGCTCTTTTTCAAAAGCATAAGGGTTATGGAAAATGCCTCTGCCAATCATTACACCATCAATGCCATACTTTTCAGCAAGCTCAAGGCCTGTTTTTCTATCTGGGATATCCCCGTTAATCGTTAACAGTGTATCTGGTGCGATGTCGTCACGCATTTGTTTGATTGCTGCAATTAATTCCCAGTGTGCATCAACCTTACTCATCTCTTTACGTGTACGTAGATGGATAGATAAATTGGCAATGTCTTGTTCAAAGACATGTTTTAACCAATCTTTCCACTCGTCTATGTCATAATAACCGAGTCGTGTTTTAACACTTACCGGTAGTCCACCTGCTTTGGATGCTTGAATAATTTCTGCTGCGGTTTCAGGTCGTAGAATTAAACCAGACCCTTTACCTTTACTCGCAACATTAGCTACAGGACACCCCATATTCAAATCAATGCCCTTAAAGCCCATCTCTGCCATACCGATACTCATTTCGCGGAAATGCTCTGGCTTGTCACCCCATATATGAGCGACCATCGGCTGTTCATCTTCACTGAATGTTAAGCGTCCACGAACACTGTGTATACCTTCTGGATGGCAAAAGCTCTCAGTATTTGTAAATTCTGTAAAAAATACATCAGGTCTAGCTGCTTCACTAACTACATGACGAAAGACGATATCTGTAACGTCTTCCATAGGCGCCAAAATAAAAAATGGACGTGGTAATTCACGCCAAAAATTTTCAGTCATAATATATTTAAACCTTCTTATCTATAATTATCTCGAATTTTTATCCATGATGATATTACCATAAATTGTCAACATACACAAAAGTATTTTGACCAATCACAGCTATAATTCAGGGTAGTCTCTGAGGCGTCTAAAGGCATAGGGACATGGTGATTCTACTAACATTTTTGCGAGATATAGCTAGCAGAATATAGAAGTGGGGTGGTCCACTACTGTAGTGTGTCATTGAAGCTAGCAATTTACCAAGAATTCTAGCATTAATGTACAATGGTGTTTACCTGTAACAACTATCACTTATTCTGCCTCTCCATATTTAAATGTGTATATTTGGTATAACTCTTCCGCATAAACAATGTCTTCACCATGTGATGTACTAATTAAGTATGGCTGAATGTCATCAATAATTGTGCCACTTTTAATATTTTGTGACATGTTGTAAGTAAATTTATATATGGGTGGATGTAAAGCAGTGGTACTGGAGATAAATAAATCACCACAAATAAGAATATCATCGCCATCATGATGATAAACTACATGACCCGGTGCATGGCCTGGTGTTAAATAAAATGTGAAAGGTACGTCTAATGATTGATGTATGGGTTGAACTTTATATGCGACATTCGTGCGCTCCACGACCTGTTTATTGGGATAGGGTAATTCTCCATTAATATAAGGGAGCTCATTTTCATGTGCATAAATTGGAATATTAAGTGATTCAGCTATTTCCTTTGCGCCGTTAATATGATCTCCGTGTCCATGTGTTAAAAATAATGCTTGAGGCGTACCAAGGAACAGAGCAGCTTTTATTTGTGTTTTAGAGTAGGAATTCATACCGGAGTCTACAATATATACATTGTCATCGTTTACGATGTACCAGGTATTGATAATAATGGGAATACCGACATTGGTTTCTACAGTTAATTTATAAATATGATTTGATATTTGTTTTAATTCCAATTTTTCCACTCCTTCATAATTCTTGATATGATTAAAGTGTAAAATGGAACTGACAAAATAACAAGAAAGATAGTTTTACATGCGTTGAGCTATAGATAGAAAATAATTATTAATGAAACGCCCTTCACCATGTATGAAGGGCGTTGTTACTTTAACTTACGATATTTTTTCTGTTAAGATTTTTTCTATAAAAGCATCGGCTTCAAAAGTCTGAGCTGATTTATTACCGTGTTTTCGCACAGATAACGTATGGTTGCTTACCTCATTATCACCAATAACTATAGTATAAGGAATTTTTTTAATTTGCGCGTTTCTTATTTTATAACCCATTTTTTCATTACTGCTGTCCACAGCAACTCTGATACCTTTAGATTTTAAGTTTTGTTTAATCTGAGTCACATAATCTAAATGCACTTGATTATTTACAGGGATGATGTTGACTTGTATTGGTGCTAACCATAACGGTAAATTACCAGCATAATGTTCTAACAAAATACCTAAAAAGCGATCGATAGAACCATAAATAGCTCTATGAATAACGACGGGTCTTTCTTTTTCATTGTTCTCGTTAATATAATGCAAATCGAATTTTTCTGGCATTTGGAAATCGAGTTGTATTGTACCACATTGGTGACTTCTGCCTAGTGCGTCTTTAATATGGATATCTATCTTCGGTCCATAAAATGCACCGTCTTTTTCATTAACTGTATACTGTAAATTATTATAATGTAAAACATTTTTCAGAGAGGACTCCGCAAAGTTCCATAAGCTTATTTCCCCCATATAATCGTCAGGACGCGTAGATAATTCAATACTATATTCAAAGCCAAAGATAGTATACACTTTATCAATTAAATTAAGTACGTTAAGAATTTCAGGCTCTATTTGATTTTTAGTGACATAAATATGAGCATCATCTTGGTTGAATGTCCTTACTCTGAACAATCCATTTAAAGAACCACTTAACTCATGACGGTGAACTTGACCGAATTCGGCCATGCGAATAGGTAAGTCTCTATATGAGTGATGTTCATTTTTATAAATAAGCATATGGCCCGGACAATTCATAGGTTTCAATGAATATCTTACATCATCAACTTCAGTAAAATACATATTATCTTTATAGTGGTCCCAATGACCGCTGTTTTTCCATAATGCTTCATTCATGATAAAGGGTGTATATACTTCTTGATAATCTTCTGCAAATTGTAGTTTTCTTAAAAAGTTCTGTAGTTCCAGACGTATAATTTGCCCATTATGTTTATAGAAAGGCATACCAGGAGCATAATCAGAAAATGTAAATAACTCCAGTTCTTTACCTATTTTTCTATGATTGATATTGTGGTATTGCTCAAGAAACTTTTCATGTGCTGCTAGGGCTGTTTCAGTAGCAAAAGCTATACCAGATATACGTTGTAATGCTTCATTATTTACATCTCTCAACCAATTTGTAGATGATATGTTTTTGAGTTTGTAGTTTTTCAATTTTGATAAATTACTAATAATAGGGTAACTAATTAATGATTTATAGTCCCCAATTTCAGCAATTTTAACCTTGTCATTCTCATTATTTTCAATGTGATAGCGCATGTATTTTTGATCAGCTACCAATTGTTGCGCTTTTTCTGATGATACTTCTGACACCTTTATTGTGGGATTAGATTCTATAAGCTTGTTAAGTGATTTATTTATGCGTTTTATATCATCTTTATTAAGATTTTTAATAGTTGTTTGGAAATCACAATAAAAGCTTTCATTGCTTACACCTATATCAGCAATTTCAATACCTTCAAAGTTATTATGAATGACGTAACCGACTAAAAAAGACAATGTATATCTTATAGATGCTTCAGCTTCGGGTTCTTCAAAAGTGATAAAATTTACTTTACTATCTTCATTTAGAGAATAACTTAGTTCCTTTAATTCCCCGTTAACGTCTCCAAGAGCAGCTTTTTTTGAAAAAGAGCTACCAATATTTTTAGCAACATGAAGTAGTGTTGTATTTTGTGGCACCTCCAATACATTATTATTTGATAATTGAACTTTTACATTACCGTTAAACATTGATATCACTCCTTTAATTTATAATAAAAAACTGCGCTTATCCCTATAGATATAGGGACGAGCGCAGTCTCGTGGTACCACCCAAATTCCCCTAATTGATTTGTTAATCAATTAAGGCTCATGGAATAACGTAACATGTTATTAAACGATGTATTTTCATACATATCTCCAAAGTAGTAAAGTATTTATAAATATAGAAGCTTTCAGCCGGTGACCTCTATTCCCTGTGTGTGAACTAAATACTTTTTCTTTTTCCACGATTAATATCTTAAATTATTAACCATCATAAATGAGTTGGCTAACAATTGCAATATTAATTTTAAAATAATCAGAATTTAATAATAACAACGCCCTTCACCATGTGTGAAGGGCGTTGTTACATTTATATTATATTTATAAAGATTAGTGTACATTATTTTTATATTATAAAAGCTTATGACGAAAGGTGGGGACATTGTTTAATCTATAGAATACCAATTAATTTCATCCAAACGGAACCTAAACCTATCCAAATAATGAAATATACAATTCCCAGGATAAAGTTCATAGTCCACCAACGTTTTTGAGAAATATAGCCAGCTGAATATAGGATTGGTGCTGGGCCACTACTGTAATGTGTCGTTGAAGCTAACAAGTTACCAAAGAAACCTAGCATTAATGCACTGTATAACGGTGGCGCGCCTGCAGCAACTGCCACACCTAATAGCGCGGCATACATTGCGCTGACGTGTGCGGTTGCGCTCGCAAATAAATAGTGAGAATAAAAATAGAATAGCAACAAAATAACAAGAACAATGGGCCAATTGAAGTGACCCAAACTTGTGGCGATGAGTTTGCTTAACCATGGAATAAAGCCTAATTTATTTAACCGATCTGCCATGAGTACGAGCACTGAGAACCAAATTAATGTATTCCAGGCACCTGTTTCATTTAAAATATCTTTCCACTCTAGTACGCCTGTTAACAATAATAACGATAGGGCAATAAATGCTGTTAACGTGGCATCTATGTTAATCATGCTTCCTGTTATCCAAAGCAGTAATGAAATGATGAAGATTGTAATCATATATTTTTCTGCGGTTGATATTTTTCCCATTGTTGCTAATTCTTTATTAGCCCAGTTTTTAGCATTTGGCGTTTCTTTAGTGCTTGGGGGATATATTTTATAAATAACGTAAGGTATAACGATTAGAGATATTAAGCCAGGCACTAAGGCGGCTAAAAACCAGTTCATCCACGTTATATTTACGTTAGCAGTACTTCCGGCAAGGTGTTGTGCTAATGGATTACCTGCCATTGCAGTTAAAAACATGGCGGCAGTAATTAAATTACCTTGGAATTCGGTAAAGATAAGAAACGCACCCATTTTCCGTTCTGTTCCTTGCTTTGGATCCGAATCAAAGGATTCAGAAAGTGATTTGATAATGGGGAACATAATACCACCTGCACGTGCTGTATTACTTGGAGTGGCAGGGGCTAATATAAGGTCAACGCCGACAAGTGAATAGGCCAATCCTAAAGTTTTTTTACCAAATAATTTTACAAATTGCAGTGCAATACGACGGCCTAAACCAGTTTTGACGAAACCTCTCGAGATAAAAAAGGCAATGACAATCAGCCAGATACTGTTATTACCAAATCCTGCTACTGCAGTTTTGATGTCAGTTACGCCTGTTAGTATCATGGCTGTAAACCCAAGTATAGATACTGCGCCGATTGGCATAGGTTGTGTAATACAAGCAATAATCGTTGTTACAAATATCGCGAACATATACCAAGCTTGTAGGCTTAATGCGTCCGGTTTGATAGGGGTAAATGCACAGATGAGTATACCGATAATTAGGGGTAAAATAAATTTACGGTATTTTATTGAATTTTTCATGATGAAACGTTCCTTCCTTCTACACAATATTACTACTTACAACTATTAATCTACGCTTATCAACACTGTATGTAAACACGAAATAAATAAAGGTTTATTGCAATTTACTATGCCTAAAAATCTTTTGTTTGAAGTATTGATTTATCGATTTTTGTAAAATGTATTGAATGATAATTGTTCCAAACGTCTTCATTAGTTTAGATGAACATGAATAATATTTTGCGTAATGATTAAGTAAGGTGATAAATCTGACTGATAAAGTCGACTCTGAAATAGAGACAAGGAGTAGGTGCAATTATAGAAGAGCAAAATAATTTTGACTAAGCTATCGTAGATTTTGTTGATAGTATTAGTGGAGTAGAAGATAATGCAATTTCTTTTCTTGGAGAGCAAGTTTCAAATGTAGGAAATAGTGCTGTAACTTTGCTTGATTCAGCACTTTCAGCTTTTGGTTATAAATAAATATAATAGTTATTAACATAACAAGGACGCCTTATTTGTAAGGCGTCCTTTTTGAGACAAAATAGATTTTAAATATAGCAAGGGCTAATCCTTTAACAAGGGTTAGTTCATTTTTGGTCTTATTTACATGTTAAACAAATTTATTATTTTAAAAATATTTAGAAATTTTAGAATTTTCTTGTAATAAGAAAATATTATAGTATTATATAAATTATGTATTTTCAAAGGAGTGCATAATATTGAATCATAAATCATTACTGTGGTTATTTTTTGTAATTATATGTTTAGTAAATGGAACGACGTGGGGAGCACAAAGAATAGGATTGGAAAATAGTCTGCCTTTTTGGTCATCATCTATGCGTTTTATAATTTCAGGATCACTTATATGTATAATTTTGCTAATATTTAAAAAATGGAAGTTGCCGCCTAAAGGTTATATGCTTGCCTTATTTTATGGCATTTTTTATTTTAGTGTCCCCTTTGGTACTGTTTACTGGGGAACGCAATATGTATCTAGTGGTTTAGTTTCTGTGTTAATGTCTATGCTTGCTGTAATGCTGTTAATATTCAATAAAATTTTTGGTGGAATACCTGCTACAAAGATGCAAATATCTGGGGTTTTGTTCAGCTTGATTGGAATTATCATAATATTTTGGCAAACATTTCAAATTGATTATTCTCTATTAAGTATTGTATCTATGTTGCTTATTTTAACAAGTGGTCTAGGTAGTGCTTTAGTCACGATTAAAGTAAGAGACCATTTATCATATATGCCTATATTTAACTTTAATGCTGTAGCAATGATTATAGGTGGTATCGGATTAGGGTTTGCTAGCTTACTACTAGAGAATGGGAATCGAACTTTTCATGGGCCGAGTTTATATGCATTACTCTATTTATCAACTGTTGGATCAGTCATTGGTCTAGCATTATATATGACACTGTTAAAGCATTGGCATGTATCTAGAGCAAGTGCACATTTATTTATTTCCCCGGCAATAGCGCTCTATTTAGGTTCCTTGTTTTTAGGTGAAACATTAAATATTTACACGTATGTAGGAACGGCTTTAATACTATGCGGTGTTATGCTCATAAACATAAGCCCTAAGGTTATAACTACAATTTTCCAATATTTTAGCACTAATATTCACAAAAATAGATCTAATACTTAACGAAGGAGTAATTAAATATGGGACAGCACATTGTATTAATTTATCAAAATATTGATATCCCCTTTATATTTGAAGAGGCAGAAAAATTAGGCATTCGATTAACATTGGTGAATAGACTAAAGCAGCAACCCGTTGACTTACCAGCAGTTAAAAGACAACTATCAATAGATATTTTTAATGAACAAGTGGCAATAAATGAATTAAAACACCTGGATTCACATGATCCTATTGATGGCGTCATGACCTTGTTTGATGGTGCGGTAACCTTTACATCTCTCTTGGCAGCAGAATTAAATCTACCTAAATCTGGAGAGCATTCACATATACATTTGCGTGATAAAAGTGCTATGAGAAAGCAGTTTAATAAGTATGATATAAATAACCCAAAATACGCAGAAATTGATGATATTAGTGATATAGATGTGATTAAAGCTATGAATTATCCGATAGTTATTAAACCCAAAACTGGATTTTCAAGTCTAGGCGTTATCAAAGCAAATAATGAGCAAGAGGCAAAAAATGGTATAGAAACAGTACAAGCAATTAATGAACAAACGTTGAATTATATGTCGCATAATGAAGGGAATTCTTTTAGTGGCATTATTGTTGAAGAATATATTAATGGTCCAGAATATGTGGCAGAATCTTTTGTTAACAACGGGAAAACGACTGTTCTCTCTATTGGTTATAAAGGTAATCCACAAGGTCCATATTTTGAAGAAGGGGTTTATATTGCGCCAGCCCAAATATCGTACTCATTAAAAGAGGCAATAGAAGCACAAGTAATACATGCGAATAAAGCTTTAGGAATTATAAATGGTCCTACACATACAGAATTAAGAGTTGATAATGCTAATCAGCCTTATATATTGGAAGTTGGCGCACGTATAGGAGGGTCCGGTGTTTCACATTTCATTGTTAAAGCTAGTACCGGTTTTAATCTAGCTAAATGGTCTTTATTTGCTGCGCTAGGTCAAGAAGTTGAAATACCAAACAGCAATGAAGTGGCAAAATGTATAGCAGGGAACTATATAGTGCCAACAAAGGGCCATGGAGAAATAACGAGTTTAAAAGGTTTTAATAATGTCTTGAAGCAAGAAGAAACTAATAGAATTCTCCAATTTTTGCAAGTAGGAAATATTGTCGAACCATACCCTAATTTCTCTGGATATCCGGGATTTGTTTTGACGACTCATAATAATTACGATGACTGCGTTAATTATTACAAATGGTTAGATGATGAAATTTTAATAAATTATAAATAAACGGAGGATAATGATGAAAGCTATTGAAGATATCAAATTCATTCATACTTTGGGACCAATCAACACAAACTGTGAGCAAGCTGCATATAAATGGTTAGAAGAAAATAAAATAGAAGGGGAAGTATTTTTACATAATACACTTGAAGATGCACTATTAGAAGTTAAAAAGAATGATTTTGCAGCATTGTTAGGTTGCGTGGTTTATCCAGATTTGCATAAAATTGTATTTTCCAATTTAAATGATTTATCACTAGTAGATTGCTTCATAATGCCCACTTATAATATGATTTTAGCGACAAATGATGACACGAAAGATTTAGGAAATAGTATCATAGCTACACATCCAGCTCCATCAGGATTGGCATATGATTTTACTGTCTCGAAAAATATTAAGTTAGTTAACTCAAATTCTCAAGCTGCTTTACAGTGTTCAAAGGGGTTAAGTGATGCATGTATTACGACTTTACCAGCAGCTCAAAAGTATAGTTTGAAAGTAATTAAAGATTTTGGTGAAGTTCCAATGGGATTTACAATACATTATTAGATGGTAAAGAGGGAGTATAAAAATGAAAAAATACATTGAATCTATAGAAAATATTACAATTTATTTTGAACAAGAGATAATACCATATACAACTATCATTAAAGCACATCAATCAAAAGATGGCAGTATAATTGGCGACAAATTTTTTATAGAAAAAACACTTTATCAATTAAATGAAAAGTTAAGTTATATCTATAAAGCAACAAATAATGAGTTAATGGCTAAAGCTTTTGAACAAGATATTCAAAACTGGATAAAATCAGGTTTAGAATTTAAACCAGATTTTATAAATACCCTGGAAAACTTAAAAGCACCTAACAATAAAGAATTAGTAATGTTTGTTGGTCCAGTTAAATGTCCAAATGGTCCTAAACCTACAGGGTATTTTTTTGAAGCAATATTTGCTCAACGATATGAACCACAATTATTAAATGAAATTGAAAAATTATTACCACATCCAGGATCAGGTTGCCAATCAACTAAGTTGATAACCGGATCTAATGGAGTAATAGAGGGAAATTGTATAGTTTTTTTCCCAGAAAATATTTCTACTAAAGAGAAGATTAATAATCAATCTTTTGCAGTGTTCTTTTTTAATAAGTTTCAAAAAATATGGATGAATGAAACAATACAAAGAGCAAACGTTTTAATAGACCAAAGTCATTGGGTTTCCACCACATTAACCGCTGAAGAATGTTATACGGTTCGATCAATTTGGGGGTATTTACATGATTACTTTCATCACAAAGGACCTCGACCTTTGAATGAGAATTTACAGTCTAAAATGAATTTTCATTCAGGTATTTTAGAAGAAATTAAAGTAGACTGCGAATCAATTTTAACTTTAGATAAATATTCATTACCTTATAAAAATGAATTACTAGAATTTGTAATTCTTGAAAGATTGATAAGATATCCAGGACAGCCAGATGCATTAACTAATTTTGATGCTGGGACAGGATACTTTTTGTTCGAGTGGTTGATTGAGAATGGGAATAGTTTGAAAATAAATAAGTCAGAAAATTTAGAAATCAATTTCGAACTGATGCTTGAAGATATTACTAAATTAGTAGAAGAAATCAAAACTATAGAAAAAATTGATGATGATGAAGTGTATAAAAAATCTTCGAAAGCTTTAGTTATGAAATACTTACCTAGTGGAAAAGAAGGTAATCGTTTTAGCACACCAACAAGATATAGAATGTTATCTGAAAGAGTGGTATTACCTGCTGGAAATCTCGACTTTAAAAGCATGAGTTTTTAAAATAGATATTACCATATTCTTAGGTGTTATCTAAAATATTATCAGCAATTGCTATCAATTTTCTTTAAATTTAATTGCAAAATACTAAAAAAGCCTCCTTTTAAATGGTGGCTTTTTTAGTATGCCTTCTGTTGACCAGGGCATCACGATCAATAAATGATACAGCATACTTAAAGGACTCATTATATAAGCATAAGCAAAAAATGATAATTAAAAATAGTTATTTATTTGACACGTTTCGATATATCGTTTATTGTTTCGATATATCGAAAAAAGAAGGGTGATTATTATGTTTAATAGACATTTTCATAATAGAAGACATGTATTAATGCAACAAGATAATAGAGGTGGTGGCCGTGGGTTTGATGGGTTTGATAAAATGTTTGCCTCTGCGCAAGGAAGAAACCGTTTCTTTAAAAAAGGCAATTTACAATTAAGCATATTGAGTTTGTTAGAAGAAGAACCGAAACATGGCTATCAAGTTATTAAAGATTTAGAAGCGCGATTTAAAGGTTTCTATTCACCAAGTCCAGGTAGTGTGTATCCTATTTTACAGATGTTAGAAGATCGAGAATTCGTGTCAGTTTCAAAAGAAGGAACTAAAAAGGTCTATACCGTTACGGCAAAAGGGTCGGAATTTTTAAAAGAGCATAGCCAACACAATGAATTTACAAAACGTATGGAAGCATTTAAAAATATGGATATGGAGAAAATGAATGATTTAAGAAATCAAATCCAAGATTTATTCAAAGAATTTATGGTAACAGGACAAAGTGCCCTAAAAGATGAAAATAAATATGATCAATTTCAACAATTAATAAAGGATACTAAAGTACAACTCTTAAATATAAGAGAAGAAAAATAAAATATGTCAAAGAAGGTATAGTGATGAAAAAGCAAAATCTACAACATATCGCAATTATTGGTGGAGGACCAGGAGGATTAATGCTTGGTTTACTATTGCAACACCAAGGGTTACCCTTTACCATTTATGAACGTGGCCACAAAAATATCCACAAGGATAGAGGCGGGTCATTAGATATTCATGACGATAGTGGACAACTCGCTTTGAAACAAGCAGGTATATTTGAAGTATTTCGTAAATATGTACGCTTCGATGGCGAAGATACCCGTATCGTGCGTAAAGACGGCAAAATACTATACGATGAAGATGCAGAGGATGAGGGCAGTAGACCTGAAATTGATCGTGGGAAGTTATGCGATATTATAGTTGAACAAATCAATCCACAACACATAAAATATGGTTATAAATATGAAAATATGAAACAACTTGATAATAGTCAAGCCGAACTCACATTTGAAAATGGTGTAAAAGTAATTACAGATTTAGTAATTGGAGCGGATGGAGCATTTTCTAAAATTCGACCACATTTAACCGATGCTATGCCTGAGTATACTGGTATTTCTATGATTGAAATGAATTCTGATGAAAATGAACATCCAGATCTTCTCAAATTTAATAAAAATGGGAAAGTAATGGCATTAGGTGGATATCAAGCGATATTAGGTCAACGCAATGGAGATGGACGTATTATGGCATACATTAGTTTTAAAATGATGTATGACACTCTTGATGAATACCGTAATCTTTCTTTAGACGAATTAAAAGAAAGATTGATGCACGAATTTAATGATTGGGGAGCAGATCTGAAAAAATATATTGCGTATAGTTATGATGATGTTAAATTCCGCCGTATTTACAAACTTCCTATAGGATTGACTTGGGAAACCCAAAAGAATATGACACTTATTGGAGATGCTGCGCATCTTATGAGTCCATTTGCAGGTGAAGGTGTTAATATGGCTTTACATGATGCTTATCTTTTAGCCAAGGCCTTCCATATGTATGATGATCTTACTGAAATTTTGAACAGCTATGAGCAACAAATGTTTGAAATTGCGAAAGTTCATGCACAAGAATCTCAAGATAATTTGGCAATATTTTTCTCGGACAATGGTGCTGAAACAATGGCCCAACTTTTTGAGGAAATAGCGTAACTTCTGGCTCAAGATATATAGTTATGGCTATACCGTTAATGATTATAAATTTATTGAAATAATTTCTTAATGTATCATGACTAAGACAAAGGTTGATTAAGAAACGATTTAAAGGCTCCTTGTAATGAGGAGCCTTTTTGACTTTTTATTTTGTTCACTACTATTTTAATTGGGTTATTTTCCACCTCTTAATTATATAAATAAAAGTATGTATGTATGATTTACAATAAACAATCTTATTGTAAATCAATGAAATAGTTCGCCGCACTTATTCAAAATAAGATAAAAACTTATAATAATGACTAAGCAACTTTAGATAAGTAATGCATGGGCATTAGATGAACTTATGAGCATATAAGATGTTTTCATATACCCTAACAGGGTATATTATAGGTGTAATAATAAAAATAGAAATGTAGGAGGTTTTACTTTGACTAATCATGAAGCGCACGAACATCATGAGCACCATGATCATCACGAAAACCATGACCACCATGATCATCACCAACATCATGAAGCACATGCGCACCACGATCATGCGAGTGGTCATGCACATCACCATCATGATAATTTTAAAATTAAATTTTTCGTTTCATTAATTTTTGCCATACCTATTATCATTTTATCGCCAATGATGGGCGTTACATTGCCATTTCAGTTTACTTTTTCAGGGTCTGAATGGATTGTCTTGATACTGGCTACAATATTATTCTTTTATGCTGGTAAACCATTCTTATCTGGTGGAAAAGACGAAATAGCAGCTAAACAACCAGGTATGATGACATTAGTGGCTTTAGGTATTTCAGTTGCTTATATTTATAGCTTGTATGCTTTTTACATGAATAATATTAGTAGTTCAACAGGTCATACAATGGACTTTTTCTGGGAATTAGCGACATTAATTTTGATTATGTTGTTAGGTCATTGGATTGAAATGAATGCTGTAGGGAATGCTGGAGATGCATTGAAAAAGATGGCGGAATTGTTACCTAATAGTGCTATCAAAGTAACGAATAATGACCAACGTGAAGAAGTTAAAATTTCAGACATCGTTATTGATGATATTGTTGAAGTGAAAGCAGGAGAAAGCATTCCATCAGATGGTATTATCGTTCAAGGACAAACATCTGTAGATGAATCTTTAGTTACCGGTGAATCCAAAAAAGTACAAAAAGCTCAAAATGACGCTGTTATTGGTGGTGCTATCAATGGATCAGGTACTATACAAGTTAAAGTTACAGCAGTAGGTGAAGATGGTTACCTCTCTCAAGTGATGGAACTTGTGAATCAAGCACAAAATGATAAGTCTAAAGCTGAATTATTATCGGATAAGGTCGCAGGTTATTTGTTCTACTTTGCTGTAAGTATTGGTGTGATTGCATTTATTGTGTGGATGTTGGTGCAAAATAATATTGATTTTGCGTTAGAACGCCTAGTAACTGTATTGGTCATTGCTTGTCCGCATGCATTAGGATTGGCTATACCTTTAGTTACTGCACGTTCTACGTCAATAGGTGCACATAATGGTTTAATTATTAAAAATAGAGAAGCGGTTGAGATTGCACAACATATCGACTATGTAATGATGGATAAAACAGGCACACTCACAGAAGGTGATTTTTCAGTTAATCATTATGAAAGCTTTAAAGATGATTGGAGCGATGACACAATATTAAGTTTGTTTGCGTCACTTGAAAGTCAGTCTAATCATCCTTTAGCGACTGGCATTGTTGATTTCGCAACGCAGAAAAATATTGCATACGCTAATCCTCAAGATGTGAATAACATTTCAGGTGTAGGCTTAGAAGGTATAGTTGATCAGCAAAAGTATAAAATCACAAATGTTTCATATCTTGATAAATATGACTACGATTATAATCGAGACTTGTTCACGTCATTAGCACAACAAGGGAATTCAATTAGTTATTTAATTGATGAACAGCAAGTCATAGGTATTATTGCTCAAGGTGACAAAATTAAAGAGAGTTCAAAACAAATGGTAGCTGATTTACTAGCAAGAAATATAACACCAGTCATGCTGACCGGTGATAATAAAGAGGTAGCGCAAGCAGTTGCACAACAAATAGGGATTAAAGATGTACATGCGCAACTTATGCCAGAAGATAAAGAAAGTATTATAAAAGATTACCAACAAAATGATAAAAAAGTAATGATGGTCGGTGATGGTATCAATGATGCACCGAGTCTTATCAGAGCTGACATTGGTATAGCTATCGGTGCAGGTACAGATGTTGCTGTCGACTCGGGAGATATCATTCTTGTTAAAAGTAACCCGGCGGATATTATTCATTTCTTGTCACTGTCCAAAAATACAATGCGCAAAATGGTGCAAAACTTATGGTGGGGTGCAGGATACAATATTATTGCAGTACCATTAGCTGCCGGTATTTTAGCATTTCTTGGACTTATTCTCTCACCAGCAGTTGGTGCAGTATTAATGTCCTTAAGTACCATTATTGTTGCAATTAATGCCTTTACATTGAAATTAAAATAACAAACAGGAGTTTTTAACATGATAAAAAAAGTAATCTTTCTTATATTAGCATCAGCATTAGTATTATCCGCTTGTTCAAATAAAGAGGAACACAGTGAAGGGACTAACAACCATAAGGACCATAATGATGAAAGTAAGGCGCCAGAGGATATGACAGCGACGACTAAAGGCAAGTTTGAACAAGGGGATAAAGTGACGATTACTGCAGGCCATATGCCAGGTATGAAAGGTGCAGAAGCTACAGTTAAAGGCGCCTACAAAACACATGCTTATGTTGTAAGTTATAAACCTACAAATGGTGATAAAAAAGTGAATAATCATAAATGGGTCGTCAATGAAGAAATTAAAGAAACACCAGAACATGGGTTTAGCGCAGGTGATACAGTCAAATTAGAAGCGGACCATATGCCTGGCATGAAAGGCGCCACAGCAGATGTAGATGATGTGAAAGAGACTACTGTCTATATGGTCGATTACAAATCTACAGACGACGGTAAAACGGTCAAAAATCATAAATGGATGACGGACGATGAACTAAAATCTCGCTAAGAATGCTTTTGAAAGTTAGGTATATAGTGAGTATAATATTGGTCAAAAGGCACATACATCAGCTGTATGTGTCTTTTGTCAATGTGTTATAGTACAGGGAAAGCTTGAATAGTTTGATACATAGTAAAATTTGATAAAGTTTATTCGTATAAAACATCATTTGAAAAAATGTAGGAGTGAGTTAAATGGGCGTTGTATATCATATAGTTAACAAAATAGTAACAGAAATAAGTGGATTACCAGGTGTGGTAGGAGTTGTGCTAGGTGGCTCTAGAGCCAAAGGTAATCATAGACCAGATTCCGATATAGATATAGGTATCTATTATGATGAAACACAAGGGTTTAATACAGACTATATCGAAACAGCAGCAGGTAAACTTAACGACGAGCAAAAAGAACAGTTAATTACAGCATTAGGAGATTGGGGAGAATGGATTAACGGTGGTGGCTGGTTAATTGTGGATGGTTATCATGTAGATTTAATTTTCCGTGATATTAATAAAGTAAATGATGTGATAAACGATTGTTTAGCAGGTAGTGTAACGATTCATTATCAAACTGGTCACCCACACGGCTTTTTAAACGTGATGTATATGGGTGAGTTAAATATTTGTGAAATATTAGCAGATCCTCAAAATACATTACATGAGCTTAAAACAAAAACATATCCATATCCTCCCGAAGTCAAACAGTCCATAACTCAATTTTTTGCGTTTGAAGCTTCTTTCTCCTTAATGTTTATCGAGGACAACCTTGATAAAGATGATATTTCGTATCTAATAGGCCATTTATTCCGATGCTTGTCTTGTTTGAATCAAGTAATCTTTGCAAAAAATGAGGTTTATTGTATTAATGAAAAGAAAGCTGTAGCACTCATTAATACATTCCCAGTGAAGCCTAAAAATTATAAACAAAGAATAGATAATATTGTATCTTCATTTTCAATAGATGAATATAAAACCAAGGCAGCTATTGAAGAATTAAGAAATGTTATTGATGAAACCAATCATTTATAATCAAAGATATGCGAAAACTTTAATTTGCAACGATAAAAAGACTTCTTATTTGATAAGAAGTCTTTTTTATACTTATTATGACTTACTTTCTTTTTTGGGTGGCCACACAAAATATGATATACAAATAATTAAATCAATAACAATGACGATTGTCCAAATATGAATGACACTGTCTAAAGCTGCTGTGCGACTTGCATCATTAATTAAATAAACAATTAAATGTAAAACACCTGTTCCTAAGAGGTAAGAAAGTAGATGCTTTAACCAATTTTTGGCATAGTTTTTAGCGTAGTCTAGTCCTGTAGGTTTATAAGGTTTGGCACCTTGTTTCATCACATAATATCTAAACCTATCGTCTGCCCAAGTTATCATGCTTTTCCCAAAAACAAGAGATACTGCAATATAAACTGCAGCTATAGCGTGTGGCGTTTCTGCTGTTGCACCATTCATGAGGTCTATAGCTGTTGTTATAAGTAGTATTAAATCGATCACAGGTGTGAGTGCTAGAAAGAATAGACCTAACTTTTTGAGCTTGAAGATATATCTTGTGACTAGTCCGAGTAATATGACTACCCAAAAGGCAACTTCACAAAAAATGATAAGCCAGACAATAAAGTTCATGTTTTTCCTCCCTTATATGTGAGTGTCGCTATTTCTTCATCTATTATTGATTGAATATCTTCGTTTGAGGTGTCGTTTGGATTAAGTAATTTATGCAGAGCTAAACCATCAATTAAAGCATGTAATTTCATTGCAGTAAGATGAATATTTAAATTAGTTTGTAGTAGCTGTTCATTATTTAATAAAGTCAAAATGCTATGACATAGTTGATCTAGTCCATCGTCTAGCGTACTTTGACCATATTCATGAATGTCATAACGAAAAGCCATCCAAACTTCCATATCAGCGAGTCTTTCTTGATCTAAGGGTAAGACGGTTAGCAAACTTGCTTTAACTTTATCAATGGTATTAAGGTTTTTGGACGTAAATATAGCTTCAATTCTCCTTCTTATTTTCACTTCTACGGTAGACATAACGGCGTTTAGTAACTCAGAATGATTTGGAAAATAATATCTAATCTGACCAGGGGTCATTTGCGCTATGTGCGCAATTTGTCTTACGGTAGAGCCTTTTACACCATTTTCTACAATTGAATCGAAAGCGTATTGAATGATTTCGGTTTTCTTGTGTTCGTGATTAATTATTTTTGGCATACTCCTAGTTTAACATATTTTAATACAAGTGTATTAATTAAAAGTCTGAAATGAGTAAAGTTCTGATTTGCCACTTTCTTTTGTTATAAGTGCATTTATAAATTATATAAAATAAAAAATCCTTCAAGTAGAATTGAAGGATTTTACAGCGTGTATTAGGATGAAAATTTTATGATTTCCTTTATGTTTCAGCACAAAAATTTATTTACACATGCGCTCTATGGAATCGTATATTGGTTAATGTACTAATGATAAATAACAGCAAGAACAGTATGAAACCATATATTTCAAATATATTCAACTGGCCATGGGATAATAGTTTATTAATCATTAAAAACATCATATCTAATGAAAAGAGTAATAATAAATGTATATAAATTGTGGTGAAACCAGTTTTGTTAGTTGTATTTTTGTCAGTTGCTTTATAGTGATACACATAAATAATAAATAACAGTGAAATAAAGGCAAAACATAATGTATATAAACTGTTTAAATGGGCTAATTCAATATTTTGGATTAATAGCACGAGACCTTCACCAAATAATAAAATGATGAGTAAGCTTAAGCGTTCAGTCAAATGATTAAAAAATATAGGATTGTGATATGAAACCATATAAAAGAGTAGTGGAAAGACTGCTACAATTAGAATGCCTATGAAAAATAACCAAAAATTAATCGGTGCAGGCAACATTATTGATATTACAGAAAGGATAATTGTTAATAATAATCCACTTGTGTAAACTTTGACCAATTTGAAATCTACTTCTGTATCGGTAAATTTATAATTAATAAAGTATTGTATGAATACACTTAGATACACTAAGGCAGTCGTTAAAACAAATGGTGAAAATGTTTGTTGAAAATCACTATTTATCGCTTTAGACAAGATAATGATTAAATACATATCTATAAATACAAACACGTATTGATACCATTTTTGATTGAAGAACCTGTTAACTAAAAGTGTTCGATAGATCCATATAGAGAAAAAGACAAGAAAAAGCATGAAACTTTTCCCTAATTCTTCTAATGACATTATATTATGTGAAATACCTTCAACAGTTTGATTGATAGTAGCTAAAACATAAACAAATATTAAATCAAAAAATAATTCTGTCATGCTGACTTCTTTTTTCTTCATTTTTTCACTCCTAAATCTTTTGCTGTTATTCGCTTTCCAATAATTCGAATTTTTTATCTAACACTTGAAGTGCTTCATCTATAAGTTTTTTTTGTTCTAATAAATTTTTTTGATGTTTTAAAAAAATGTCTCTACGCTTCATTTTGGTAGAGCTTCCTTGATGATACAATTCGGCAATTTCTTTTAATTTTGATATAGGCATTTGTGTCTGACGCATGCATTTTATAAATTCAATCCAATATAAGTCTTCTTCGGAAAAGTCTCTATAGCCATTTTTATTTCTCGCCACGAATGGAAAAAGTCCTGCTTTATCATAGTAGCGAATGGTATGTTCGCTGATGCCTAAATTATCTGCTACTTGTTTTACTCGCATAATTTTCCTCCTAAAAAAGGCTAGGACATCATTGATTCGTCCCAGCCGCGTGTCATATTGTCAGTAGATGACAGTACTAAAATTGCGCCTCAAATTAAGCTTTTTTAATTCCAGTCATTTTATCAGTGTGAGATGACAAAATCTTTTTAATTTCTGTCCCAACCCCTTTGTGTTTATTTAATAAGTTGGGAAAGTAAATCGTCATAGTTATTATGAATGATAGCTTCAAAGCCAAATGTTGATTCCATATCATCTTTTAATGTTTCTACAGTGATATAACCTATGCGTTCAGGGTCATCTATTTGTAAGCCAATGCGTTGAATATCATTGTGGAATAAATTATTTTGATGAGATAGTTCTATGATTTCATTAGCTAAAGATTTCACGTAATCATTGTTCGATAAAGATACGTTTTTGTCGTCTAGCACACTTTCTTCTGAAATAATTTTGATCTCTGTTTCATTTCCTTTATATAGTGCTAAAAAGTAATTCATATCAAAATGGCCTCCCTAGTGTTTAAAATTATCTAACGTGTCGTATAACCACCATTTGCAAATAAGGTTTGTCCGTTGATCCACCAACCATCTAAAGTTAAAAAAGTAATAATCGGTGCAATGTCTTCGATATTAGTCAGTTGATTATGGAGTGCTTGGGATTTATGGAATGCCACAGCATCTTCACCTTCTTGAGGATAGAAGAAAGGTGTGTCCATTGGACCAGGCGCTACTGCATTAACAGAAATCCCTCTATCCATAAACTCTGCTGATGCTGCACGAGTATAATGCTCGACAGGTGCTTTCCCTCCAGCATAAGTTGAATAGAAACCTGTATAAGCAGCTAGCAATGCGGTAGCTATGGTGATGATTTTACCATTATCATTCATCGACTTCTCAGCATATTTTATAAAGAAATACGCTGATTTTGCGTTGATGTCTGACATGCTATCAAATTCGGCTTCAGTCGTTTCAGCAATCGGTTTTTTCAGTACTTTTCCTACGGTATTAATTGCGATGTCAATTTTTCCAAAGGTGTTTTCAGCATGTTGAAATAATGCCTGGACATTATCAACTTTAGTTAAATCACCAGAGAATAGTGTGCCTTGACCCCCTAAATCTTCGACTTGTGACAGTGTAGCTTTTGCATCGGCTAACGAATGTTCATCGTGATGATGGATTACTATTTTAGCGCCTGCTTTAGCATACGTAGTACTTAATAAGCCACCAAGGTTTTTAGCACCACCAGCAATAACTACAACTTTGTCTGTTAAGCTATTAAATTTGCCCATATTATATAACCTCCTTTGAATATATTACAAGCATAAACCTTAGAGCGCGATATCAAGCAAGCGCTTATTGAATATTTCTAATTATGCTTAAGGGAGGTAGTAATATCGTGTCAGTAAATAAAACAAAGGCACATACAAAATGTATGTGCCTTAGCCTGTAATTTTATGTTAGTGCACTTCTCGCAGAAGTGGGCCAAATCACTGCCAATATTATAAATTAAGTTACATCATAAATGGACTGTTTTGTTAGTTCCCATTTGTGATCTGCTACATGCTCAACAAATCTGCTATCATGTGACGTGAATAAAATGATACCTGGGTATTTATTCATAAACAATTCTAATGCTTCTAATGTTTTAATGTCTAAAAAGTTAGTGGGTTCGTCTAAAATTAATACATTCGCTTGTGTTGAAAACAACACTGCTAACGATAATTTAGTGCGTTCGCCACCACTCAAAACTTTACAAGAACGCTCAAGTGCTTCATTTAAACCTAAATTATTTAAAATAGCTCTACTAAATGATTCGGATGAATCAGTTTCGTCCATTAAATATTGTAATAAAGAAACATCACGCATTTCTTCATAAGCAAGTTGACGATAATAGGCCATTTGTATTTTTGGAGAACACTCAATACCCTCCATTCGATGATAAATCGCTTCAAGTAAAGTTGTTTTACCTGCGCCATTAGCACCTATGAACGCTATATTTTTACCATAAGGTATTTGGAAACGTACTTGTGACAACAATGTTTGATTGCCTTGTCTTAATGTTAGATTTTGTGCAATGATTGGATAATTATTATGAATATCATAAATGTTATTGTGTGGAAAATGGAAGCCGTGTTCATTTTGTGGTTTTTCGACTTCTTCTAAATGTTCTATTCTTTTTTCAATGTGTTTCGCTTGTTTTTGAGCAGCTTTCTCCACTGATCCTTTTTGTTTTGAAGCACTTAAACGATCGGGTTCGATACTTTTGTTTTTTTGTTTTAAAGATGCTTGGGACATCTGTTGCGCCTGTTTTCGTTTAGTTTTACTTGCTTGGGATAGCCTTTGCTTCTCACATACATATTGGTCATATTGACGCTGTTGTTCTAAATGTTCTTGTTCGCGCTGTTGTTGATATTGTGAATAATTCCCTTTGAACACTCTGATTGTACCGTCTGCTTGTATATCCCATATGGTGTCAGCGATTTGATCTATGAGCGCTCTGTCATGACTCACTACAATTAACGTGCCATAATAATATTTTAAAATATTATAAAGATAATCTTTACCATAGTTATCTAAATGATTCGTAGGTTCATCTAAAAGTAAGATTGGACTATAATTCGATAACACATTAGCTAATTTATATTTAGCTTTTTCTCCACCACTCATACTGTCAGTGGTATGCATAGGAATCCCGAGTTCACTCATTAAGCTACCATCTAAGGTATCAAAATCATGGTCCACGTCCATGTTAAGTTGTTCGAAATATTGAACTACACCATCAGTTTCAACAGTTCCTGATTCTGGTGTTATTTTTTGCGCAATCATATTTAGTAATGTGGTTTTGCCCGTACCATTACCTCCAATAAGTGCTATTTTTTCAAATTGATAAGCATAAAGCTGCTCAATGTTAAGTGAGCGCCAATCTGTCAATTTATGATTGATTTGGTGAAATTTAATTGTATATTGTTCCATGTCGATACACTCCTTGTAATGTTAAAGGACGTGTACGCAAAAAAAATGAGACAGGCCTCTCCCGTCTCATTCACATTACACTTTCGGTCGCATAAAATTATTGCGATGCTATTGTATTTGAAAGTGTTATTATTCCTAGCGAAGGATAAAAAATGACATACGTCACCTATGAGTGTGTATTGCGGACAGCCTTTTTTGAATTAATTTAGTTTTGTATTCAAAAAAGTTTGTCTAAGTCTCATAGAAGCTGTCATTTTAATTCTCCTCTCCTGTAATGTAGTGACATTACTATAACATTTTATAATGTGTTTTACAATATAGCTATAAAAACAAAATTCGTTTTCAATTATCAATAAAATTTATATTTACTTGCAATTATAGCAAATAAGCGTACTATTAAAGTGAATAATTACACTCTGCCAATTGAGATATTATAAACAGGAGTGATTTGCTATGAAAAAGGTAATGCAGTTATTTTCATCAACTGTTGTTGTCTCAACGCTTATTGTAGGTACTTCAATAGCATACATTACGACTAGTAGTACTAATGCACAAGCAGCAGAACAAGTTCAAAAATGGGGATATGGTGAAGGTGGTGCTAGTAGTGAAAGTGGTACTAATTTAAAAGCGGAAACACCGTGGTATAACTATGAGGGATATACAACTTATGATCCTTCGTTTACTCAAGATTATAACTTTGTCCGCGCATTAAAATACGATAATGTAGCTATCAATGGTTATAAGGTAGATCCAAACGCTCTGATTGAATTTGATCATTCAAAAGAGTTGTATGATACAACCGTTAATTTTAATGAAAAAGATGAAGTAGTAATGTTAAGTTTTGATACTAAGCCAGATACGGTTTCTAAAAAAGTATTTAAACAAGCACATGAAAGTAATGCAATTTTAACAGAAGGTGATACTCCGGGTGATGTAGGTACTTTTGTTAGATATGAAACAAATGATGGTTATTATAATGTCTATTTTGATAAACAAGGTTATTTGTATCAAATTGAAATTCATTAATGATAGCAAAATATTGTTTCATCAATGTAGACCCAGATAATAATAGATTTGAGTATCACTAAATTGTTAATTGATAAATCACTATGATAAAAATGGGCGAAAATTTCGAGAGGTGAAGAGGAGACTGTTAAAGTCTTCTCTTTTTTAGTTAAGTAATGATGGTATGTAAATATCAAAAAAAGCTAGGTATCAAGTGTGTTTGTACTTGATTCCCTAGCTTTTTTGAGAAATGACTTAAACTCTTTAATTGTAAAAACGTATAGTTACAAACGATTGATGAACTTTAAGCATTAATATTAAAAGTGAACTGTGATGTTTTGATCGTGACAATAATCTTTAATATCATTAGGGGGGTTTTTATCAGTGAACATTTTACTAATGCTGTTTAAAGGACAGTAGGTTAATAAAGTGGATTTCCCCATTTTACTGTAATCAGCTAAGACATATGTTTCTTTTGCCTTACCTGTAATATATTGTTTAATTAAATTTTCTTCCATTTCGGAATTGGATAATCCATTTTGTACATTAATCCCTGTTGCCGCCATAAAGGCTTTGCTAATGTTGAATTTTTCTAATAGCATATTAGCACTAATACCTATAAAAGATCGCGTAATCGGTTTATATTTTTCACCAATAATAAACAATGTGACGTATTCAAACTGTGATGCTTTATTCATTATATCTAAGCTGTTAGTTATTATCGTAAACGGTAAGTTTTTATCGACATAATCTAAGATATGTATCGTTGTAGTACCTGTATCAATATAGATAATGTCATAGGCTTCAATTTCTTTAGCAGCAAGCTCACCAATATGCTTTTTGGATTTATAGTTTTTACTATTTCGTTGGTAATAATCCACAGTTCTATGATTTTCCTCAATAAGTTCTATGCCGCCGTATACTTTTTTTACGACATTCATATCTACAAGTTGATTTATGTCACGTCGGATGGTGTTAGTTGAAACATTGAAAGTTTCAACCAACTCTTCTATTGACGCTGTTTTATTATTTTTTATGAAAGCTTCAATTTCATAAATACGTTTAGATTTCATATATGATTCCCCCATTTATTACAATATACCCAATTTAAGTTGTATAAACAACCTAAAACTAAAATAGTTACTCAAAAGTTGACATTATTCTAACGTTATTATAAGATGTTTTCAACAAGTAACCAATAGTTAACCAAAAAGTACTTATTGTCCGACTATTTTTGTAAGCGGTTACTCATAAAATGATTGGAGGATTTTATAATGGCAGAAATCTTAAAGAACTATATTAATGGTGAGTGGAAAGCATCTGAGAGTACAGAAACTTTGGATGTATTAAACCCTGCAACTAAAGAAGTTGTTGCAAAGGTACCCGTATCTACACGTAAAGAGTTAGATGAAGCGGCACAAATAGCACATGATGCATTTCAAGAATGGAAAGAAGTTGCTGTTCCGAAACGTGCGCGTTTGCTATTTAAGTTACAACAATTATTCATAGATAATAAAGATGAACTCGCAGCAATCATTACTAAAGAAAATGGTAAAAATACAACTGAAGCATTAGGTGAAGTACAACGTGGTATTGAAAATGTTGAATTTGCAGCAGGTACACCATCATTAATGATGGGTGATTCGTTATCAAGTATTGCAACGAATATTGAAGGTACAAGCTATAAATATCCTGTAGGGGTTGTTGGTGGAATTACGCCATTTAATTTCCCAATGATGGTGCCATGTTGGATGTTCCCGATGGCGATTTCGTTAGGTAATACCTTTGTAATTAAACCATCAGAAAAAACACCGTTATTAGTTAACAAACTAGCTGAATTAGTTGAAGCTGCAGGCTTCCCTAAAGGTGTATTCAATGTTGTTCATGGCGCACATGATGTGGTTAATGGCATTTGTGAAAATGAACATATTAAGGCCGTGTCATTCGTTGGTTCTAAACCAGTTGGCGCGTATGTGTATAAAAAAGCAACAGAGAACTTAAAACGTGCGCAATGTTTAACAGGTGCTAAAAATCATACGATTGTCTTAAACGATGCCGATATTGATACAGCTGTTAAAGATGTTATCGGTGCAGCATTTGGTTCAGCAGGTGAACGTTGTATGGCTGCAGCTGTCATTGCAGTACAATCTAATGTTTATGATGAATTTAAAGAAAAATTAGTGCAGGCATCTAAAGATATTGTCATTGGTAATGGCATTGAGGACAATGTATTTTTAGGTCCAGTTATCAGAGAAGAAAATAAAGCGAAGACATTACAATATGTAGATGAGGGTGTAAAAGAAGGTGCTAAATTAGTGCTGGATGGTAGAGATGGTAACAATGAAGATGGATATTTCGTTAAACCAACCATTTTCGAAGATGTTACAACGGATATGAAGTTATGGCAGGATGAAATATTTGCGCCTGTATTATCGCTTGTTAAAGTAGATAGTTTAAAAGAAGGCATTGCTTTAGCTAATCAATCTGAATTTGCCAATGGTGCTTGCTTATTTACTGATAGTGCTTCATCAATCAGATACTTTAGAGAAAATGTTGATGCAGGCATGTTAGGCATTAACTTAGGTGTCCCTGCACCAATGGCGATTTTCCCATTCTCAGGTTGGAAATCTTCGTTCTACGGTTCATTACATGCTAATGGTAAGGATAGTATTGAATTTTATACTCACAGAAAAGTTGTTACAGCACGTCACGGAGAACCACAATTTTAAGGAGTGAAGATAGAAATGGCTCATTTATTAAATAAACCTGTACATCATCCATTAAGTGATGATGTACAAGTCATTCACGATTTGCAACCCAATGATATTAATCTAGATTATATCGGCTTGAAAGTACTAGATATTAAAAGCGGTGGCAATTATGAGGAAGCAACAGAAGATTTTGAATTATGCATTGTAGCCTTAACAGGTAAAGTTACAGTGTCAGATGGTACTAATACATTTGAACATATCGGCACGAGAGATTCTGTATTTGAAAAAATTCCAACAGATAGTGTCTACATTTCAAAACAGCATAATATAACAATAGAGGCTGTTACAGATGCAAGAGTCATTTTATGCTATGCACCTGCGGATGAAGTTCGAGAGACACAATTGATACCTGCAAGTGAAAATTCAATTGAAGATAGAGGGAAATATTCCAACAAACGTCATGTACACAACATTTTACCAGATACACATAAAGCGAGTGAGAAATTATTAGTTGTAGAAGTGTATACAGATCAAGGTAATTGGTCTAGCTATCCGCCACATAAACATGACCAGGATAATTTACCTAATGAGTCATTATTAGAAGAAACCTATTATCATGAAATGAATCCACGTACTGGTTTTGTATTTCAAAGAGTGTATACAGATGATTTATCACTTGATGAAACAATGGCAGTTGAAAATAGTGATGTAGTGATAGTTCCTAAAGGCTATCATCCAGTAGCTGTCCCAGATGGTTATGATGGCTATTATTTAAATATTATGGCAGGGCCTAAAAAGGTTTGGAAATTTTATAATCAACCAGACCATGAATGGATTATTGATCGTAAATAAAAGGGGTGCTCGTAAATGGCTAATAAGAAACATATCGTAGCAATAGGTCGTGCTGCAGTCGATTTAAATGCAAAAGAAATTAATAGACCCATGGAAGAAACATCAACATTTAGTAAATATGTGGGTGGTTCTCCAGCAAATATCATGATTGGTGCTGCAAAGCTAGGATTAGACGTTGGCATGATTGCCAATGTCTCTGATGACCAACATGGTCGATTTGTCACAAATTACTTTAATGAAGTCGGTGTTGATACATCACAAATTCATGTCGATGAAGAAGGACATAAAATTGGTTTAACTTTTACTGAAATTAAAAGTCCTACAGAATCTAGCATTTTAATGTATAGAGAAGCAGTTGCAGACTTATTTTTAGCTCCAGAACATGTAGATGAGTTATACATCAAAAATTCGGAATATTTGCTCATTTCTGGAACGGCTTTAGCACAATCACCTTCGAGAGAATCTGTGTTAAAAGCACTAGCACTTGCTAAAAAACATGATGTTAAAGTGATTTTTGAATTAGATTATCGTCCATATAATTGGAGAAATACAGAAGAAACGTCAATCTACTATGAATTAATTGCTGAACAAGCAGATGTTGTTATTGGTACAAGAGATGAATTCGACATGGTTGAACGTTATCAAGCATTGTCAGACCAAGAGATTAGCAACGTGCTATTCACTAAAAACCCTAATTTAGTAGTCATCAAACATGGTGTACAAGGCTCATTTGCATTTGATAAAGCCGGAAATATATATGAAGGTATAGCCTTTAAAGCAAATGTTGTCAAAACATTTGGTGCAGGAGACTCATATGCCGCAGCCTTTATTTATGCATATGTTAAGGGCAAAAGTGTGGAGGAAGCACTGCAATATGGTGCCGCATCAGCAGCAATCGTAGTTAGTAGTCACAGTTCATCAGAAGCTATGCCTACTGTAGAAAAAATCGAAGACTTAATTAAAGAACAATCTTAAGGTGGTGCAAACATGGTCAATACGGTGAGATTAACGACAGGAGAAGCAATCGTTAAGTTTTTAACACAACAATATATTTATGTTGATGGCGAAGAAACACGTTTTGTAGAAGGTGTAATGAATATCTTCGGACACGGTAATGTACTTGGTATGGGTGAAGGATTATCAAAATATCAACAGGAATTGAAAATTATTCAAGGTAAAAATGAACAAGGTATGGCACATACTGCGATTGGCTTTAGTAAACAAAGGCTAAGAAAGAAAATTTTTGCAGTGACGAGTTCTGTTGGTCCTGGTTCTGCCAATGTTGTAACAGCTGCAGGTACTGCGGCAGCCAATCATATCCCTGTACTATTTCTTCCTGGAGATACGTTTGCGACACGTCAACCAGACCCAGTATTACAACAAATAGAAAATCCCCAAAGTATTGGTATAACAACAAATGATGCGCTTAAACCATTATCTAGATATTTTGATTGCATTACACGACCAGAACAAATTATGTCAGCACTTATTAGAGCATTTGAAGTAATGACCAACCCACAGACGGCAGGACCAGTTACATTGGCATTAAGTCAAGATGTGCAAGGTGAAGCGTTTGATTTTCCAGAAACCTTCTTTGAAAAGCGTGTCCATTATGTAGATAGATTAGAGCCGTCTGAACGTGCGATTGAGCTTGCTAGTAACATATTGAAAACTGCTAAAAAGCCATTAGTCATCGTTGGCGGTGGTGCTAAGTATTCTGAAGCACAAAAAGAAATCAAACAACTGATTGAAACGCACAACATTCCTATGGCTGAAACACAAGCTGGTAAATCAACAATTGAGGCTTCTCATCCATTAAATTTAGGTGGATTAGGTGTGACAGGTAATTTAGCGGCTAATATCTATGCTAAAGAGGCTGATGTCATTGTTGGTATAGGCACGAGGTACTCCGATTTTACAACGAGTTCCAAGACCGCTATTAATTTCGACACTGCAAAATTGATAAATATTAATATCAATAGGGTGGATGCATACAAGTTAGATGCAACACAAGTAGTAGGTGATGCGAAAGTGTCAGTGCTTAAACTCAAGGATGCATTAAATGACTATCAATTCGATATAACAGACCTAGTTTCTGATATTAAACAGCAATGGTCAAATGAACGTGCGAGATTGGCGACTGTCAATATTAACAGTGACGATTTTACACCTGAAATTGCGGATCAGTTTGATCAAGCCAAAATGAAACAATATGTGGAAGCATTACAAACTGAGTTGCCACAAACAAATGCGTTAATTGAAGTGAATAACACGATTGCACCAGATGCAATCATTGTTGCCGCAGCAGGTTCCTTGCCAGGTGATTTAGAACGATTATGGGAAACAGATGCGTTCAACACATACAACATGGAATATGGGTATTCGACGATGGGCTATGAAATTGCTGCGGCAGTAGGTGCGAAAATTGCAGAACCTAATAAAGAAGTTTATGCACTCGTCGGTGATGGTAGCTTCCTTATGTTGCATACCGAACTCATAACAGCACTGCAGTATAACTATAAAATCAATATTATTTTATTTGATAATAGTGGCTTTGGCTGTATTAACAACTTACAAATGGGCAATGGAAGTGAAAGCTTCTGCACAGAGTTCACAGATTATAACGGTCAACCACTAAATATAGACTATCAAAAAGTGGCTGAAGGTTATGGTGCCAAATCTTATAAGGTGAATGATACGAAGTCGTTAGCAACAGCGATTGAGCAGGCTAAGCAAGAGACTAAATCTACGTTGATTGACATTAAAACGTTGCCTAAAACTATGACAGACGGCTATGAGTCCTTTTGGAATGTCGGAGTTTCTGAGCATAGTGACAAACCTTCAATAAAAGAAGCATTTTCACAAAAAGCACAAACAATGAAAACAGCGAAACATTATTAAGATAGGTGGTACAACTATGACAAAGATAAAAATAGGACAAGTCGGTCTTGGTAGATTAGGGCAAGTGCATGCTTCCAATATAGTAAATCATGTTAAAAATGCCGAATTATATGCCGTTGCAAGTGTAGTGGATGCGGAACTCGCATATGCAAAAGATCAATTAGGTGTTCAACATTGTTATAAATCATACAATGAAATGATTGGAAATGATGAATTAGATGCTGTCGTTATAGTATCACCGAGTGGTTTTCATGCCGTGCAAATCACGCAAGCACTTGAAAAAGGTTTGCATGTGTTCTCTGAAAAACCCATTGGTTTAGAGTTAGAACATATTAAACAAGTCGTAACTGAGATTGATAAGCATCCAGATAAAGTCTTTCAATTAGGCTTTATGCGCCGTTTCGATGAATCGTATTTATATGCCAAAGAAGCTGTAGACAATGGTGACCTAGGTAAAATTACAGCAATGCGCTGTTATGGTATTGACCCAAGTGCAGGTCTTGATAGCTTTATTCAATTTGCCAAAAACAGTGCCAGTGGTGGGATCTTTTTAGATATGTCGATCCATGATATCGATTTAGTAAGATGGTTCACTGGATCGGAATTTAAAAGCGTTTATTCCCTAGGAAATAACATCGCCGCACCTGAATTATCTGATTGTGAAGAGCTGGAAACAGGAGCATGTTTATCAGAACTTGAAGATGGAACCATTGCTTACTTTTTAGCTGGTCGTAATGCGCAGCACGGTTATCATGTCGAAACGGAAATTATTGGTACTGAAGGTATGATTCGTATCGGTAATGCACCGGAAAAAAACTTGGTAACACTTTATGACAAAAATGGTGTTGTCAGACCGACTTCAGAACATTTTCCTGAACGATTTAGATTTGCTTTCGTGAATGAATTAAATACATTTGTTAATTCAATTAACAATAAAGAACAATCAACGATTACTGGTGTGGATGGCTTGAAAAGTACAGAAGTTGCCATTGCTATGCAAGAATCATTTGAGTCTAAACAGATAATTAAGTTATGAGGTGAGTAAAATGACTAGAGACATTCGTTATGCATGTGCTCCAATCGCATGGACAAATGATGATATGCCTGAATTAGGCAACGAAAATTCCTTTGAACAATGTATTAGTGAAATGGCATTAGCAGGATATGAAGGTACTGAAATAGGCAATAAATATCCGAAAGATGCCGAAGTATTAAAGGATTATTTAGAGGCACGGGGATTATCAGTAGCAAGTGCGTGGCTTAGCTTATATTTAACATCTGCTCCTTATGAAGTAACGAGACAGGCATTTATTGAGCATAGAGATTTCTTACATGCACTTGGTGCTAAAGTAATCGTAGTGTCAGAGCAAGGTAACAGTATTCAAGGAAAGTTAGATAAAGCCTTATTTAAAGATAAGCCGATTTTTACTGAAGCAGAATGGATACGCTTGATAGACGGTTTGGAAAAATTAGGACAATTAGCTCATGAGAAAGATATGGAAATTGTGTATCACCACCATATGGGGACAGGTATACAAACAACAGCAGAAATTGATGAGTTAATGAAGAGAACAAGCAAAGATAATGTTTCCCTACTATTTGACACTGGTCACCTTTTGGTATCTGGAGAAGATCCTCTAGCAATATTTAACAAGCATGAAGATCGAATTAAGCATATTCATTTTAAAGATGTGAGACAAGAAGTAAAAGCAGCAATAGAAAAAGAACAACAATGTTTTTTAGAAGGTGTAAGAAAAGGTATGTTCACTGTACCAGGAGACGGCATTATTGATTTTGAACCCATTTTAAATAAAATATACAACTCAAATTATAGTGGTTGGATTGTAGTTGAAGCCGAACAAGATCCATCAATAGCTAATCCATTTAAATACGCCAAAAAAGCAAAAGAATACATGTCTAATATTTGTAATAACGTAGTTATATAACAGGTTAGAGTGATCTATACCTCAAGGGAGGGAAATTGCCGTGAGTTTATTTGCAGGGATTTCATTTATAGTAGTAATACTGTTAGTAGGGTTGTATGCATTTTTAAGAAGTAGAAAAATTAACACTAAAAACTCTGATGGATACTTCATGGGTGGTAGAAGTTTAACCGGTTTTACAATTGCTTCTACTATCATTATGACAAATCTATCTACAGAACAAATAGTCGGTCAAAACGGTCAAAGTTTTATGGCCGGTATGGAAGTTATGGCATGGGAAGTAACAGCAGCAGTAGCCATAGTAATATTGGCGCTGGTATTTTTACCAAGGTATTTTAGATACGGTGTAGATACGATATCAGATTTTATTGAGCTGCGATTTGATACGTTTACTAAGCGATTGGTATCATTATTATTCATATTTACATATGTTGTGTCATTTTTACCAGTTGTTTTATATTCAGGTGCACTTGTATTTAATAAAATATTCAATATTAGTGAAATGTTAAATATAAGTGATATGACGGCTGTGGTACTTATATCAACATTTATCGGAATTTTCGGAATAATTTATTTGTTTATCGGTGGTCTGTCATTAAGTGCACACAGTGATTCTATATATGGTATTGGACTCATTATAGGAGGACTCGCCATACCTGTCTTAGGTTTGATTCTCTTTGGTAATGGTAGTCTGTTACATGGATTTGATAAAGTTGTGCAAAACACACCGGAGAAATTAAATTCATTAGGTGCAATAGACTCTGATATCGTACCTTGGCCAACATTATTCTTTGGTATGTTTTTCAATAATTTATTCTTTTGGTGTACTAACCAAATGATAGTTCAAAAAGCATTAGCAGGTAAAAACCTCAAAGAAGCGCAAAAAGGGGCTATGTTTGTCGGCATATTTAAAATTTTTGGCGCATTATTCTTAGTATTCCCAGGAGTACTTGCTTTTAATATGTTAGGCGATAAAGTCACAAATCCTGATAATGCATATCCTATGTTAGTAAATGAAGTATTACCAGGTTGGGCTTATGGGTTGTTTGGTGCAGTGATTTTTGGAGCAATTCTTAGTTCATTTGTAGGGTCATTAAATAGTACAGCAACTTTATTCTCTCTAGATTTTTATAAATCAGTAATTAATAAAGAAGCTACAAATAAACAAGTGTCTAGAATGGGAAGAATCGTAACGATACTTGTCGGCGTTGTTGTAGTAATTATAGCGCCAATGATTTCAATTTTCCCACAAGGTTTGTACGCTGTAGTTCAAGAATTTAACGGTATTTACAATATGCCATTATTAGTATTAATACTAGTAGGATTTTTCGTTAAAAGGACATCACAGCAAGGTGCTAAAGTGATGTTTATTTTACACATTATTATGTATGCGCTTTCAAAAGTATTGTTAACAGACATACACTACTTATATGTATTAAGTGTATTATTCTTTATTGATTTATTCATAGTTCTATTATTTAACAAATGGAAACCATCGGATGAATTTGATTTCAATGTAAATTACGCAAAAGTAGATATTACACCGTGGAAATATAGATATGTAGTTGGTGCGATTATCGTAATAGTAGTAATTGGTACTTATATCTTATTTTCACCACTAGGTATAGCTTAAAAGGAGGAAAATTATGACACTTACATTTGGAGTAATTGGTGCTGGTAGAATTGGACAGTTGCATATCAGCTATTTGCAGACACATAAAGATGTAAAAATTAAATGGATTTCGGATTTAAACTGCGACAAGATGGAAGAATGGATTGCACAAGCAGGTATTGAAAATAAAACTAAAGATCATAGAGACATTATTAATGATCCAGAAGTTGATGCAATAATTATTTGTTCTCCAACAGATACACATGTAGATATTATTAAAGAAGCATCAGCACAAGGTAAACATATCTTTTGTGAAAAACCTATCAGTATGTCCTTGGAAGAAGCAGAAGAAGCGGTTGAAGCGGTTAAAAAATCTAACATAAAGCTTCAAATGGGCTTTAATAGAAGGTTTGATAAGAACTTTAAACAACTACATTCTATTTTGAGTGAAGGAGAATTAGGTCAAATTCAAACATTAAGAATTACGTCGAGAGATCCAGAGCCACCACCAATTGAATATATCAAGCGTTCTGGTGGGTTGTTTATGGATATGACGATTCATGACTTTGATATGGCACGCTACTTAATGCAATCAGAAATCGTAGAAGTGTATGCTTCAGGTGATGCTTTGGTTAATCCTGAAATCGCAGAATATGACGATATTGATACGGCACTAATTACACTGAAATTCGAAAATGGCTCAATTGCTATGATTGAAAATTGTCGTAGAAGCGTTTATGGCTATGATCAACGTATCGAAATTTTAGGTGATAATGGCGCGATTGATGTAGGAAACGAGCAATCTTCAACGTTAAATTATCATCGTGTAGATGGTATTAGAAGAGATAGTCCACCTTATTTTTTCCTAGAAAGATATAGCGATGCATATAAAGTAGAGATGAATGATTTTATAGATGCTATTCTCAATGATACAGACGTTTTATGTTCAATTGAAGACGGCTATAAAGCACAACAAATCGCTTTAAAATGTCAAGAGTCACTAAAAACGAATCAACCCCAAAAATTATAAACAGGTAGAAAGGTGGGACGCTCATAAATGAAGTCATTTATACAACAAGCCAAGGATGAACAATATGCGATACCTCAAATTAATGTCAATGGATTAATTTGGATTGAAAGTATTTTGCAAGCTGCTGAAGATACACGTTCACCTATTATTGTAGGAACTACCGATAAAGTTATTGAATTTCTAGGTGGATATCAATTTATATGTTCAGTCATTAAAGACAAAGTGAAGGCTATGAACATAACTGTCCCTGTTATTATTCATTTAGATCATGGTTTAACCGTAGACAACTGTAAAAAGGCAGTAGATGCAGGCTATGATTCCGTCATGTTTGATGGTTCGAAGTTACCGATTGAAGAAAATATAAAACAAACTAAAGAAGTTGTCGATTATGCACATCAACATAATGTTCTAGTTGAAGGTGAGATAGGGGCAATTGGTGGTAATGAAGATGGTGTTATTGGCAATGTTAAATATGCAGATTTTAATGACTGTTTGAGATTGGCAAAAGAAACACAGCTAGATACGTTGGCGCCAGCACTAGGTTCTGTACATGGAAAGTATCAAGGTGAACCCAATTTGGGCTTTGCAGAAATGAAAGAAATACAAAATGCGTTAGATCTACCCTTAGTATTACACGGTGCGTCAGGCATCTCAGATGAAGATTTATTAAAAGCCATACATTTAGGTCATGCCAAAATTAATTTTAATACTGAAATTAATATTGCATGGAGTAATCAATTAAGACAAACACTCAATGAAGATACATCGTTGTTTAACCCACAACAAATTTTAAATCCCAGCAAAGAAATTATCAAAACTACGGTTAAAGCTATTATTCATAAATGCACATCGCAAAATCGTGTCTAAAAATGTTAAAGAAGGGACGTGGCCCTATGCCGTTAATGAAAATTGATGTAATAAAAGGTCGCACACAAACAGAAATTCAACAAATATTAGATATTTCTTATGATGTCATGCTAACAACATTTAATGCGCCATTAGGTGACAGATATCAAATCGTCAATCAACATGAACCTTACGAAATGCAAATCTTGGATACAGGCTTAGGCGTCACACGTACAGAGGAAGTGGTTGTTTTCACTATTATTACTAGACCAAGAACACAACAACAAAAACTATCATTCTATGAAACCTTAGTAAGTGAACTGCATAGTCAATTAGGCATACGTAAAGCAGATATTATGTTTAGCTTAATAGAAAACACTGACGATGATTGGAGCTTCTTTAATGGTGAAGCCCAATTCTTAAATGGTGCGCTGTAATCATTTCATTATTACCTTTCGAATTAAGGTGACGTAGCGCTCCTTAGCCAAACAAGTAAATAACCCATACCAGTACTAGGATACTTATTTCCAGATTTATACAGGAGATAAGTATTCTAGTTTTTTTATGTGAGGGGCAATGTTAATGTGTATACCCTGAGTTCTATGCAATAAGATAAAAGTTTTCCATGACATTAAGTATTATATTTAGAAGTAGAAAAAAGTGTTAAATTATATGTTAAAATCCTAAGTAATAAAAGACTTTTTAAATGAAATTAAATATTATTATAATCATTTAGAAGTTCGATTAATTAAATGGTGACAATTGATGGTTTTATAGATAAAGGGGCGTATAGTGTGGAACAATGGCTAACGAAACAAGAAGTAAAAAAAGCTTTAAAAATTGATGATGGGGCATTTAAAAAATGGAACGAACATGGAAAAATTATAACCGTCAAATCACGTAAGTATTACTATGATGAACAAGAACTTAATCAGTGGTTGAAACAAAACAGAGGACCAATAAGCCAATTGAAAGTTGGTAATATATACAATAATCAAGTTATTCAAGATATATTTAAATGTTCTGGTCAAGGTGGTATGAGACGCTCACATTTAACTAATGCACTTGTATTGTTTTCAGATCACTCAAAAAATCAGCCTATTTATGAGGATAAAAGTTATATTGATGAGCATGGAAACCAAATAATGCATTATACAGGTATGGGACAACAGGGGGATCAAGACCTTAAATCAACTCAGAATAGAACATTACTTGAATCAAATGATTTGAGTATAAAAGTATATTTATTTGAAACATTTGATTCAGGTCAGCATACTTTTCGAGGAGAAGTAAAATTGTGTGCTACTCCTTATACAGAGCAACAAAACGGCAGGAAAGTTTATATTTTCCCACTCTCTTTCAATGATAATGAGTATGTTATACCAGAAACATTCTATAAAGATAAAGAGATACAACAAGAAAATCAGGCCTATAAACTAGGAATTGAAGAATTATATCAACGTGCGAAAAAAGCTAAAAAGGTCGGACAGAGGAAAGCATATACGACGGTATATGAAAGAAATAACTATGTTGCTGCCCATGTGAAAGAACGTGCAGACGGGTATTGTGATTTGTGTGGTGAACCTGCGCCCTTTAAAGATAAAAATGGTAAACCTTATTTGGAATGTCATCATGTAATTTGGTTGGCAAAACAAGGTGAGGATAGTATTGATAATGCCGTTGCTTTAGACCTTACATGTCATAGAAAAATGCATGTATTAGGCTTAGAAAATGATGTGGAATTATTACAAACTAAAATAAAACAATATAAAGATAAAGGAATGTAATGATTGAATATTTCTATAGAGTATTTAAATATAATTAAAATTTAAAAATTTTAAAATTAATTTGTAATGAATAATTATTATTTGTATACTGTTAGTAACAAGTTGTGAGGAGACAAACTATGAACAGTTTACCAATACAAATTATGCAAAGTTACATGGCATTTTGGACCCGTTTTCTAGATGTTAAAGGGAGAGCATCACGTTCTGATTTTTGGCATCCTTTTTGGATTAACTTTTTAATAACTTCATTGTTAGGGATATTTTCAGTGGGTACGCTCAGTAGTGTTTTTGCACTTTTCTTAATCATCCCTACTTTTACAGTAAAAGTGAGACGGTTACATGATTCCAATCGTACTATGCTGTTAGCTATTATTTCACATATCAGTGGTTTCATTACAGCTTTTGGGACTATCGTTTTTGTGTTAGGTATTATCGCAGTTGCTACTCAAACTGAAACAATAGGTGTGCTCAAAGCTTTAGTGTTGGCTGGTGTGTTTGGTACATTGTTTGCTGGATTAGTCACACTTTATACGTGGATAGTATTGATTATGCGTGGGAATAAAAAGCCAAATAGGTATGGCGCAGGTGGAAGTTGTCAAGTTGAGGCAGCGCAAAACGTAGTATCGACTGAAGTAGAGCATTCTAGTAATAGCTAATATACATTGTTGCAACCATCAGGAATGGTTACAAATTATCAAATAAATAAAAGGTATCTTTCCTCACTTTAATTATACTATAAATATGTAGAAAGTTGCAGTCTACTATTTATAACATTTACATACTATACTAGATGCAATCTAGTGTTAAGGAGTGGTGTTATGGATGAGCAACTCAAAGCGTTTGAAAACACGCAATATTTTCATGGAACTAAAGTCAAATTAGCTGTAGGGGACTTATTGCAACCTGGATTTAAGTCGAATTTTAAAGATGTTCACTTAAAACATATTTATTTTACTGGCACATTGGAAGCCGCAAAGTGGGGAGCTGAATTAGCTACGGCTAAATCTGAAGAAGATCAAGAACGGATATATATTGTTACGCCTTTAGGAGATTTTGAAGATGATCCTAATGTGACAGATCAAAAGTTTCCGGGTAATCCAACACGGTCATATCGTTCAACAGAACCACTTAAAATTGTAGCAGAATTAGCTGTGTGGGAAAGACACTCTGATGAAGAAATTAATACGATGTTAGCAGGTCTAGAAGAATTACGTAAAACAGGTAAAGATGTTATTATAGACTGAAAAATTGACTAAATAAAAAGACTGGAACACCACTACTGTTCCAGTCTTTTTATTATGATACATATTGGTGCAATGAAATGACTCACCGACCTAGTCAAACTGGCACGGTTGTATAATCTTTTCAACATTGACACGTTAGCTGATGTAACGAACAAAAGAGCCTAATATGACTGACTAATAATATCCACGGTTGGAATATCCGCAGGTGCCCATGCTAATTGTTGAAGTTCGCTAATATTGAGCCACTTAATGGTTTTATGTTCGGTTAGCGTAGGGGCTTGTGTTTGTAAAGAGCATTGATAAGAATGTAGGTGTACTACACCAAAATCATAATCGTAAGTAGTGGTGGTAATCTTATCTCCAACCACGATGTCACATAATAGCTCTTCCTTAATTTCACGTTTCAAAGCAGTACTTTTAGATTCTCCAGGTTCGACTTTGCCACCTGGGAATTCCCATAATAAGGGTAAAGACATCGAGTCACTGCGTTGGGCACAAAGTACTTGTTGGTCATCGATAATGACAGCCGCTACCACTTCAATATGTTTTTTCACAGTTTCACACCTCATTTATGTAGTTAAATAATTATAACTGTATTATTGCCCAGAAAATAATTGTGTGTCATTTGGTTTATTTTCTAAATAGGCAATTTTTCCATTTTCATTGATACGGGCAATATCGAGTCCTTCCTGCGTATAGACGCCTGACTCAAAACGCTTACCACAAATCGCCCACTGGGTTTGAAATGAGCCGTCCTCTTGTTTGACCCAACCGTTGTGCATGTGTTTTAAATCTTCATTGGTTTGATAGACACTGCGGACGAAATTTTGCCAAGCTGCTTTCCCTTGAAATGATTTACCGTTTAATACGAACACAATATCTTCACTAAACAAGTCTGTTAATTGTTGGAAACTTTCTTCACTGTAGCGTGCTTCATCAAAGAGTATGAAATAATCATCTAATATTTGCATTGTAATACCTTCTTTTTTATGTTTTTCGAACTAATATAGTGTTAGTTTATTATAGATATATAGTACCGGCACAGTGATATGCCTAAAAAGTTATAGGTGATGTTGTTTTGATAGTCATTCTTATGTCGAACGTTATCCTATAACGGCAGCGATTTTTAAAATAATCTCCTATAAAAACCAAGGTAAACACATGAACTGTGTCTGTCTTGGTTTTTTAGCGTGATTAATCATTGTCTTCAATCAATTGCATTGCTACGAATTTGGCTACTGTATTACCATTCGAAGCGGCATCAATAAGTTGCGATGGCATGATGTCTTTAGATTCGCCTACTACAAAAACCCCGGGAACAGAAGTTTCACCGAAATTGTTAGTTGTGAGACGGCCATTGTCTTCACGTTGTAACTGTAATGGTTGTATAAAGTCAAAATAAGAATTAACTTCAATACCAATCAGGCCACCGTCACGATTGATTGATGTACCATCAGCAAAGATGACAGCAGTTAAATGACCTTCAGTATGTTGGTATTCTGTTATTGCACTAGTAATGAGTCTTATACCTTTACGATCTAAATAAGCTTTATCTTCATCATCTATGGAAGCATTATCAGCTACGTGTATTACAACATCTTGAGACCAATTGAGCACGAGCTTACTCATATGTTTAACTTGAGCAGCTGGCACAGAAACAATTAGTGAACGGTTACGTAATTCATAGCCATCACACCAAGGGCAGTAAAATAGAGATGTGCCATAACACGCTTGTGTACCTGGGGTATCAGGTAATGTTTCTTTTAAGCCCATTGCTAACATAATTTTACGTGCATAATATGTTGTTGATTCAGTTTGAATTATAAAATAATCAGTTACTTGTTCGACATGTGTCACAGTGTCTAATACACGTTGTACATGTTCATATTTATCAACATCTTGCTCGGCATTGCTGCGTAATGCTTCTGGTAAGATACCGTCTTGAGTAAGATATGCGTGAGATGCTTGCGTCACTTTATTTCTAGGATTATTATTTGTCTATCACTAATGTTGTTTTTAAGGCGCGACCTAAAGTGAGCGCACTTGCTAAACCTGCAGGGCCGCCACCTATAATAATAACATCAAACATTGTATAACCACCTTTTCGTATATTAGAGAGTCTTAATATCTATAATAGGAACAAAAAAGATTTAACTTATATTAAATCTTTTAAAGTTTTTTCTTGTAATGCTTTAGTCATTTCATCTTCAGCAGAGACAATAATTTTTTGAATCTTGCATTCAGGACCATGATTAAAACTGTCTTCAAAGGCGCTTTGATGGCCGTCTATGGCAGTGATAATCGAATAAATTGAAATATCTTCCCATTGCTGAACTAACGAATAACCACCTCTAGCTCCAGATGATGATTTAATGACGTTAGCTTTTGTGAGTTGCGTTAGAATTTTAGATAAATATGTTACCGATACATTTAATTTCTCTGCTAATGTTTGTACATTGACTGCTTGTGATGATTGGGTAGTAATTAAATAGGCTAGTGCGTGTAAAGCATAGTCTGAACCTTTCGTAATTTTCATGTGTATACCTCACTATTATAGATATTTAATATCTATAATAACTACTTTATAATTATTTTGCAAGAAAAAATTTTGATAAGTAATATACAAGTTAAAGGGGCAATGTGCAAAGGGAGTGAAAATGTTAAGGTGTCATAAGTACGCTATCCAGTTAGGAGTTTTGGTTATAGAAGGTACTGACAAGTCATTTATATGGTCTAGAGGTTTCAGTTAGTTCTTTCTCATTTTTAAAATTATAAATTAACAAAGCTCGATAATTATTTCATTATCGAGCTTTATTAGTGTTAAATACCATCTATATTGAATTGTTCTTTAGCCATCAGTCGTAAAGGTCCATTAAATACCATTTTGAATAGATTATCTACTAATTCATTGGGAGGCATGCGTAAATCATCTTGCACCCAGTATTTCATAAAGGATAATAGGGCGCCGACGACATAACTATGAAAGTAATCGACAGGAATGCCGTCGATAGAGCCACTCGGTGCTAAATTAGTGGACATATTGTGATACATCAGTTGACTTATTTTCTCTTCTAGCTGACTTCGGCGTTCGAGTCGGAACAGGGTTTGGTAAAATTCAGCATTATCCCTAATGTGATAAATGACTTTCTTGAGTTTCTTTTCTGTAAAGACACGCGCAAATTCCGTAGCATCCATTCCCACATAAAAGTCCTCCGTAGTGAGTAACGTTGATGAAAGTTGCGTAATGTATTCATTTTCCATATCGCTCAGTAATAAATATTTATCTTCATAATGTAAATAAAACGTACCACGATTCACATCAGCGGCAGTAGTAATATCACGTACAGTAATTTTATCTAAGTCTTTGTGACGTAATAGGTCAATAAAGGCAGATTTAATTGCGGTACGTGTTTTTCTGACACGTCGATCTTCGGTCATAGTTAACACCTCTTTGTAGTTAATAGACAATTCCGAACTACATGTTCAATAAAGGACGAATAGCTGTATATTGCATATTGTATAATTTATACCACCTATTATAATAGACTGAGTAATGGATATGCAACACTGTGTTCATGAATAAGGAGGTATAAAGAATGAATATTTTTAAAAATAAACTATTATGGTTAGCACCAATAGTTGCGATTATTTTATTTTTGATATTTTCAATCGCCTTTTATCCTGCGTTTAATCCTAAACCTCAAGATATACCAATTGCTATCGTTAATCATGACAAAGGCACTGACATACAAGGGAAAAATATCAATATAGGAAAGCAATTAGAAGATAAGTTACTGAATAATGATAAAGACACTGTAAAATGGATTCAAGTTGATGATGAAGATGATTTGAAACAAGGTATGAAAGATCAAAAATACTTTGGAGCAGCAGTAATTGAAAAAGATTTTTCACAACATGCAATGAGTAAAACGCAGCAAGTTGTGATGACTGCGAAAAAGCAAGAAATGGAAGATAAAGTAAAATCTGGTGAGGTGCCATTAGCTCAAGCGAAGCAAATGCAACAACAAATGGCACAAGGTGGAAATGACAACACGGCTAAACCTGAACAAGCACACTTTAAAACTATCGTAAATCAAGGTGCAGGTACGCAAGCCTCCCAAATTGTGTCTCAAGTGCTGAAAGGTATGGGGGGCAACGTTAATCAAAATATTTCGAAACAGGGTTTAGCATCATTAGAAAAACAAAATGTTGAGGTGCCAGCTAAAGACATTCAAAAATTAACACAGCCGGTAAAAGTAGACAATCAACAAGCGAATAAAGTTGGTGATCACCAGGCTGGTGGTAATGGACCATTCTTAATGTTTATGCCAGTTTGGATGGGTTCAATAGTAATTTCTGTACTGTTATTCTTCGCATTTAGAACGAGTAATAATATTGCTATTCACCATCGTCTTATTGCAGCGCTAGGCCAAATCGTTATGGCTGTTGTTACTGCCTTAATTGGTGCATTTGCGTATGTTTATTTTATGCAAGAGGTGCTAGGATTTGATTTTAATGATGCCAATACGACAGCACTATTTATTGCCTTGGCAATTATGGGGTTTGTCGGATTGATTTTAGGAACGATGACATGGTTAGGTATGAAATCTGTGCCCATCTTCTTTATATTAATGTTTTTCAGTATGCAATTAGTAACATTGCCACAACAAATGTTACCAGAGTTCTACCAAAAATATATCGTAGGTTGGAATCCATTTGCACACTATGCTAATTCACTCAAAGAGATACTCTACTTGGATGGTAATATTCAATTAGATGCAACAATGTGGATGTTCATTGGATTTATGATTTTTGGTGCAACCTCAACACTTATAGCTGCAGCAATCCGAAAACATAGTACGAAACGAACAGAAGTACCATCATAAGTTTAAGAAAAGTGGGGTAGAAATCTACTTTGATGCTGAGCATTGAAGAAAGGTTGATTCGAAGCGTTTTTCAGTGCGATAACCTACTCACTATATATTAAGAGGCTGGGACGTATTTAATTCGTCTCAGCCTCTTTTTGATGATTAAAACTCTTGACTGTTAAATATTTTAAGTGACAATAAATAGGAGCCTAATAGCAATATTAGTCCGATTGCGCCATATATCGTCGTAACAATAATGCTTTGTATGTTGGCTGCTTCAGTAAAGGAATTTGCAGTTGCCATAGCAGGTGTTAAAAATCCAAAGAATACTATAAAAAATAAAATAATATTTTCCGCATTCATTTCTGTGCTATCAATATTAATGTTTCATATGAAACATTGGAATTGGATAGAAAATATAAACTGTAATATTTTCATAAGTTGCGCAAAATTAATATTGAAAAAAATTAAATAGTCTGATATATTAAAGTTAAAATAACATCATGTAGTAGTCATAGATAAGTTGTATAGTTTGATGTATTAGTCAGTGAATTAAAGTAAATATCAAAGAGGGGTGCTTGAAATGAACACAGAGAAACAGAAGTATAGTATTCGTAAATTAAGCATAGGGGCAGCTTCAGCATTGATAGGTGTGTTGTTATTTATTAGTAACGACACAGCACATGCATCAGAGCAACAAAATAACACTACAACTGAGACTGCAATGGAGCAGCATAGTACCACAGAACAAGACTTTGAAAAACCTAAGACTTCAGTAAAACAAGATACTACAAATACAGTCGGACAAAATACTGAAGAAAGGACAGAGTTTTCAACTGAAGAAAATCAACAAAGTACAAAAGAGAACAATAAAAATGAGCAGTATGAGGGACCAAAAACTAGTGAAAACGCACAAGTTACAACTACAAAAGAAACAGTTGATAATAAACAACAGACAATAACAGACGAAAAGAGCGATAGTGAACAATTTAAGGAGCCATCAGCTGTCGACAACTCACAACAAGCTGTAACAACCACTGACACAACACAATATAATCAGGATGAACCAACTGATAGTAAAGACACAAAAAGCACTACAGAAGCGCAGCATAAAAAGGCTAAATCTACAATTGAACATCCAGAACCAAAAGAGACTACAGTGTTACAACCAACAGACAACCAGCAACATAAACGTCAACAAAATCAACAGTCTTCGAATATAGCACCTGACGATGCTAATAAAGGGGTGTCAACAGTGGAACAGCCTAGAGAGACGCAACGACAAACTATTTCAAACGACTTGCAAATGTACGAAACTAATAATCAGCAACGCAATAATGCACAAACATCAGTTAAAATCACCCCAAATAAAAAGACAACAAATACTTACGCTGACACTACGCTACAACAGCAAAAGAACATAGATCGAGACTCTCTAGCAACGACAAATACTAGACCTGTATCTTTAGAAGAAGTTGGTGAGCCACTATTAGTGCATGGTTCTTCACGTAACTCGACACCAGAAGAACAAAAAAGTTTAGCTGCTTTAGAAGGTAATACCCAAGCGACACGTACAAACAATACAACTCAAGAAGCCACGCCAATAACAGATGACCAGCCTACAAAAGTTGCGAAACAAGGACAATTTAAAAATGAAGACCCTATTATACTGGTACATGGTTTTAATGGCTTTACTGGAGACAACAAACCAACCACTGAAGGTAATTACTGGGGTGGAGATAAACTGAGTATTAGTCAAGATTTACGAGATAACGGCTATGAAACTTATGAAGCAAGTGTTGGTGCTTTAAGTAGTAATTATGATCGTGCGGTAGAATTGTATTACTATATTAAAGGTGGAACAGTAGATTATGGTGCAGCGCATGCGAATAAATATGGGCATGAGCGTTATGGTAGAACGTATGAAGGGGTCTACAAAGACTGGCAACCGGGTCAACAAGTACATTTAGTAGGGCACAGTATGGGTGGACAAACGATTCGTTTATTAGACACAATGTTACGTGAAGGTAATCAAGAAGAAATTGCGTATCATCAGCAACATGGCGGAGAAATTTCGCCATTATATCAAGGTGGTAATGATGATATGATAACTTCCGTGACAACGATAGTGACACCTCATAATGGTACACATGCTGCAGATCAACTTGGTAACGAACAATTGATTCGCCAAGTCGCCTATGATTATAGTAAATTTCAAAATAATAAATTAACACAAGTAGATTATGGTTTTTCTCAATGGGGCTTAAAACAACGTCCGAATGAAACATATATCGATTATGTCAAACGTGTAAAAGATCAAAGTAACATTTGGTTAACAGATGATAATGGCTTTTATGATTTGACACGTAAAGGTGCTGCTGAATTGAATGAACAGACATCACTTGACCCAAACGTAGTGTATAAAACATACACAGGGGAATCCACTCGCGCTAGCATTACAGGGCGACAAGTATCAGATATTAATATGAAACTTTCTTTTAGACTTACAGGTAATGTTATTGGCAAAGCAGCTGAAACTGAATGGCGAGAAAATGATGGTCTTGTTTCTGTTGTCTCAGCACAACATCCATTTAATCAAGATTTCGTGACAGCTACGGATGACGTCCAAAAAGGTGTATGGCAAGTTACACCAGTCAAACACGATTGGGATCATGAAGACTTTATCGGTTCAGATGTAACGCAATCTGTCGTAACAACAGAAGCATTACAGCAATTTTGGCATGGGATTGCTGCAGATTTAGTACGTAATGAAGATATTGCCGCACAAGCTTAATACTTAAAGAAAGGATGAAGCGAGATGACAGGCACGATTCCACAATTGATAGAGTCATTTTTACGTATTGTTACCGTTATTTTTGCATAAGATAGTATTAATTCAAATAGCAATAATAAGGTTCTAATAGTGAAGAGAGTAGTTAGATATCCTAGTACTTCTAAGTGATATGTTAACTACTCTTCTTTGTGTGACAAGTACTAAAGATACTATAATGAGTATAGGAAATGTCTTACAAGGAGGTCATACCATGAAACAAGCCCACACGCTTTTTCAGACATTACAATCATTAGACGGTCAGAAGTACGGTGCGTATAAACGTTTGGCAGATACATATGCTTACGATAATTTTCAGTTAGCAATAGATCATATTCAAGCAGACCCATATGCGCCACCGTCTAAAGTGCGTATTATTATAAATAAAGTAACTACAGGCATACCTGAACATCTTGTGGATACTAAATTAAAACGTATCGCTACGTCAGATTTTTTAACACGAAATATATATAATGAAATTCATAAATTGACTCAGCGACAAAGGAACTATCATGCGAATATTATGATAGATAATTGTGGTCCGGAAATATTGGAACGTAGTGCGGTAACTATTACAGATCACTTTATCGAGGTGTGTTTAGAAATTGGTTTGCCTGCTAAAGGACGGAAAATTTTAGGTACAGCAGCAACTCATATTTTTAAAACAATAGTGCCTGAAATTGTAGCGCGAGCGCTGTCTTATAAAAATATAGACCAAGTAGCATTCGCTGACCAAGTGACATTAATGGAAGACCAACAGTATATACGTGAATTTTTAGTACAACAAGGCTATATCGCTTTTGTGGCTAATGGTTCAATATTGCCTCGTCAAAGTGGGGTGTCACAGCAACCATTAACACACGCTGTATCATTTACTAGCCCAGCAACATATGAACAAGCTTTAACTTTACCTAGTGGCAAACAATTAACAGGTATGGCTATACCTGAGGGTATTACCCTTATTGTAGGGGGAGGTTATCATGGTAAATCGACATTACTAGAGGCATTACAACGGGGTGTGTATCCTCATATTGTAGGCGATGGCCGTGAATACGTTATAACCCGTGATGACGCGATGAAAATCCGTGCTGAGGACGGACGAAGTATTGCCCAAGTAAATATTCAGCCCTTTATCGATAATTTACCAGGAAATAAAGATACTACTCAATTTACTACGCCAAATGCGAGTGGTAGTACGTCACAAGCAGCAAATGTTATGGAAGCACTTGAGGCACGTAGTTCGGTGTTACTTATTGATGAAGATACTTCTGCCACAAACTTTATGATTCGCGATGACCATATGCAACAGCTTATTGCACCGGAAAAAGAACCTATTACTCCTTTTGCACATAAAGTGAAGCCCCTTTATGATGACTACCAAGTGTCGACCATTTTAATTGTTGGTGGATCGGGTGATTATTTTGATGTAGCAGACCATGTCTTAATGATGGACGAATACGTGTTACAAGATGTGACTACCAAAGCGCATGACATAGCCAAGAATACAGGTGTACAAAAGCCGTATCATCATTCAGAACACTTTGGCACTATAACTCAACGTACGCCATTAACTGCGAGTTTTAACAGTAAAGGTAAGGATGGGCGTTTTAAAGTGAAAGGTCGTACAACAATTTTATACAATAAGGAACCGATCGATTTAGCAGCTGTTGAACAGTTAGTGGATACGAGCCAAACAAATTGTTTAGCATTAATGTTAGCTTATTATCAACGGCATTTGTTGAATGATACAACAACACTTTCTCAAGCTGTTAGGCAATTATATCAACACATTGATACGCATGGTTTAGCTGCTATATCACCATATCAAGGTCATCCGGGAAACTTAGCGTTACCACGACCACAAGAGTTTTATGCTGCGCTTAATCGTTACCGAGGTTTACAAATTGCCCAACACAAATAACATCAAGTAGGCTTCCGTTTGTCTGAACGAACTATGACGTCAGTCTAATTTTGGGCATAATATCAGCATTTTCCATATAGATAAGTAGTTTCTTGATAAGAAAAAAGCACCTGAACATCATTTTATGTTCTAGGTGCTTTTTCACTATTAACAACTATTAGTAGTTTGGGCATTTAAATATGCATTAGCCGTTCTTCCTGATGGATTCGCTGCCATAATAAATAAGCATATGGTAGCAGTAAAAGGGCAGCGAAACCGGCTTGTGTTAGCAGTAATAGACCCAATAGCTCAGGTACGATATTTAAAAAATAGTTTGGATGTTTGGTAATTTTAAATAATCCGCTTTTGATAATCGGGTGTTGTGGCAAAATGTATAATTTTAACGTCCATATTGCTCCCAGCGTCTTTATTACCATAAATAATATAATATAAGCGAAAATCATAAGTATTAGACCGATAACACTTAGACTATTCATTGTAGTTTGTTGCAACCATGCTTCGATAGTAGCACTAACATAAATGGCGATATGTGTAAGTGCGAGCCAAGTAGAATTACGTTTGCCGTATTCAGTAGCACCTTGAAGTTGCAACTGCTTAGCATGACGAATTGAAATGACTAAGCTGTATAAGCGTAAAATAAAAAAACCGAAAACAATAAGTATAATCATTGAGGTCCTCCAATTAGTTCATTAATCTTAACTAAGTTATAATTTTTTCAACATTGGAGCAATAGCATGAGTATACCAAGTAAAAAATGTACCTTAATAACAAAAAAAGGCGACAATAGTCGCCTATAGTGTTTAAAATATATTATTTTGTCTCTTTGCTTTTGGATTTAATATCGATTTGAGCTAGTAACGGATCGTGGTCACTTGCTCGTCCTGACATATCAGTGAAATCACTGTTTACATGGATAGGATCGAGTTGTGTGTAGTCGGTCAAATTATCGGAAACAAAGATATGATCCAATGCTTGTGAATTACCGTGATAATTATATGTGTAACGCTCACTTGCAGGTACACTATGCATCATATTTGTCATATTAAAGTTTTCAAAAGTTTTCAAAGCTTTGGTCCATTGGAAATCGTTGTAGTCACCAACAGAGACGATATTGGCATCAGGGTTATCTTTGTGTACTTGCTCTACAAAACGACCTACAGCTTTTGCGATTTCTACACGTTGATTTTCGCTATTTAATACAGGTGGTTGTTGCTTACCAAATATAGGTGTATCGCCACCTTTAGAATTCCAATGATTTGCGAGCATAATTACTTGTTCGCCGCGGAATTTAAATTGTGCCGCTAATGGTTTACGTGAATCGTCAAATGCTGGGTTGTTAGGGTCAATGCGACCTGGGTTTAAAGTTAAGTTACCATTTTTGTAGGATACTGCGCTATCAGCATCACCTTTTTGGATAGATTTGTCGAATTGAACACGTTTTGGATTGTATAAGAAACCGACACGAATATTAGCGTTGGGTTGACCACCATCTTCATTCATATCTGGATCGATATTGACGTATTTATATTTAGGTCCACCGGATGCTTGAATTTGTTGAATCAAGCGTTCATAAGATTCATTGGCTTTAGGCCCACCTTTATCAGGACCGTCATTGTCTTGAACTTCGGTCACACCAACAATGTCTGGGTTGTTCATGCTGGTACTAATACCTTGTGCAATTTTTGTAGCTTTAGTGTCAGTAGTAGATTGTTTATTGTTAGAGAAATTTTCTAAATTATAAGATGCTACATTTAATTTGCCTTTGTCTTGTGTTAAATCTGTTGATTGTGGTTTCGTTTTAACTGGCACATGTGCTTTTTGCATATCTTCTAAATCTACATTGATTTTATAGTTTTGAAAACCGTAATTGACGTAACCAATAATTGGGCCTTTGAATTTATCACCAGTTTTGACATCAAAGTCACGCGCTTGATTATTATCATACATCTTAAAAGCAATGCGCTCGCCATGTTGATTGTTTTCAGTTAAACGAACACCACCATTGACTGTCTCTGGTTGTTGATCATCTAAAACTGTAAAAATATCCCCGTGTTCTTGTGGACTTACACTGCGTACTGTATTTGTCATCACGCGCATACCTTCTAAAGATTCCCAATAATCAATAGCGTATTGGTCACGATCAAAGGTATGAAATTGGTCATTAGCTGAAACTTTAGAGGGTGGATTTTGAATGTTATAAGCCTTTGGCAACGGTTGATTATGTTTAGTAATCGCCACATTACCGCCTTTGTCATCACGTGCATTGATTTGTGTGACAGGTAAATCTGTTTTTTGTTTATCGTCGTAACCGTCTATATGATATTCATCGACAATACCAGTTACATTAACCAAATCCCCGGTTTTTACATCGTAATTTTGATTGCCCATATAGACTATAAGACCTTCTGAGGTATTAGGATTATCATCTTTCGCTTTATCAGGTGTTTGGATATGTATATAGTTACTACCTTTTAATTTATATTGATATGTCACTATGCCTTGTACATCGGTCACTTTTTCTCCATCATAAGGCGAATTATGCTTGTCTCCTTGAATATCATGAATTGACAGATCATGTGTTTCTTCTTGTTTTTTAGTTGGTTGTGTGGTTGCTTCAGCTTGTGTAGTGATAACAGCGCCTAGCACGATAGTTGCTAAGAAAGACCAAGCTACTTTCATTCTCTTTATTCCTCCTTTGTTCATAATTGTATTTTTAGTATAGCAAAGGAATATAAGGAGAATAATTAAATTTAAGTAAAGATATGTAAATGTCATAAGTTAAAGCAACTATTGTAAAATTTTAAATAACGGAACATAAATATTAGTGTTAGTGTGTGACAATGATATGCAATAACTGTGAAAATACAGGGGTAAATAAAAGGGAGTGGGACAGAAATCTGATTTTGAAAAAATGATTTCGTCGTCCCACCCCGGCAAGGATGACTAGCATTGAAAAAAGCTTGATTTGAAGCGCATTTTCAATACAGTCAGCTACTGCCAATATGCAAAGAGGTTTCGTAT
>NZ_JAESMB010000008.1:0-389836 GCF_017892945.1 Staphylococcus sp. GDX8P114P-2 | reverse complement strand
GAGAATGTTTTAACTTTATAAATAAGAAAGAGAAGTACAACTAATATTAGTTGTACTTCTCTTTCTTATTTATAAAGTTAAAACATTCTCATATAGCAAGTAAAATAACACTCTCACTGTAAAAGTGAGAGGTTTTGTGTCAAAAACGATCGTTTACTTAACCCTTCGGGTCCAAATTCTTTATATTGTGCAATCCATCTTTCGATTAAACTTTTAGTCGATATTTCATATTTCTTTGCTAATGCTCTATAACCTAATGAACTATTTAAATATTCTTGAACTACCTTTAATTTAAATTCATATTTATAATGTTTACCCATAAAAATACACCCCAAAAGTTAGACTAAAAATCTAACTATTGGGGTGCACATCAATTCTAAGAAGTCTTTTTTATATTATTAATTTGTTTCTATATGCCCTCTTTGTTAATAATGTTAAATATAAATTGAACATTATTAACAAATTTTGAAAAAGGTGTTGGACGCGTTTACATAATGTAGTATCATATATTGTCGAATAAAATAATAAGGAGTCTTATAAATGAATACAATATTTGCACATCGAGGTTTACCTAAAATCACACCAGAGAATACATTAGCTTCTTTTGTAAAATGTGGGGAAATTGATAGTTTAAATTGGATAGAAATAGATATAGCTATTACAGCTGATGAAGAATTAATTATTATACATGATGACTTTTTAGATAGAACAACAAACACGACGGGTGAAGTATCTAAATCATATTATGAAGATATTAAAAATGCTTCAGCTGGACTATGGTTCGGGGAACAATACAATAAAGAAACAGTTCCTACATTCAAACAATTAATCGATATTGTAAACAAATATGATCTTAATGTGAATATTGAATTGAAAGGTGTTACAGGCAATAATAGTGTAAACCAATCGAAAAAGTTAATCCAACTTTTAAAAGAAAATCTTGGTTTATTGAATGACAATATTAAAGTGCTTATATCTAGTTTTAATTTTACGTTATTAAAATTAGCTCAAGAATCATTGCCTGAAGTTGAAAGAGCTGTTTTATTTGAAGAACATGCATTTTATCCAGATTGGCAATCAATCGTCGATTATTTAGGATCTAAAACTATACATATAGAGGATAAAGGATTAACAAAAGAAAAGGTTAATCATATTATTACTCAAGGTTATACTTTAAATGTTTGGACAGTAAACGATAAAGAAAGAGCTAACGAACTGTTTAATTGGGGCGTAAACGGCATATTTACAGATATAGCCAATGAGTTACTACACCTAAGTTCGGAAGAAACGGTGCAGTAATATGAATATGTTAATTGAAAAATTAGGCTTAAAAAATAGAAAAGACCTAGTAGGTTTCTTTTCTGTTTTAACAGCAGGACAACTTATATACTCAGGTTTTGAAGCCTTCAAAGGAACTTTTTACAATTTATTACTTGAAGTTTTGAACATATCTAATTCAGAGTTAGGCGTTATATTTAGTTTAATTGGTATATCTGTATTTTTCTATATACCTGGCGGATGGATAAACAACAGGTTTTCTGTTAAATCTATATTAATTTTTGGTTTGGTCGTTCGCTTTGTTACCATGACTGTCGTAATAATGTTTTCTCCCTCATTTAGTATTTTAAAAATAATTGCCATTATATGGGGAATAGTGGACGCTTTCTTTTGGCCAGCAGTATTAAATGGAGTTACTTTATTTACTAACGAAAATAAACGTGCACTCGGTTTTGGTCTCTTAGAATCGGTGAGACGAGCAGAAGAAATGCTAATGAATTTATTAATCGTTGCTGTTATGGCACTCTTTAGTGGACTTATTATATTTAAAGGAGGTATGTTGATATATAATTTATTAATAATACCTCTTATTTTCTTAATTATTAAGTATGTACCTAAGAATGGTATAGCCGTAGAGGGAGAAATCAATGAAAGTGATACATCAAATAAGTCACTCGAAGCGCTTAAGGGAATCTTTTTTGTTTTCTCAAAACCAAAGGTTTGGCTTGCTTCAATCAGTGCTTTAACTATATATTGGTGTTACATAATTTTAATCTATAGTGTCCCATATTTACAAAACATGTATAATTTATCGACGTCGCAAACAGCATTATTTGGGATTTTTAATACTGGTTTAATGGGCGTTTTAATGGGGCTTGTAGCTGGAGTTGTTTCAGATTTCGTTTTTAAATCCTCATCTAAAATGATTTCTGTTGCTTTATTAATTTCGGCTGTCACATTATCGATTGTTGTATTTTTTAAAGTGGATATGATTTTCAGTTTTGTACTTTTAATCTTATTCTCAGTAACTACCTTTTTATCTAAAAGCGTTATTTTAGCTCCGATAGCAGAACTTAAGATACCTGAGAAATATATGGGGTCTGCAATGAGCATAGGATCTTTTGTTGCTTACGCTCCAATATTTTGGGTTTATACCATGAATGGGTCATTACTTGATTTGTATTCTGATGATAAAATCGTTGCTTACGAATTGATATTTAAAATAGGTATAGGAATAGCTATTTTAGGTAGTTTATCCTCCTTATTATTAGTTATTATTAACAAACGAAAAAGCGGAAATACTATATAAGTGAATTAGGTGTACTTTTTTACTCCACCACTGCAATAAACGAGGTTTCAAAGGTATTAAAAAAGCAGCGATAATTATCGCTGCTTTTTATTTATAACTACGTACTACTGGTTTTTCATAATTAGAAATAAATTCTTCTATAGAATCTAAAGAATTACTAAAAAGTGTTTTTTCTCTATCAGTTATAGTTAAAAAGCCATTTTGAACCATGTCATCATACATATTTTCCATTGGATGATAATAACTGTTTATGTTATAGAATATACAAGGACTATCATTTTTGCCAACACCTGCCCAAGATATCACTTCTGTTATTTCTTCCAAAGTACCTGGGCCCCCAGGAAGAGCTATGCAAGCTTGCCCTAATTCTATGAATTTAGATATTTTTAGATATTTCTTGTTTATATTGTTTATACATATCAGTATTATTTACTTTTTTATCAATCTCTATTAATAATTGTTCAGTATATTCTTTTGATAAGTTAGCCTTATCTTTACAATACTTTTGCCATTCTAGTATAGGATCTATTTCACTCACATACCATTCCTCAATATTGGGTAAGATGAATACAAGATATCCTGCTAGTCCATGAATACCATTAGATTCTTTCGCAATTAGCGTGTGTAATATGAGGTGTTCAAATAAATCGCAGTAAACTAAATTTTCCTTATACACAAAATGTATTTATGCATATGGCATTTGAGACATTACAACCCGGTTTATTAGGCATTGTATTTGCAGCACTCGCAGCTGCTATTATGTCTACTGCTTCTGGAACATTACTCGCATCAGCTACCATTATTGCCAATGATTTATTAAAGCCGTTTTTCTTTAAAAATATCGAGGACAAAATGTTTTTATTATTAACGCGTATAACGACTTTGTGCCTTGCTATTATTGCCATTGTAATTGCAATGTCGATTAAAGAAGTGCTCGTTGCAATCGATATCGCTTATGCTATTTTAACAGGAGCTATTTTTATGCCAATTATGTTAGGAATATTTTTCAAATGGATTACTGGTAGAGCAGCATTTTTGGCAATTCTAGTTAGTATTATTACAGTTTTTTTATCTTTAATTATTGTTGGTCCAAGTTCAACCGGAACAATTATTTATGCGATTATTTTAAACACACTTACTTTACTAGGTATATCGTATTATGATAATAACGTAGCAAAGAAAAAGAATAGTATTGATTCAACGCGTACCGAGTGAAATAAAAGGAGGTTTTTCGATGAAGCCATTAAATCAATATATTTATGATATTGAAGTACCTGGTACCCGTCAATTTGCAAATAAAGTTGATCAATATGAAAATACGATTGATTTAACCTTAGGGCAATCAGGATTTGACCCACCTGAATATATTAAAGAAGCAATGATTGCGGCAATAACAGACAACAAATTACGTTACACACATAACAAAGGTCTGTTGGAGTTAAGAGAAACTATTTCAGAATATACTTTTAACAGGCATCAAACATATTTTAATCCTGAAAATGAAATTGTCGTGACTAATGGGGGCTCTGAAGGTATAGATGACGTATTGAGGACAATATTAAATCCGGGTGATGAAGTGATTTTGCCTTCTCCTACGTATTTAGGTTATGAACCTATTATAAAATTAGCAGGTTGTGATACTAAATTGGTAGATACCACAACTACAAATTTTAAACCTACGGCGAACAATCTTGAACAAGCTATTACTGAAAAGACGAAAGCAGTTATTTTTAATTATCCTACAAATCCAACAGGCACGACGCTGACTTATGATGAAATAGCATCGATTGTCAATGTACTAAAAGGTACAGGCATTTATATTATTACCGATGAAATATACAGTGAAAATGTTTATGAACGGAAACATCGCTCATTTATGGAATTTCCAGCAATTCGCAATCAACTATTTGTAATAAATGGCTTATCTAAATCCCATGCATTAACGGGTGCAAGAATAGGTTATGTACTCTCTACGCCCCATCTAATTGAGCAAGTAACAGCTGTACATTTATATAATTCAATATGTGTTGCTACACCAAGTCAATATGGAGCAATCAGCGCATTGAAACATGGTGATGAAGATATTAAAAAAATGAGTCAAGCGTATGTGGAACGACGTAATTATATATATAGTCGAATTCAAAAGATGGGTTTACCTGTTGAAAAACCAGAAGGTGCTTTTTATATTTTTCCTGATATTAGTCAATATAATCCAAATTCATTTGAATTTTGTACGGAGCTTTTAGAAAGTGAGCAACTAGCCGTAGTACCAGGGAAATCATTTTCACAATTTGGTGAGGGACATATTAGATTGTCATTTGCTTGTACTATGCAAGAAATAGCAGAAGCATGTGATAGACTACAACGATTTTTAGCAAACTATGATAAGCAAGTAAATTAATAAGCAAAAGAATATTGTTTGTAATTTTATGTTGAAACATCATTTAACGTATCGCAAGTAGATAGGCACATTTAATATAGTTATTAGCTTATTTTAAAAGTTTAGATATATTTGAAAATAAATATGAGTGGCAGTTTTATTCGTAAGAATTATCTTGATTAGCCAATTAAAATAATATGTAGAGTAGATAATCTATTGATTAGACCTCTATAACGCAAAGGTCGTTGTTTCTTATTAGTCAATTTGTTTAAATTTTTTGAAAATTATTGAATGCGACTATATGGATTGATATACTTTATAATACATATGAATTACGAATATACTGGAGGAATACGCTATGTCAGAAAAAATTGAATTTGTGCAACGTGAAAATCTTAAAGAAAAACCTGATCCAACTGATTTAAGTTTTGGAAAGTATTTCACTGACTATATGTTGAGCTACGACTATGATTTAGATAAAGGATGGCATAATTTACAAATTGTGCCGTATGGTCCAATTGAAATTTCTCCAGCCGCTCAAGCAATACATTATGGTCAAGCTGTATTTGAAGGTTTGAAGGCATACAAACATAATGGCGAAGTTGTCTTGTTTAGACCTGATGAAAACTTTAAACGTATCAATCACTCTTTAGCAAGATTAGAAATGCCCCAAGTAGATGAAGAGACAGTGTTAGAAGGATTAAAACAACTTGTAGATATTGAACGTGATTGGGTACCAGAAGGTGAAGGACAATCATTATACATAAGACCTTATGTCTTTGCTACAGAAGGTGTTTTAGGAGTACGTCCATCTTACTCTTATAAATTACTTATCATTTTATCGCCGTCTGGTTCTTATTATGGTGGTGAATCATTAAGTCCAACTAAAATTTATGTAGAAGATGAATATGTGCGTGCAGTTCGTGGTGGCGTTGGCCATGCTAAAGTAGCAGGTAACTATGCAGCGAGTTTATTAGCGCAAACGAATGCCTCTAAATTAGGTTATGATCAAGTGTTATGGCTAGATGGTGTGGAACAAAAATATGTAGAAGAAGTTGGCAGTATGAATATCTTCTTCGTCGAAAATGGTAAAGTTATAACACCAGAATTGAATGGCAGTATTTTACCAGGTATTACACGTAAATCGGTAATTGAGCTAGCCAAACAATTAGGTTATGAAGTAGAAGAACGCCGTGTATCCGTTGAGGAATTAATTGAATCTCATAAACAAGGTGAGTTAACTGAAGTGTTTGGTACAGGTACAGCGGCAGTTATTTCACCAGTAGGCCAATTGAAGTATGGTGAACAAGAAATTATTATTAATAATAATGAAACAGGTCCAGTTACGCAAAAACTTTATGACAACTATGTTGGCATTCAAAGTGGTCAATTAGCTGATCCACAAAATTGGAGAGTAGTTGTTCCTAAATATTAAACTTTTTATGTTATAACTAATATTATTATACGCAAAAATTAACTAAAATTGTAACATAGTACAGTGAAGTAGGGCATGAAAATCTATTGATTTCAGCGCTACTTCTTTTTTAATTAAATTGAGTATCATTTTTTGATATGATGAGAAAGTATAATACTAATAGTTATGCTATAGCATGGCATAATTGATATGAACTTAATAAAATGGATGTAAGTATGGGAGAGTAGGCACTTATGAAATGGATTTTATTTGATAAAGATGGCACATTGATACATTTTGATAGGAGTTGGATGAAGATTGGTCTCCAATTAGTAGATGACTTTATGATACAATATGAATCGGCTATAGGTGATGTGACAGAGGCTTATAAGCGATTAGGTATCGTGAATAATGAAATTCAACAAGGTACAGTTATGGCGTCTGGCTCGTTAGATGAAATCATTAATGCCTTTGATAACCTAGCAGGTCAAGATGTCTCATCATGGGCGCAACAACGAAGTCAAACATTAGTTGATCAACGTGTGCCTGAAAATGTGTGGGTAGAAGGTGTCGATCAAACAGTCAAAGCTTTACATCAGCAGGGCTATAAACTAGGTATTGTTACTAGCGATACGAAAAAAGGTGTCGAACAATTTTTAACTGATACAAATATGCATAAATACTTTGATGTGGTTATTTCAACTGAAGCAAATGCAGTAGAGAAACCTAATCCAGAGGTGCTAAAACCATTATTTGATAACTATGATGTCGATTCAATTGATGTTATGATCGTCGGTGATACAGCTAATGATATTAAAACTGGGAAAAATGCACAACTTGGGCTTAGTGTTGCAGTATTAACGGGTGTGGATATTAAAGAAACGTTTACAGAAGCAGATTATATTTTACCTACTGCCAATCAAGTGTTAGATATATTAAATTAATAGTAGAGTTTTCTAAGATATGTCATAATATACGAAACGTATATTATGACTTTTTTATAACAGAGGTGAGAGACGTGATTGATGGGAAGTATGCTGTATATCAAAGCGAAACATATAAAGTTGTTGATATAAGTGGTAGTGAAGTGTTGCTTGTTACAGAAGATGCAGCGAGCGAACTAAAGGGATTTCAAGCAGAAACTACAACACACACATTACATACGCTGTATTATAAACATGTGCAACGTGATAAGTTAGATGAGTTATATGAGTTGTTTCAAGAAGCACGATATCAAGGGGCTATATTTGACTATTATCAAGATAATGAAGGCAATCATTATATAGGTACAAATGATCAAGAAAAAGCGAATACGTTTGGTTTAGTTGCATCACTTGATGATTATTATAGTGCAGTGGTGGCTGAAGAAGACATAGAAAAAATTATTCATCGACATCATTTAGAATAAAAAAAGAGGGGCATGAGTTTACTCATAGCTCCTCTTTTTAGGTTGAATATTTAATGTTGTCGTTGATCTACGTTTCTATAAGTATCAATAACTGTTTTGATTTTATTGATGACACCGTCAAGGGAGTCTGGGTCATCATGTAAGTCATATTCATTGATGTTAACTCTGACTACTGGACAAGCGTTAAATTCGCTAACCCAATTGTCATAGCGTTGGAATAGTTTTTGCCAATATGCAGGATCTGTGTCAATTTCCATTTGACGGCCACGTTGTTTAATACGTTCAATGACATCATTATAATCACATTCTAAATAAATAAGGACATCTGGTTTTGGGAAGTATGGTGTCATAACCATAGCATTAAATAATTCAGAATACGTATGGAAATCTTCAGGAGTCATAGTTCCTTGTTCTTCGTGCATTTTCGCAAAAATATCGACATCTTCATAAATAGAACGATCTTGAATAAAGCCGCCACCATATTCAAACATACGTTTTTGTTCTTTAAAACGTTCGGCTAAGAAATATATTTGTAAATGAAAGCTCCAACGTTCAAAATCGTGATAAAACTTATCTAAATATGGGTTATGTTCTACGTTCTCAAAAGAAGTACGGAAGTTTAAGCGTTCGGCTAATGCTTTAGTTAACGTTGATTTACCTACACCTACTGTACCCGCAATGGTAATCACTGCGTCTTGTGGTATACCGTAATTATTCATGTACATTTCCTCCAATCATGGGTTTCACTAAATTTAATATATAAGCATAATCATCTGCGTGTTGTACAAAATCAAGATGGGTCGTATCAATTTTAATGACATTCGCACCTTCAGCTTTTAACGTATCGTAATATTGATTATAATCTCGTTTCAATGATAATAAATAGTCATCTGAAATTTGATGCTCAAAGCTACGATTGCGTTGTGCAATTCGTGACTTTAACACTTGTAAGTCGGCATCCAGAAAGATAATCATATTAGGCATTTGTAAGTCTTCAGTTAAAATATCATAGATACGGGAGAATTTTTCAAACTCTACAGGTGTAAGTGTGTTATGTGCAAATATTTTATTTTTGTGGATATGATAATCGCTGACAATACCATTTTGAATTTGGGCAATGTCTTGAAATTGTTTATATCGATTACATAAGAAAAACATTTCGGTTTGGAAGCTCCATTTTGAAATGTCTTCATAGAACTCTGATAAAAAAGGATTTTCATCGACAATCTCTTTTTCTTCGTAAAAATTGAACTCACAACTGAGTTTATGTGTTAATGAGGATTTACCGACACCAATCGGTCCCTCTATTGCTATAAATGTGTTTTTCATAATTAACGCTCCAATGTTAAAATAGACAATAAGTATTGTACCATATGTGAGGAGTAAGACCCATGACAAGAGATGAATTTTATATGGAAATTGCGTTGGCAGAAGCACGCAAAGCAAATAATATTGGAGAAGTACCGATTGGTGCAATCATTGTGAAAGATGAAGAAGTTATCGCTAGAGCACATAATTTGAGAGAAACTTTGCAAGACCCAACAGCGCATGCAGAGCATATTGCAATTCAAAAGGCAGCTGAAGTAATAGGTAGTTGGCGCTTAGAAGGTTGTACATTGTATGTTACTTTGGAACCTTGTGTGATGTGTGCAGGGACTATTGTTATGAGTCGTATACCACATGTTGTGTATGGCGCACCAGATCCGAAGGGTGGATGTGGCGGTAGCTTGATGGATTTAATACAAGAAGCACGATTTAATCATCGTGCCAGTGTAACATCTGGTATATTAGAGCAAAGTTGTGCTGAAATGTTAACGTGTTTTTTTAAAAACATTAGAAAACAGAAAAAAATCAGTCGAACAGAGGATAATACAAATAGCTAAAGATTTATTAAACTATATAATGTGTTACAAATTTGTGGCAAATGAGAATAATTCATAGTGTTTGTGTGATTGAGAAAAGAAGGAAATGAGGTCATTAATAATGATAAATTTAATTGCAACAGATATGGACGGGACGTTATTAAATGCGGCACATGAGATTTCAGAGGAGAATATAAATGCGATTCATTATGCGCAATCACTAGGTATCACAGTAGTTATTGCCACAGGAAGAGCTTTTTATGAAGCGAGTACACCCGTTGCACAAACTGATTTAAAAGTACCATATATATGTTTGAATGGTGCAGAAGTTAGGGATGAATCTTTCAATATTAGTAGTACTTCAAATTTAAACCGTGAGTTAATTGATAGAATTACTGGTGAACTGAACAGTGAAGATATTTATTATCAAATCTATACGAATATTGGTATTTATACGGAAAATCCAGAACGTGATTTAGAAATTTATATCGATATTGCAGAACGTGCAGGTCAACAAGCAGATGTTGAAAAGATTAAAGCTGGTATTCAAAAACGTATTGATAATGGTACGTTAAAAGTGGTGGAAAACTACGATAAAATTAAAGAAACTCCCGGAGAAATCGTCATGAAAATATTAGCATTTGATAGCGATTTGGAGAAGATTGATCGTGTCAGTGCTAAGTTGGCCGAGTCTGGTAGTCTAGCTGTTTCTTCTTCTTCTAGAGGGAATATTGAAATCACACATGCGGATGCTCAAAAAGGAATTGCATTAGCTACAATTGCCGAAAAACTACATATTGATATGGATAATGTTATGGCGATAGGAGATAATCTCAATGATATTTCTATGTTAGAACGTGTTGGTTATCCGGTAGCAATGTCAAATGGTACTGAAGAAGTGAAAGCAGCATCTAAATATATCACTGAAACAAATGAAAACAGTGGTGTGGGCAAAGCCATCATGAAATTGCTTGCAGAATGTAACAAATAATACTATGAGGTGACATAAATGAAAGGTTTAATAATTGTTGGAAGTGCCAAAGTTGGCTCTCATACAACAGCGTTATCAAAATATTTGAAAGGTCATTTTGAAACGCATGATTTTGAAGTAGAAATTTTTGATTTAGCTGATAAACCTATACATCAGTTAGATGTTTCAGGAGCGTTAGCGCCTCTAGAAACTTACAAAGCAAATTTACAAGAGCTACAAACTAAAGCACGCGAAGCGGACTTTTTCGTGCTAGGTACACCAAACTACCACGGTTCGTACTCTGGTATTATAAAAAATGCGTTAGATCATTTAACTATGGATGATTTTAAAATGAAACCAGTTGGCTTAATTGGTAACAGTGGTGGAATTGTCAGTGCAGAACCACTATCTCATTTACGTTTGATCGTCCGTACATTATTAGGTATCGCGATACCAACTCAAATTGCTACACATGACTCTGATTATAAAAAATTAGATGATGGTACATATTATTTAGCAAATGAAGAGTTCCAATTACGTGCGAGATTGTTCGTAGATCAAATTGTTTCATTTGCTCAAAATAGTCCATATGAACATTTAAAATAAACCATTTTTCTTAGCTACTTAAATATGATGTTTGCGTTAGAGACAGTTACATCGGTCTACGTAAGGCGTCGTACTTAAGTAGCTTTTATTGTGGCGTCATAATTACAGTGTTAACAATTTCTTTGAACCGTAAAAGTAAGTTGTTGATTTTAGCTAATTGAATATCATATAAGTGTATGCGGCGTTCATCGTGTAAATCACGTTCTTTCTTGAGTAAACCTAAAGCGATAAGGTTACTGAGTTGTGTTGAAATGGGTGTGTTTTTGTTGTACAGTGCTTGTTTTAATTCAGTTGCTTCGATGCTGTGCTTATTAATTGTCGCAATTTTATCTAATATAACAATTTCAACTAATGTTAAATTTAAATCTTGCTTGATTAATCGTTTTATTAAAGTACGTTTTTCTTCGTAATGAATAATATTCATAATATAAAACCTCCAATGAATAAAGTGACAATGTCAGTGAGTCGGATTTTTAATAAATTCCGGCTATATAAAAAATCAATTAAGCTGAGTTATTTCTGTGTGTGAAATGATAGTGTGTTATCGAACATTGTGTCACTTTAATGTATGTATAATAGGTGGAAAATAAATTTAAAATAAGATGGTTAACAGGTATTAAGTAGTAGCCATATAAGTATTTACTATATGCCCATTATTGTAATATTTTTTTGACTAGATAGAAATAAAGTTTTTTTACTCTTAGTAGCTAAATATTTACTATATAAAATGTTGATAATCTAGATATTGTTAAAATATTAATAAATAATGCTTTTATTTACAAATTAACAAAATGGGGGTGGGATAGAAATCTGAATTTATTAAATGGATTGCGTTGTCTTACTTCGACATGGATGGCTAAAACTGACCAAGTTTCCGGCTTTGTTGGCAGTTTTTGTGCACGCTTTCCGCGGGCACTGCCTTAGCCTGTAGTCTTCGGCAAGTGCTATTCCCGCAGGAGTTGGCACAAAAGACTGCTAATATTATAGATAAACGCTTAGGAGACCTAAAATTTAAGGGCAATTTAATGCTAATACAAAAAGAGACTGGGACGAATCAATTTTGTCCCAGTCTCTTAAAATGTTTATATGAAATTATTTACGATATTTTAATTTAGCAAAAGCATCATGTTGGTGGATTGATTCTTCGTTACGACATTCAATATCAAAACCGTCTATCCAGTCTAATTCTACTAAATCTGCAGCGATTAAACGAATTAAATCTTCGACAAAACGAGGGTTTTCGTAGGCACGTTCAGTGACACTTTTTTCGTCAGGTCTTTTTAAAATTGGATAAAGGATAGAACTTGCATTTGCTTCCATAGCATCTAAGATTTTTTCTTTATAATCATCGATAAGTTCTTTATCTTTATTCATATATGCTTTGACCGTAACAATACCACGTTGATTATGTGCCGAATATTCACTAATCTCTTTTGAACAAGGGCACAGTGTAGTAACTGCCGCTTCGACAGTTAATTCTTTTCTGGTAACGGAGTGTTTATCGATAGCTAAACCATAAGTAACATCTGCATGTCCGACTGCTTTAATGTTAGTTACTGGGCTAATGCGATCGAAGAACCATTTACCAGACACATCGACACCGGCATCATTTTGATTCATACTTTTTTGTAAGCTTTGTAATACTTGATATAAAGCAGTGAAATCTAACTCAATCCCATTATTGTAATGTTTTTCCACACTTTCTAAAATTCTACTCATGTTAATGCCTTTTTCATCTAGTTTTAAACTCGTTGAAAAACTAAATGTACCAGCAGTTTGGAAACGATCAATGAGTACAGGATAGACCAAGTTTTTAATGCCAACTTCTTCTATTTCAAACAAGAAATTTTTATGCGTACTTTGTAGGTCTTTCATTTTTTCTTTAATTGTTGGTTTGGTACCTTCGATAGGGTCGACAGAACCGAAGTGTTTCCATCTGCCTTCTCTTGTAGATAAATCAAATTCAGTCATGCTATTGCCTCCACTTAAGATTCAAAGTTATAAGTCCAATAAGGTTCAACTTCTAAGAAGCCTTTTGCTTCACCAGATAGTTCCGGTGTGGCCAATTGTTGTAAGAAAGGACCTGTTTGTGATGCGTGTGCTTCAAATGCGCGTAGTTTTACCTCTTTATAATCACTGATCTCATTTAAGATATCAGGCTCACCTAATTTTTCGGGAGCATCATTGCTAAATGCTACTAATTGTAATCTTGGTCTTTCATTTTTAGGCATACGACCGACAGTACGTACGACTGCTTCTGCAGTGGCTTCATGGTCAGGGTGCACTGCAAATTGTGGATAAAATGAAATAATCACTGACGGTTTTAATTCATCTATCAATGATTTTATCATAGCGTCCATTTCATCATTTGGTTCGAATTCGACAGTTTTATCACGCAATCCCATTTTACGTAAATCTGTGATGCCTATTGCTTCCATTGCTGCTTCTAGCTCTTTTTCGCGAATATCTGGTAACGACTCTCTAGTTGCGAACGGTGGATTCCCGAGGTTACGACCCATCTGACCTAAAGTTAGGCATGCATAAGTGACGGGAACGCCGTTATTAATATAGCGTGCAAGTGTTCCGGCTGATGAGAATGTTTCATCGTCTGGATGTGGAAAGACAACCAGTACGTGATTTTCTTCTGACATATGTGGTGTCCTCCTTTAAATATTAAATGGTTGTGTGCTGATTTCTAATGTAGCTGCAAGTTGACCTTCATAATTAAAACCTGCAATTAGAAATTCTCCATTATCATTGATTTCGTAATGTGTTACTCCTTGTACATAAACCCATCCATTATTTGTAAGTTTTAAACCAACGCGAAATGGGTCTTTGTCGCCACCTTTTAATTGTGCATGTTCAAAGGTAATATTGATATTTCTTAAAAATGTCCCTGCATTAAAAACACGTTGATCAAAATGGTTGGCATACGCGCCATTTGTAGTCTCAACATGGATATAAACAGGCTTATTTGCATATGATGTTAGTATGGATTGTACTTTTTCTCGTTCGATAAGTTCCAACAACTTCACTCCCTGTTTGATGTTTAGTAATTTAAGTGATTAAACATAACATTCACTAATATCATGAATGCTAATACTAAAAATCGGAATAAGAATATATTTTAAATAGGAAAAAACATCCTATACCAGTTTATTAAAATAACTACATTTAATTACTATTATTTTTCTATTCTACTAAAAACTGCGGTAGAAATGTATAACTATGCTCAATTAATTTTATAAATTGAATATTAATGATACAGGATTTTAGGTTAAATAACTAGCCCCATGATAAACTAAGAGTTGATAATGTTATTTGCTGTTAATGATGCCAACAGTATACATTTAAATAAAAGTATCGAAAAGTTTATAGAGGGGGAAGTTTTGTGAAAATAACTAATTTAGGTTCGCAGTCTTATGCATCTTTTTATGTAGCGTGTGAATTATATAAGCAGATGAACGGTGATAAGCATAGTAAGTTAGGCCTAGCTACTGGCGGGACGATGGTTGACGTGTATCGATTTTTAGTAGAGTTATTGCATAAAAATCAACTTGATGTGAGTGATGTTATAACGTTCAATTTAGATGAATATGTCGGTTTAACTTCAAACCATCCACAAAGTTATCATTATTATATGAATGATATATTATTTAATCAATATCCTTACTTTACTACAACACAAACTTATATTCCAAGAGGCGATGCTGATGATTTAGATCAAGAAGCTAAGCGCTACGAACAACTTATAGATGAGTTAGGGCCGGTTGATATTCAAATATTAGGCATTGGAGAAAATGGTCATATTGGCTTTAATGAACCAGGCACTGATCTTAATAGCCCAACACACATTGTAGATTTAACAGAAAGTACCATTCAGGCAAATAGTCGCTATTTTGAACATGAAGCTGAAGTACCAAAACAAGCAGTGTCGATGGGATTAGCATCAATTTTAAAGGCGAAGCGGATTATTTTATTAGCATTTGGAGAGAAAAAACGAGCAGCTATAACAAAATTAGCACAAAAAGAAGTAAATAAAGATGTGCCAGCAACTATATTACATGCACATCCCAATGTGGAAATATATGTAGACGATGCAGCAGCACCTTTTTAATTAACATATCGTTTTAATCATGTTTTCTCAGGGTAGAGATGTAATGTACGAAATATAAGCAGTTTTTATGCATATTGAAGTGTATTTTAGTAGCATTAAGATATGATGAAATATTGAAAGGATGAGATTATTGGAATTACAATTAGCAATTGATTTATTAAACAAAGAAGAAGCAGCAGAGTTAGCTAATAAAGTAAAAGACTATGTTGATATTGTAGAAATTGGTACACCAATAGTAATCAATGAAGGTTTACCATCTGTACAGCATTTAAATGATAATGTTGATGGTGTAAAAGTATTAGCAGATTTAAAAATTATGGATGCTGCCGATTACGAAGTAAGCCAAGCAGTTAAATTTGGCGCAGATGTTGTAACCATCCTTGGTGTTGCAGAAGATGCATCAATTAAAGCAGCAGTTGATGAAGCACATAAACATGGCAAACAATTATTAGTAGATATGATTGCAGTACAAGATTTAGAAAAACGTGCGAAAGATTTAGATGATTTAGGCGCAGATTATATCGCTGTTCATACTGGTTATGACTTACAAGCTGAAGGTCAATCTCCTTTAGAAAGTTTACGTAAAGTTAAATCTGTAATTAGTAATTCTAAAGTAGCAGTCGCAGGTGGTATTAAACCAGATACAATTAAAGATATTGTTTCAGAAAATCCTGATTTAATTATTGTTGGTGGCGGCATTGCAAATGCTGATGACCCTGTAGAAGCTGCTAAACAATGTAGAGCTGCGATTGAAGGAAAATAATGATGACAGAAATCACAAATTATCGTTTAATACTAGATGAAATAGACAACACATTATCACATGTGAAAGACAGTGAAGCCGAAACGTTTTTAAAGCAAATTATTAAAGCAGAGCAAGTTTTTGTATCTGGAAAAGGACGTTCGGGTTTTGTAGCAAATAGTTTTGCGATGAGATTGAATCAGCTTGGGAAGGGGGCACATGTAGTTGGTGAGTCCACTACACCTTCCATTACCGAAAAAGATTTGCTTGTTATCCTTTCTGGCTCAGGTTCGACAGAACATTTAAGATTATTAGCAGATAAAGCTAAAGCTGTAGGTGCAGAAGTTGTATTATTGTCAACAAATCCAACGTCAAAGATTGGTGAACTTGCAAATGCAGTGATTGAATTACCGGCGGGAACGAAATATGATGCTGAAGGTTCAGCACAACCTCTAGGTAGCTTATTTGAACAAGCATCACAAGTGTTTTTAGATAGTATTGTTTTAGATTTAATGACTGAGATAAACGTTGATGAAGAAACAATGCAACAGAACCACGCTAATTTAGAATAATAGTAATAATAAAAAGTCTGGAACAGTAAGCTGTTTCAGACTTTTTTCTATCTTCGATAAATTTCAAACGTGGAGACAATGTTATATTGTCACAGTATTTTCGCGCTTCCCTAAATAATAAGATTGTTTATTGTTGAAGGAGAAGTGGGATTGTTCACCACATGAGAGTTGATAAACGATTTGAGCTAACATATCTTTACCATTTTAAAAGGTATGTTAGCTATTTTTATAGGATAAATTGGGTTAAGGTTACTACTGTAATGCCATATACGTTGTTAACTTATAAATGTTAATATATAAAATATATAGGTTAACAAAGGGGTGAAGGTGAAAAGATGAAAGTTTGGAGCAATATACAGTATTTCGCACAAACTCAACCTGACAAAAAAGCTTTGATATTTGATGCTAACTGTGTCACGTATGAGGAACTGTGTCACGCTATCAAAGAACAAGCGGATATGTTAGATAGTATTAGCGATGGGCAACGTGTTGCCTTGACGATGACGAATCCATTAGCTACGATGATTGCCTATTTTGCGGTATTACTAAAGGGTGGCGTTCCGTGTGTATGTGATTTTAGATGGCCTGATGCCAAATTAAGAGAGATTTGTGCACATTATCATATTAATTATCAACTTAACGATGATGGCGTATTAACAGAAAAACACAAATATAACCATGTACAACAGGTGACTGATTTATTACATATTGGATTTACTTCAGGAACGACAGGTATCCCTAAAGCTTATTATCGTGGTGAAAACTCTTGGATTGCATCGTATAAACAAAATGAGGCATTAATGGTTCACCCCATTGAAGTTATTGTAGCTCCAGGACCGCTTGCGCATTCACTATCATTATATGCGTGTGTGTTTGCCTTATATACTGGTAGAACATTTATTGGGCAACAACACTTCGAAGCACAACAGTGTATACGGAACATGCAACAGAACGATGGTACTTTCGCATTTATGGGAGTGCCAACGATGCTCCAACAATTAGTTAATTACTACGCACATATACCATACCTGCACTATATTTTTAGTACAGGTGACAAATTACATATTGCGTTGAGAACACGCATTCAGCAATTATTTAGTCAGGCAACACTGATAGAATTTTTTGGTTCTTCAGAGGCTAGTTTTATTAGTTATAACATTGATAATAGTGCGCCAGCACAATCCGTTGGCAAAGTATTTCCAAATGTAAAAGTCCAGATTGTCGAACCTGATAATGAGGGCATAGGTTTGTTGTATGTAAACAGCGACATGGTCTTTGATGGTTATGTCGATGCAAGCACACCTACTAAAGAGTGGATTACTATTGGTGATTATGCTCATTTAGATACTCATCAATATTTATTTTTACATGGTAGAGAAAATGATCGCCTGATTATCGGAGGCAAAAATGTTTATCCTATGGAAATTGAAAAAGCAGTAGTGTTACATCCAGATATTGAAGAAGCTGTGATTATTAGTCGTCCGCATGCACAATTAGGTGAACTGGCTATTTTACTTTATACCGGATCAAGTGAAATCTCATATACAGCAATGAAAAGTCATTTGATTACGCATTTGGCACGTTATCAAGTGCCATCTAAAGTAGTAAAAGTACCTAAAATGACATATACCCATAGCGGTAAAATAGCACGTGCACATATGAAGGAACGTTATTTAAAAGGAGAGTTTAAGGGATGAAACAAGCAGTTATAGTAGCAGCTAAGCGTACACCATTTGGTAAATATGGCGGTGTTTTGAAGCACCTTGAGCCGGAAGATTTATTGATGACTTTATATGATCACTTTAAATTACAACACTCTGATAGTTTGGCCGGTGTGGATGATATTATTTTAGGTAATGTTGTTGGAAATGGTGGTAACATTGCACGAAAATCATTGCTAGAAGCAGGATTAGCGCACTCGATACCAGGGGTCACGCTTGATAGACAATGTGGTTCTGGTTTGGAGGCAATCATGCATGCATGTAGAATGATTCAAGCTGGCGCAGGCGAAATTTATATTGCTGGTGGTGTCGAAAGTACAAGTCGGGCACCGTGGAAAATTAAAAGACCACAATCCGTCTATGATACAAAATTACCTGAATTTTATGAACGTGCTGCTTTTGCACCAGAGGGTCAAGACCCATCTATGATTCAAGCAGCAGAAAATGTGGCACGTACTTATCATGTGTCGCGAGAAGCACAAGACAAATATGCCCATGAGAGTCATAGAAAATCTCTATTAGCGCATCAACAAGGGGTTATGTCCCAGGAAATAATTCCTTTAACAGTTAAAGGAGCAGAGGTTGCACTAGATGAAAGCATCAAGCCTAAATTAACATTGAAAAAATTATCACGCTTACGTTCAATATTGCCTGATGGTACTGTTACAGTTGGTAATTGTTGTATGAAAAATGATGGGGCAGTCATGCTGTTGATTATGGAGGCGAAAACTGCACAACGTTACGGTTATACTACCGGCTTACGTTTTGTTGATGGTCGTACAACTGGGGTCGACCCTCAACTGTTGGGTATTGGACCATTCCCAGCAGTGCAACAATTATTGGAGCGTCAACAATTAACTATAGAAGATATTGATGCCATAGAATTAAACGAAGCCTTTGCTTCTCAAGTAATTGCAAGTCAACAACAGTTACATATTACACCGCAACAGTTAAATAAATATGGAGGAGCCATTGCAATCGGTCACCCGTATGGCGCCAGTGGTGCTGCACTTGTGACGCGCTTATTCTATATGACGGCAGCGCGTAAATCTATTGCAACGATGGGGATTGGAGGTGGCATGGGTAATGCAATACTCTTCGAACGTTGGTAGCGAATGGCAATCCATTTATTTTTCCCAGCAACTTGTAACAGACTATAAAGACTTATGCCAAATGAAACACGGTGCAACAGATGAAGTACCACCTTTACTATGTGCTCGGGTGTGGCAAAATTTTAAGCTATTTCAAATATTTAAAGACCGTAGTATTGCACTTGTCAGCACTGACTTAACACAACATCATAAATTAAACTGTGATATGACATATCAAGCTAAATTAACATGTAAAAATATTAAACAACTTAAAAAATATACGAAATATACATTTGTTTTAGAAATTTTTGAACACCATTCATTGTGTCTAGCCATAACACAACAGTTCATAGAATGGAGGTCTGAAAATGCAAATTTCTGAGGAGATGTTGCAACAATATTTAACGTTAGTGAATGACCCTAATCCCATACATCAGGATATTGTACCTGGACAATTAGTGGTAGAAATAGTCTTTGCAGAGTGCAATATAACTTGGCAATACTTTAAAATAAAATACGTTGAACCGATTGAAATAAATGAACAAATTACCATAAGCGACTTGTCAGACTCCTGTATTATAGTTTCGAATGCGGATAATGGGGTAAAGAAAGTAATCTTAACTAAAAACGATGAACTATAAAGTTATGCGTTTCTTAATTTTAAAAATAATTATTACAAATGCTAAAAAACTGACTATTGTATGATTATTAAAAATTAAATAAATAATTTTTGTTAAAATTTGACAAAAAATTTTAACTACGTATAATGTTATAACATGTTAAAGGAGTGACATGTTCAATGGATTTTGATAAAAACGAAATAAACATGGTCAATGCCAAGAAAGCGAAAAAAACTGTTTTTGCTACTGGCCTTGGCAATGCTATGGAATGGTTTGATTTTGGTCTTTATTCCTACTTGGCAGTCATCATTAGTCAAAACTTTTTCAGCTCAGTTGAAAATGACCAATTAAAATTAATTTTCACTTTTGCAACCTTCGCTATTGCGTTCTTACTGAGACCAGTAGGAGGCATTATCTTTGGTATCATTGGTGATAAGTACGGACGTAAAGTAGTATTAACAACAACTATTATCATGATGGCATTTTCTACATTGTTAATAGGTATACTACCTACATATGATCAAATTGGAATTTGGGCACCGATATTATTATTAGTTGCTCGTATTTTGCAAGGATTCTCAACCGGTGGAGAATATGCAGGTGCAATGGTGTATGTAGCTGAATCTTCTCCAGATAAAAAGCGAAATACTTTAGGTAGTGGCCTAGAAGTTGGGACATTATCAGGGTACATTTGTGCTTCAGTAATTACAGCAATTTTATTTTATGCGTTAAATGATGAGCAAATGGCAACATGGGGTTGGAGAATTCCATTTATCTTAGGATTATTCTTCGGTATTTTTGGTTTCTATTTACGTAGAAAACTAGAAGAATCACCAGTATATGAAAATGACATTCAAAAACAACCAAAACGTGACACCATTCGTTTCTATACGATTATACGTTATTACTATAAAGATATTATTGTCTGCTTTGTGGCAGTGGCATTCTTCAACTGTACAAATTACATGGTAACGTCATATTTACCATCGTATTTGCAAGGTACAATTAAAATGGAGAGTGGAACAGTATCAGTCATTATCACACTAGTAATGGCATTTATGATACCGTTAGCTTTAATGTTTGGACGATTAGCTGATAAAGTTGGAGAGAAAAAGGTCTTTTTAATTGGGTTAATCGGGTTAACATTGACAAGTGTATTTGCATTCTCACTAATGCAATTAGAACATATTGCATTTATTGTGATCGGTGTGTTCATTTTAGGATTTTTCCTATCAACATATGAAGCAACGATGCCTAGTTCATTACCGACAATGTTCTACACACATATTCGTTATCGTACATTAGCTGTAACATTTAACGTCTCTGTTTCGTTATTTGGTGGTACGACGCCATTAATCGCATCTTCTTTAGTAGCGAAAACGGGCGATCCATTATCACCAGCATACTATTTAATGGCGATGAGTATTGTGGGGATTTTAGTTGTAGGTTTATTACATGTTAGTACATCACATAAATCACTTAAAGGTTCGTATCCAAATGTCGACAATCAAGAAGATTATGATTATTTTGTTGAAAATCCGGATAAAGCATTGTGGTGGACGAAAGATAAACGAGTATAATTTATTTTCGGCATTATTAAAAGAGGTTGGGACAATATTGATTTGTTCCAACCTCTTTTAATATTGGCAGTAGCTGACTGCATTGAAAATGCGCTTTAAACCAAGCTTTTTTCAACGCTAGTCATCCTTGCCGGGGTGGGACGACGAAATCATTTTTTCAAAATCAGATTTCTGTCCCACTCCCTTTTTTACATACTAAAAGCGACGATTGAGTTAGTAAACCTCGAGGTGCTCTCCAGGTTATTAAAGGGGACAATCTTTAATCTAACTGCTTTATCGCCGCTTAAAAGTGAGTTTTTAGGGTTGTGTGTTTAAAAGTATCATGCGTAAGGGGACAGCTTAGCAAGTACTTTAAATACGACTTTATTCATACTTTTTGGGGAGTAATTTTATGTTCAATCTTTTAAGTCTTGGTACAGTATTTTGTTGTTCTAAGGTGTGAAGTGTTAATAACTTAGTTTCATGTTATCAACATCGTGCTCTAGTAGAGAGAGTAATTTGTATAATTCATTATTACTAAAATGTTCATCACATTTTACTGTAATGGTTTTGAAGGTTTTAGTAATAATTTCATAAATTGGATTACCATTGTCAAAAGCTTGTCTATAAATAATCATGATGTAATACCTCCTTTGCTCTCTACACTTAATATGGTATCGTAATATGATTTGATTTTCATGGGGCTAGGGTATCAATTTATACTACGACTATCGTCTAAGTTTAAAATGTAAAGTTTATGTTCTATTGTTTTAATGTGTTTGTAGCGTTTTTGTACAATTGGGATACTAGCGTTAGTTAACCTAACTTGTAGATTACTAATGAAACTTACCTCCTTTGTTCGCTACAATTTTATTATATTACAGGGTATAACCGCATGCATGAGTCTTGTGTATTAACTTATCCTACGACTTTATTATTATGTAAGTTAAGAGGAGTGGGTTGTTAAGTTGCATAGTGAACAGTGATTTAAGATGAGATTAGGATATAAATGTCCATTTTAAATATTCGATTTTGACTGTGCATGCTTGACTAGGGGGATGGTTCGAGCCTGTAGTCTCTCACTCGTACTATTTCCTCGGGCATCAACATGATACAAAATCGATACAACATGTACTTTGTTATTAAAAAACAATCGATTTTGACCGTGCATGCTTGCCTGGGGTATGGATCGAGCCTGTAGTCTCTCACGCATACTATTTCCCCGGGCGTCAGCACGTTTCAAAATCGGTACAATTTATATTTGGTTAATCAAATATAAGGATCTTCGAAAACATAAAAGTTAAACAAGAACTTGTGTTTGTCTTAATGACATTGAATATAGGAAGGGCAGTAGTTTAGCAATCAACAAATTTTCATAAAACTAAAGAAAACATCAATTACTATATCTTACAATAGAAATTGATGTTTTTTAGTCAGAGATATTCATGTGTATGTTATTTAGTTATTTTATGACGATGAATTATACTTCTGTTACTTCTACATCGATATGTTCGACACGGTTATGTGCACCGTGATCGACTGGACCGACAAATTGATTCATTTTCCAACCGTTTTTAATAGCGGAAGCAACAAATGCTTTTGCAGCGATTACTGCTTCTTTTGGTGATTTACCATTTGCTAGGTAAGCTGTTGTTGCGGCAGCAAATGTACATCCTGCACCGTGATTGTAACTTTGTTGGAACATAGGGGTTGTGAGTTGATAATACTGCTCGCCATCATAGTATAAATCATATGATTTATCTTGATCTAAGGCTTTTCCACCTTTAATGATAACGTGTTGTGCACCTTGGTCATGAATGATTTGTGCTGCTTTTTTCATGTCGGCTATAGACGTTAATTTGCCTAATTGTGATAACTGTCCTGCTTCAAATAAGTTAGGTGTTACAACAGTTGCCTTAGGTAATAGGTATTCAATCATAGCATCTGTATTTCCCGGGTTAAGTACTTCATCTTCACCCTTACATACCATTACTGGATCAACTACAAAGTAATCTGCACCAGATTGTACATAAGCTTCACCAGCACGCTTAATGATTTCTTCCGTGCCTAACATACCTGTTTTTACAGCGTCAGGTCCAATTGAAATGGCAGTTTCTAGTTGTTTTTCAAAGACGTCAAATGGGATTGGTGTTACGTCATGTGACCAAGTGGCCTTATCCATAGTAACGATAGAAGTTAAAGCAACTATGCCATACGTTTGTAATTCTTGAAAAGTTTTTAAATCAGCTTGCATACCAGCTCCGGCACTTGTGTCAGAACCTGCAATTGTTAACGTTTTTTTTAGTGCCATTATAAATTGTTCACTCCCAAAAATAATTTATCTATATCATATCATGTTTAGCAAATATGCAAAATACTAATACTTAAACTCCGGCAACAAACTAGATGTCATTTTGACACCTAGTCATTGTCATTTAGTGAGACTGTTGAAAAAGTATTTTCGAGAGGGAAATATGTTAAATCAGCAGCAGAAAGCAGAGCTTCAGTTAACGTGATTTGGAATAAAGTATTATTATAATAAGGTTTAATATAATATGTTTTGGTCTTACTATCTAACACTAATTGATATTGTGTGTAATGCGTTTCCTGTGCATCGATTACAGCACCACGAGGAATACTTACAGCATCTAACACTTTAAAGCAATTTGTAATATTCGTAGTTTCATCTTGTGCATCTTCTAAATTATTACGTAAGTATGAGGCACGGACAAAACGTTCAGTAGATGTATAGCCACCAGGTAGTCCGGCTGTGCCACCCTCTACGCCCATTGGTCGAATTAACACTTTTCCCGTTACTTTGGGTTGATGTTTTGTTGGTGTTAAAAAAGGATAGTTACGTAAATTTTCAATGTGCCACTCTAAATTAGGTGCATTTGTTAGTACATTGACGTAATTGTCTTTGACAATTAATTTGCCATCATGGGGTTCGACTGCAACAGTGTAGCCATGTCGATCTGTAATAAGGAAATGTAATGGAGGTACTACATCTAATGCTGGATTTTTAATGTTCATAATATTGAGACGAGCGGCTTTATATTTTAAGTCGGCAATATCTTTAACGAATCCTAATACCCAGACGATAAATTCTTCAGGGGCTAGGTTAATAAAGCCTTGTTCTTTCTCCGTAGCGTAACTCGCTTCTCCTGTAAAATAATGATTAGAGACACTAAGTCCATGTTCATTTATACCATCGCCGAAACGATAACGTCCTACTTTAACCCCCGTACCGATAAAACCATAGTTGAGTTTAGTCGCTTCCTCTAAATCAAATTGGTAATGATAATTTCTAGGAACGGCTATAGGTACACTATTAAATTCAAACGCAAAATCCATAGTTCTTGCTAAGTAATGATGTTGTTTGTTAGTGAATAACGAAAAACCTGTACACATATGAATCACTCCCTTGATGAAGATAGCATTTGTCATTAGCATAAACGAATGAGAAGAAGTAATGCAATTAATATCGTTAACTATTTCTTTGTGAAAGTTAACAAAGTGGAGAGGTTCGCAAAATTGTTGAATTTGTGTACTTACCGTTATTTCATTGCTTACTCACCATAGTGTATGATGGTATTATTGTAGTAACGTAACTTTTTGCTATATGTTATGATGATGCGTGAGGTGAACAGTATGGAATGGTCAGAGGTATTTCATGATATTACAACACGTCATGACTTTAAGGCTATGCATGATTTTTTAGAACAAGAATATTCGACGCAAACGGTTTATCCAGAGCGTGAAAATATATATCAAGCATTTGATTTAACACCATTGGATAAAGTGAAAGTAGTTATCTTAGGACAGGATCCTTATCATGGACCCAATCAAGCACATGGTTTAGCTTTTTCTGTACAGCCTAATGCTAAGTTTCCACCATCATTAAGAAATATGTACAAGGAACTGGCAGATGATATAGGGTGTGAGCGTACGTCACCACACTTGCAAGACTGGGCAAAAGAAGGTGTCTTATTATTAAACACTGTATTGACAGTACGTGCTGGTGAAGCACATTCACATAGAAATATTGGTTGGGAGCTATTTACCAATGAGATTATCCAAACAGTGTCAGAACAGTGCTCAGATGTGGTTTTTATCTTATGGGGAAAGCCTGCACAGGATAAAGTTAAGCTTATCGATACCTCAAAACATAAAGTCATTAAAGCGCCTCATCCGAGTCCGCTTTCTGCGTATAGAGGTTTCTTTGGTTCTAAACCATATTCGACAGCCAATGCTTATTTAAAATCTAAAGGTATTCAACCAATTCGTTGGTGTGAAGGTGAGTGATAATGATGAATAAAGATAAAATGATTCAACTTATTGAAAATGAATTACTACAAGCTGAAGAGGCAAGTAACGAAACAGAGTTTGAAAAGCATATGTATGCAATTCATACTTTGACTTCGTTATATACAACATCAACTAAGCAACATACTACGTCTTATCCATTAGCATCTGAAGTGAGTTCTAGTGTCTCCACACAGATACCAAGTGATCAGTCAAAAAAACAAGTATCTGCAGCGGAAATTAAAGCTATGGGTGGTAAAGTGTCACAGTCAATGCAACAACACAAAGCTAGCCCAACAAGTTTGGACAGTAATAGATTAACTACGGATGATGAAATTGGTAATGGTGAGTCTATTTTTGATTTTTAATAGAAAAGGATGGAGAGCAAAATGATGAAAGTGTTTATTATTTTAGGTGCCTTGAATGCTTTGATGGCAGTAGGTACAGGTGCATTTGGCGCACATGGTTTAGAGGGAAAACTCTCTGATAAATATATGTCTGTATGGGAAAAAGCTACAACATACCAAATGTACCATGGTCTAGGCTTATTAGTTTTAGGTATATTAAGTGGTACAACTTCAATTAATGTAAACTGGGCAGGCTGGTTAATATTCTTAGGCATTGTATTTTTCAGTGGTTCACTTTATATTTTAGCGTTAACTCAAATTAAAATTCTAGGCGCTATTACACCTATTGGTGGTTTGTTATTTATCGCAGGCTGGTTAATGTTAGTCATTGCAACAATTAAATTATAATTTTTTTATGTTAAAAAAGCTCGTCTTATGGGTATAATACACTCCATGAGGTGAGTTTTTTAAATGAGTAGAAAAAATGTAGAAATAGATAGGGGAGATTTGAAACAAAATCTCTCTGAAAAATTTGTATGGGCGATTGCATATGGCTCATGTATTGGCTGGGGAGCATTTATACTCCCTGGAGACTGGATTGGTCAGTCTGGCCCTATAGCAGCGGCTATCGGTATTACTATAGGTGCGCTGTTGATGATTTTAATCGCCGTCAGTTATGGAGCGTTAGTGGAACGTTTTCCGGTATCTGGTGGAGCATTTGCATTTAGTTTTTTAGGTTTTGGACGTTATGTGAGTTTTTTTTCATCATGGTTCCTCACATTTGGTTACATATGTGTGGTTGCGTTAAATGCCACAGCATTTAGCTTATTAATTAAATTTTTAATGCCTGGCGTATTAGAAGTAGGTAAATTGTATACCATTGCAGGTTGGGATGTTTATATTACTGAAATAATAATCGCATCTGTATTATTATTAGTATTTATGGGCATTGCAATTAAAGGAGCTAGCGTGTCAGGCTCGTTACAATATTATTTTTGTGTGGCATTAGTAATAACTGTATTATTATTATTTTTCGGCTCATTTTTTGGTAGTAATTTTTCATTAGACAATTTACAGCCACTGGCTAATAAGTCAGAAGGATGGTTTACGTCGATTATAATGATTGTAGCAGTTGCTCCGTGGGCTTATGTTGGTTTTGACAATATTCCACAAACTGCAGAAGAATTTGATTTTTCACCTAACAAAACATTTAAACTAATTGTGTATAGTTTATTAGCTTCGGCGTTAACTTATGTCGTAATGCTCTTGTTTACAGGTTGGTTGAGTACGAATGCAAGTAGTGTAAATGGTAATTTATGGTTAACAGGTGCGGTGACACGTGAGGCGTTCGGTCACATAGGTTTAGCAATCTTAGCAATTGCTATTATCATGGGGATTTTTACTGGATTGAATGGCTTTTTAATGAGTTCTAGTCGCTTGCTCTTTTCAATGGGGCGCTCAGGTATCATGCCTACAGTATTTAGTAAATTACACCGTCGATACAAGACACCATATGTAGCTATTATCTTTTTAGTAGCTATTACGTTAATTGCACCATGGTTAGGACGTACGGCATTGACGTGGATTGTTGATATGTCATCGACTGGCGTGTCAATTGCTTATTTTATTACATGTTTATCTGCGGCCAAATTATTTAGCTATAATAAAGCGAGCAATACGTATGGTCCAATATACAAGACCTTTGCGATTTTAGGCTCAATCGTATCATTTATTTTCTTATTGTTATTATTAGTACCCGGTTCACCAGCGGCATTATCAACACCTTCATATATAGCATTAGGTGTATGGGCGATTATAGGATTAGGATTCTTTGTTTTCCGTTATCCGAAATTAAAACGTATTAATAATGATTATTTAAGTCAAATGATCTTAAATCAATCCGCGAAAGATGTAGATGAAATAGTGAATACGTCAACACAAGAATCAAAATAACTAAAAAAAGACTGTCGGCAACTGTCGACAGTCTTTTTAATGCGTAATTATATTTTAATTGAGGTGCAATACTATAGGGGCTTTAGATTTTGCGTATCGTTCGTTTTGTTCCAGTAATGATTAGTTTAGAAATTTGATCTGCAAAGAGTAAGCCTAAGGCAATAGCACCAGCGATTAATGTGACCTCTAGCATTGTATTAATTGCTTTACTAAATTGAATAAGAATTAAATTCTTAGTAGCATCAAAAGCTAATCCACCTGGTACGAGAGGGATGATGCCAGGCACCATAAATAAAATAACTGGTTCTTTTTTATATCGGGCCATTACATGACTTAATAAACCGAGTGCTAAACCGCCAAAGAAATTTGAATAAATGGTATGGAACTCTAAAGTATCATAAAAGATAGTGTAAACGATCCAACCGCATGCACCAACGATACCTGTTGTATGATATAACCGTTTGGGGACATCAAAGATGACACCAAAAAATAATGCTGCTAAATAGCTAAAAATTAAATTTAAGATCCAAAACATAATCAGCACCCCTAAAAAATAATTAAGATTGTCCCAACACCTGCACCAATGCCAAAGGCTGTAACTAAAGCCTCTAAAGACTTAGTAATAAACATCAGCATATGCCCACCAAACAAATCTTGTATTGAATTGGTAATTAGGACTCCGGGCACTATTGGCATAACAGACGCAATGATAATAGTTTCAACAGAACCTCCTGGTATAAGGTTATGGCCTGTGACGGCTATAAAGCCGATAACTAGAGCGCCCATAAATTCAGGAATAAAATGTGTATGTAATTTACGGCTTAGTATTTCTGTAACTAAGTAACCAAATGAGCCGGCAAGTAGGGCAGTCAAAATGTCTATGAGTTTGCCATCTTGTAAATATAAAAAGCTCAGTGACACGATGCTTGCTGCAATAAATTTGAATACTAAATCATGTTGAATACTTTGTTCAGTATAGATTTGTTCTAATTCAGTATAAGCTTCCTCTAAAGACAGAGAACCAGCTATTAATCTACGTGAAACACCATTAGTACGTGAAATACGGAATAAATTAGTGTCTCGAGATTTAATACGAAAGACTCTAGGATAAGTTTCATTGTGCAACATAAAATTGATTACTGTATTAGTAACAAAACTATTACTTTCATGATATCCCAACTGATTGGCAATACGTGTCATAGTATCTTCGACGCGTGTGCCTTCCGCTCCGGATTCTAATAATATACGTCCTGCTAAGAGGATTACATCTTTTGTTAACTTTTCTTCATAGGTTTCATTGTATTGTATGTTTGTCATATCATCACCAAGTTATAGTTTATTCTTTAGCGTTGGGCTTTTTAAGTAAGATTAATTTCGTTTATTGTAACATGGAATGAGTGTTTTGTTTTGTTAGGAGTCGTATTAAGATAAAAAATATATTGTGCAGCATGTATTTTGCGACTTTATGTTTGCGCGATTTATATTTCGGATAAACTAATAATAGTTAACTGTTACTGATATATTGAGTAGCGACAATATAAACAGCAGTTAATTATTAAGTGGTGATTAATGTTCTCCTAGACACACTACAGAAAGCACACTTGTTTGCTCACAAGTGTGCTTTTTTATATTTGAAATTTTACTATTTTCTTTATACATAAGTGTAGCCAACCTAACATTGAGCATTTACTCAGTTAAATTGTGTCGCTACACTTGATGTACAAAAATTACGTGTTTAGCCTGCTAACAACGAACAGTAGTGGTGTTGTTATAGTTTAAAGAATGTTGCAAGCTCAGATGTCGGTAGGATATGACCAACATAAAAGCTACCAAAATCACCATAGCGTGCTGTTGTTTCATCAAAGCGCATTTCATAAACGATTTTTTTAAATTGCAATGGGTCATCTGCGAATAATGTTACGCCCCATTCGTAATCATCCAATCCTACTGAACCAGTAATAAATTGTTTGATTTTACCTGCGTATTGACGGCCGATTTTACCATGTGCATACATTAACTCTTGACGTTTTTCTAATGGCAACATATACCAGTTATATGTTTCGTTACGACGTTTATCCATAGGATAGAAGCAAATGTACTCGGCATGTGGTAGTTCTGGATATAAACGTGGTTTAATATGTGGGTTTTCATATGGATCTTCATCAGATTTACCAGCTAAATAATTACCAAGTTCAATGATGGAAACATATGAATAAGTTGGAATTAAATAATCTGCTATTTTTAATTTATTAAAGTCATTTTCAATAGCATTTAACATTTTTAATTCAGGGCGTAGTACCCATAGTAATAGGTCTGCTTTTTGACCAGTAATATTATAAAGCGCATGGTCGCCTACATTATTTGTACGTGCTGCTTCGTGTGTTGTTAAAAAAGATTGTAATTCATCTACCATCGCTTGACGTTCTTCAGATGGTAATAGACGTAATGTAGTCCAATCTATTGCATAAAATAAATGTAAACTGTACCATCCATCTAATGTTTCAGGTGCTTGTGGCATTTAAATCGCTCCTTTATAAAATACTTAATACCTCACTGAAAATTCTATCATAAAGGTATCTTGATAACATAAGTAAATGTTTACAAATTGGTGACATGGAATTCTATCGCAAAATAACGTATAATGACAAAGGAAAATCACTATAAACTATACTCAAAATTTCAAGGAGGCTATTATGTCTTTATTAGATGTATTACAAGAAAAACTTTCAGGGAAAAATGTCAGAATCGTTCTGCCAGAAGGTGAAGATGAGCGTGTGTTAGCTGCTGCGGTAGAATTACAAGCAACAGATTATGTGACACCAGTATTATTAGGAAATGAAGCAAATGTAAAAGCTTTAGCAGCAGATAAAGGTTTCGACATTGCTCAAATAGAATTAATCGATCCAGCAACAAGTGACTTAAAACAAGAATTAGTAGAAGCATTTGTAGAACGTCGTAAAGGTAAAGCAACTGAAGAACAAGCACAAGAAATGTTACAAAACGTGAACTATTTCGGTACTATGCTTGTATACACTGGTAAAGCTCAAGGTCTAGTGAGTGGGGCTGCACATTCTACGGGTGATACAGTTAGACCTGCATTACAAATCATCAAGACAAAGCCTGGAGTATCTAAAACATCTGGTATCTTCTTTATGATTAAAGATGATCAACAGTATATTTTTGGTGACTGTGCAATTAATCCTACATTAGAAGCACAAGATTTAGCTGAAATTGCTGTAGAGAGTGCAAAATCAGCACAATCATTTGGTATGTCACCACGTGTGGCAATGTTAAGCTTCTCAACTAAAGGTTCTGCTAAATCAGATGATGTTGAAAAAGTTTCAACTGCAGTTGAATTAGCACAAGAAAAAATTGCTGAAGCACAATTAGAAGATGTTATTGTTGATGGCGAATTCCAATTTGACGCAGCGATTGTTCCTGAAGTTGCGAAGAAAAAAGCACCAGGTGCTCAAATTCAAGGCGATGCAAATGTCTTTATTTTCCCAAGTTTAGAAGCGGGTAATATTGGTTATAAAATTGCACAACGTTTAGGTGGATTTGATGCAGTTGGACCTGTTTTACAAGGTTTAAACTCTCCAGTTAATGACTTATCTCGAGGCTGTTCAACTGAAGACGTTTATAATCTTTCAATCATTACTGCAGCTCAAGCACTACAATAATGGACTTAGCAAGTAAATATTTTAATAGTATAGATTGGCGTTATATTGATCATTCTTCTGGTTTAGCGCCAATGCAATCTTTTGCGTTTGATGATACTTTTTGTGAAAGTGTAGGTAATGATGATTCACCAAATGTGGTACGTACGTGGGTACATCAGCATACCGTTATTTTAGGAATTCATGATTCACGACTACCTTATTTGCATGATGGCATTAGATTTTTAACTGAGGAACAAGGTTATAATGCGATTGTGAGAAATTCAGGTGGTCTGGGTGTAGTTTTAGACCAAGGCATTTTGAATATTTCATTAATATTTAAAGGTAAAACTGAAACTACAATAGATGAAGCTTTTACAGTTATGTATTTATTGATTGCTAAGATGTTCGAAGATGAAGGTGTAGAAATTGAAACACACGAAATAACGCAATCTTATTGTCCAGGTAAATTTGATTTGAGTATTAACGGCAAAAAATTTGCTGGCATTTCACAACGTCGCGTACGTGGTGGAATAGCTGTACAAATTTATTTGTGTGTCGAAGGTTCTGGAGCTGAACGCGCTGAAATGATGAAAACATTTTATGAACGCGCATTGAAAGGCGAATCAACAAAATTTAAATATCCTAATATTGAGCCAAACTATATGGCATCACTTGAGACTTTGTTGAATAGAGAAATCACAGTCCAAGACGCAATGTTCCAATTGTTATATGCAATGAAAGATTTAGGTGCCCGTTTAAATATGGAACCCATTACTGAAACAGAATGGGAACGTTATGATGGCTACTTTGACAAAATGATTGCACGTAATGAAAAATTAAATAATCGAATGGATATATAAGATTATTTTGTAATTTTAATAAAATTAACTTAAACGGTGCTGTAGTAAGGTACACTGGACACGATTGTTTAGTGTACCTTTTTCTTTTTGTTGAATTATAGAAATTAAAAAAGTAATATAGTAAAAGTGTAGTATTTCTGAAAAATAAAAAACCAGAAAATAGCGTAACTTTTTGAATATAATATAATTGCGCATTATAATGGAGAAGTATGGTTATGAATTAGTAGCAGGTGTTAATTTTGGATGAGTGAGTATTGATTTTCACCAAAGACAACCATAGTGCTGCTAATTCAATGCTGTTTATGGAGTGGAAATTTCAAACATGCTTCCTAGTAGAACTGTAGTAAAAGAGAAATACTGAATGAAAATTAACAATAATCTAAAGGTGATTGAGAAAATGGCACAATATGGATATGGGGAAGCAAATGGAAAAGTGATATTAATTGGTGAGCATGCAGTTACTTTTGGTCAACCAGCAATTGCCATTCCATTTACTTCTGGAAAAGTAAAGGCAACAATAGTTTCACTAGAACAACATGCAACTTCAGAAATTGATAGTGATGTCTACAGAGGCTCGCTAGCGGAAGCACCAGAACATTTAAAGGCAGTGGTTACAAGATTTATTGAACGTCATAACGTGACACAACCAATTAAAATAACAACTGAAACAAATTTGCCACCTTCAAGAGGGTTAGGTTCAAGTGCTGCTTTTGCGGTTGCATTTGTACGTGCGAGTTATGATTTTATCAAGCAACCACTTTCTGATGAAACGTTAATTGCAGAAACGAATTGGTCTGAACAAATTGCACATGGCAAACCAAGTGGTATAGATGCCCAAACCATTGTGTCAAACAAACCTGTATGGTTCAAACAAGGTAGTGTTACGACATTAAAGCCATTAGACCTAGATGGCTATATGGTTGTAATTGATACCGGTATTTTAGGTTCAACCAAACAATCTGTAGAAGATGTTCATAGATTGTGTGCTTCTGAGGAAAAATATCTGCAATATATTAAAGAAATTGGTAAACTAGTTTATGATGCACGTAACGCTATTGAACAACACCAATTTGAAAAATTAGCACCTGCATTTAACTGGTGTCAAAAATATTTGAAACTATTAACTGTAAGTCATGAAAAAATTGAAACAATTTTAGAAGAAAGCAACAAGCTAGGCGCGGTTGCAGGTAAGCTGACTGGCAGTGGTAGAGGTGGCAGTATGATAGTACTAGCAAAAACGCTTGAAATTGCTAAAAAAATTGAACAAAGCGCTCAAAAGCTTGGAGCGCAGCATACATGGATTGAAAATTTAGGAGGTTAACAAGGTGGTTAAAAGCGGTAAAGCACGCGCACATACAAATATTGCATTGATAAAATATTGGGGAAAAGCAGATGAAGATTTAATTTTACCTATGAATAATAGTTTATCAGTATCTCTAGAGCGGTTTTATACTGAAACGAAAGTGACATTTAGTGAATCTTATACAGAGGATACTTTAGTGTTAAATGGTGAAACTGTTAATGCGGCAGAAAGTAAAAAAATCACTCGATTTATGGATATGTTGAGAGCAAAGACGAATACTACTTTGTATAGCTATATTGAAAGTGAAAATTTTGTACCTACTGCAGCTGGTTTAGCCTCATCTGCTAGTGCGTATGCAGCTTTAGCGTCAGCATGTAATGAAGCGTTACAATTAGGTTGGTCTGATAAAGAGCTGTCGCGTTTAGCGCGTAGAGGTTCAGGTTCAGCATCTCGTAGCATATTTGGAGGCTTCGTTGAATGGGAAAAAGGGTACGATGATACAACATCATATAGTTTTCCTATTGATGCCGATCGTTGGGAAGATGACCTAGCGATGATTTTTGTTGTTATCAATAATAAATCCAAAAAAGTATCAAGCCGTGCAGGTATGTCATTAACACGTGATACATCAAGGTTTTATCAATATTGGTTAGACCATGTAGATGAAGATATAGCAGCTGTTAAAGAAGCGATATCACGCAAGGACTTTAAGGGTCTTGGTGAAGTCATTGAAGCCAATGGCTTACGAATGCATGCAACCAATTTAGGTGCGCAACCCCCGTTTACTTACTTAGTGCCTGAAAGCTATCAAGCTATGGAAGTGGTTCATCAATGCCGTGAATTAGGCTATCCATGTTATTTCACAATGGATGCAGGACCTAATGTTAAAATTTTAGTGGAAAAACATAATCAAGCTCATGTAATTGAACAATTACACCAACATTTCGAACCACACCAAATCATCGCAAGTGACATCACGCGTTCAGGAGTAGAAATTATAGAATAAGGAAGAGATAAAATGATTCAAGTAAAAGCACCAGGAAAGCTCTATATTGCAGGAGAATACGCAGTTACAGAACCTGGCTATAAGTCTGTATTGATTGCAGTAGATCGTTTTGTGACAGCTTCTATTGAAGATACAACATCGTTAGCAACACAAGGTACGATACATTCTAAAACATTACATCATGAACCAGTGACATTTCAGCGACGAGAAGACAAAATTGCAGTGTCAGATTTACATGCTGCGAAACAACTAAAATATGTAATTACTGCGATTGAGGTATTTGAGCAATATGTACGTAGTAACGATATTAGTTTAAAGCATTTTAATTTAACTATTGATAGTAATTTAGATGATGCATCTGGTCATAAATATGGACTAGGTTCGAGTGCAGCAGTTTTAGTTTCTGTGATAAAAGCATTAAATGAGTTTTATGATATGCAATTGTCTAATTTATATATTTATAAATTAGCAGTCATTGCTAATATGAAATTACAAAGCCTAAGTTCATGTGGCGATATTGCAGTGAGTGTGTATACAGGTTGGTTAGCCTATAGCACTTTTGATCACGAATGGGTGATGCAACAAATTGAAGATACTTCTGTCAATGAGGTGTTAAATAAAAACTGGCCAGGGTTACATATTGAGCCATTGCAAGCACCAGAAAATATGGAAGTGTTAATTGGATGGACAGGTTCGCCTGCTTCATCACATCATTTAGTGAGTGAAGTGAAAAGGCTAAAAGCAGATCCGACTTTTTATGGCAAGTTTTTAGAGCAATCTCATACCTGTGTGGAAAAACTCATACATGCGTTTAAAACTAACCATATTAAAGGTGTACAACAAATGATTCGTCATAATCGTAAAATCATTCAACAAATGGATAATGAAGCGACGATTGATATTGAAACGCCACATTTAAAAACACTATGTGAAATTGCAGAAAAGCATGGCGGGGCCGCTAAAACATCCGGCGCTGGCGGTGGAGATTGTGGTATTAGTATTATAAATAGTGATAGTAATAAAAAGCATATCTATAAAGAGTGGAAATCACATGAAGTTATTCCTTTAGAATTTAATGTTTATCATGGGCAATAGTAGACGATAAAACATTGTCTAAACACGTAAACTAAAAAGTAATAGAATATACTGAAATGAGCTTGCTAGATCAAACCAACTACTTTTGACCTAACAAGCTCATTTTTATGTATCTTGAGCAATTTTATAATCATGGTACGTACGCACGATATAATCAAAAATTACATAATAGGGTGTAAAGCTATAATATTGTTTATGGTTGAAAAAAGTAATTGGCGTAGTGCTCACATAAATGTTAAAAATAGCATGTTGTGCTATAAAGTTATCTTGTAATGTTGTAATAGATACGTATGGTAAGTTGCGTGTTTTTAATAATTGTACTGGATATTCAATATGTTTTGTTGCGCCTGATAGCGAAATAATAAAAAGTAAGTCGGTATCGCGCATTTGATCGATTGCTAACAACAATTCACTTTCATCATTCAAGATAATAACACGTTTGGAAATGGAGAGCATATGGCGTTGGGCATCTCGGGCGACATTTTGTTGCGCCATGCCTGTACCAAAAATATAAATAATTTCAGCTTGATCAATACGTTGATTTAACACTGTATAATCTAACATTTCTAAATGTTCCACAGTACGTTGGACATCCTCCATAACGGCATGTGCATGTACCAGTTGCTTGGGTACAGCTTGTTGTTGTTCCATTTTAATATGAAATTTAAAATCACTGTAGCCTTCAAATCCTAATTTTTTTACTAGTCGATGAATGGTTGAGATAGATGTGTGCGTAAGGTGACTTAAATCTTGAATTTTCATTGTTACCATTTCGTCAATATGTTGATGAATAACGTTAATGATATGTAAGTCGTTGTCGTTTAAAGCATCATAATGTTTGTTAATCAGAGGATCGAGTATCATAAAAGATTATTTCACACCTAACATGGAAAATTTTTCGCTACTTGGAAATATATTCTAATATTAATACATAAATTCTAAATACGTCAAAATTATTGGTCATATGAAGCTTTTATATTACGATTAATGCAAACATAATATTTTATAGCAACATAAATGATTGTCATTTGTGTTTTTTAATAACTTAAAATGAAAACGCTTCCTTAAAAGGGTGAAAGGATGAGATACATGAAATTGAATGTTGGTATTATTGGTTGTGGTGGTATTGCAAATGGTAAACATTTACCTAGTCTACAAGCTATTGACGAAGTGAGGTTAACAGCTTTTTGTGACCTTGAACAAGCGCGCGCAACAGATGCAGCTAATAACTATGGCAGTGAAGAAGCACGTGTTTATACAGATTATCGTGAACTATTAGCAGATAATTCTATTGATGTTATTCATGTTTGTACTCCGAATAGTTCACATAGAGATATAACAGTTGCAGCATTGGACGCTGGTAAACATGTGATGTGTGAGAAACCAATGGCCAAAACGACTGCAGAGGCCAAAGATATGATTGCTGCTGCGAAACGAAATAACAAAAAGCTGACAATTGGTTATCAAAACCGTTTTAGAACAGATAGTCAGTATTTACGTCAAGTGACGCAACGTGGTGATTTAGGAGAAATTTATTTAGGTAAGGCACAAGCTATTCGCCGTCGTGCTGTACCAACTTGGGGAGTATTTTTAGATGAGCAACAACAAGGTGGAGGACCACTCATCGATATTGGAACACATGCTTTAGATTTGACTTTATGGATGATGGATAATTATGAACCGGAATCGGTTATGGGATCAATTTTTCATAAGCTAGGACAAAAAGCAAATGCAGCTAATGCTTGGGATTCTTGGGACCCTGAAGCATTTACAGTCGAAGATTCTGCATTTGGTTATATTAAGATGACTAATGGAGCTACTATCATTTTAGAATCAAGTTGGGCATTGAACACTTTAGATGAAGACGAAGCAAAATGTGCATTATCAGGTACTGAAGGTGGTGCTGATATGAAAGATGGCTTACGTATTCACGGAGAAGACATGGGCAAACTCTATACGAAGCATATTGCATTAGATAATGAAGGTGTTGCTTTTTATGAAGGCGAAGATGAAGATGAAGCAGAAGTAGAGGCAAGAGCTTGGATTGATGCGATATTGAATGATACAAAACCAGTAGTTGACCCACAAGAAGCACTAGTTGTTACTCAAATTTTAGAAGCTATTTATCAATCTGCGCAAAGTGGTCAAGCAGTGTATTTCAATAAGTAAATTTCAGTTGAGGAGTGATTAAATGAAAGTAACAGTATGGAATGAATATCGTCATGAACAAGAGAATGAAGAGGTACGTCAAGTTTATCCTAAAGGGATTCATCAAGCCATTGCCCAATTTTTAACAGATGAGCATAAGGTGACAACAGCAACGTTAGACCAACCAGAACATGGTTTGACAGAGTCAGTATTAGCACAAACGGATGTCTTAATTTGGTGGGGACACAAAGCCCATGATGAAGTTGACGATGCAATTGTCGATCGTGTAAAAGCACATGTTCTTAATGGTATGGGACTTATTGTGTTACACTCAGGACATTTTTCAAAAATATTCAAAACACTTATGGGCACAACTTGTGATTTAAAATGGCGTGAAGCAGATGATAGAGAGCGCTTATGGGTTATTGATCCGACACACCCAATTACGACTGGATTACCGTCGTATTTTGAATTAGATAAAGAAGAAATGTATGGAGAGCATTTTGATATTCCAGCGCCTGATGAAACGATATTTATTAGCTGGTTTGAAGGTGGAGAAGTTTTTAGAAGTGGAGCGACGTTTAAGCGCGGAAACGGTAAAATATTCTATTTCCGACCAGGCCATGAAACTTATCCAACTTATTATAATAATTATGTACAACAAGTGATTCGCAATGCTGTGAAATGGGCGCAACCCCAGGCGACACCAAAGCATGATTATGGTAATGCTCAACCATTAGAACATATTACAAAAAAATAATTCTAGGAGGCACTTGACGTGGATAAATTAAAAATCGGAATTATTGGTGTCGGTGGTATTGCCCAAGGTAGACATATACCTGCATTTACAGAAATGAGCGATAGAGTAGAATTGGTCGTAGTCCATGATGTTAACCAAGAGTTAGCGGAGTCTATAGCTGAACAGCATCACATTCCACATGTATGTACTGATTATAATGACGTATTTCCATATGTGGACGCCGTTACAATTTGTACGCCGAATAAATTTCATGCGGAAATTAGTATTGCCGCATTACAAGCAGGAGTCCATGTGTTATGTGAAAAACCGATGGCCATGACACCAACAGAATGTGAGGATATGGTTGCAGCTGCGCGTAAACACAATAAATTGTTATCTATTGCTTATCATTATCGTTATACCGAAGCAGCGATACGTTCAAAATTAGCGGTAGAAGCAGGTGCTGTCGGTAAGCCTTTAGTTATTCGTGTACAAGCGCTACGTAGACGAAAAGTACCGGGTTGGGGAGTCTTCACGAATAAAGAATTACAAGGTGGCGGTAGTCTTATAGATTACGGTTGTCACTTTTTAGATTTATCATTATGGCTTTTAGGCGAAGTCAAACCGGTAGAAGTGTTAAGCAAAACGTATAATAATTTAAGCAAAATGCCGAATCAACTGAATGAATGGGGCGCAATAAATCACGAAACGTTTGATGTCGATGATCACGTCACTAGTTTTATTACCTTTGATAATGGAGCAACGATGCATTTTGAATGTTCATGGTCTGCAAATGTCAAAGCAGATCAAATGCATATAAGTATTTCGGGAGAGCAAGGTGGCTTAAATGTTTATCCTTTTGAAACGTACACACCCAAATACGGCACATTTGTTACGGAAAGTGCAGATGCGCCTCATGATGAACATAAAGCAGCTCAACAACAGGCGCGTAATTTTGTAGATAGTTGTTTAGGTCTAGATACATTAGTAGTACAACCTGAAGAAGCACAAACTGTTAATCAGCTTATCGATGCAATTTATCGCAGTAGTGAAACAGGTCACAGTATAGTAATGGAATAGGAGGAATGCAAGATGAAAATAGGTGTTTTTACAGTATTATTCCAAGATAAGTCATTTGAAGAAATGTTAGATTATGTTGCGGCTGCAGGTGTGACTGCAGTGGAAATCGGAACTGGAGGCAATCCAGGTAATCATTTTTGTGATGTTGATGCATTATTGGCAAGCGAAACGGAACGTGACAGTTTTTTAGCGGCCATCCATAACCGCGGATTAACTATTAGCGCTTTCAGTTGTCATGACAATGGTGTGTCTCCGAATCAAACAGAAGCAGACTTAGCCCATGAGACATTAGTGAAAACTATTAAATTAGCGTCATTGCTCAATGTCCCGGTAGTGAATACATTCTCTGGAGTTCCTGGCTCAGATGATGATGCAAAGCACCCTAATTGGCCAGTAACACCTTGGCCAACTGCATATAGTGATATATACACATGGCAATGGAAAGAGAAATTAATACCTTATTGGAAAGAAGTAGCAGAAATTGCGCAAGCACATGATGTAAAGATAGGTATTGAATTACATGCAGGTTTTTCAGTACATACACCTCATACATTACTCAAATTGCGCGAAGCTACTAATGAGTCTATAGGTGCCAATTTAGACCCGAGTCATTTATGGTGGCAAGGCATTGACCCAGTAGCAGCAATTAAAATTTTAGGTAGAGCAAATGCTATACATCATTTCCATGCTAAAGATACTTATATAGATCAAGATAATGTTAATATGTATGGTTTAACAGATATGCAACCGTATAGTGAAGTGGCAACTCGTGCTTGGACTTTTAGAACTGTAGGTTATGGTCATTCGCCACAAGTTTGGAGTGAGATGATTAGTGCGCTCCGTACTTATGGTTATGATTATGTAATTAGTATTGAACATGAAGATCCGATTATGTCGATAGAAGAAGGTTTTCAAAAAGCAGTTGCTAATTTAACTTCAGTAAACATTAATCAACCTGCTCCAGATTTATGGTGGACATAAAAGAGAATAATATATGATAAACGGCTGGAACATTATTTGTGTTTCAGTCGTTTTAGTTTTTCGTATTGAAAGACTTGAAATTATTATGAGAAAGCGTACAATAATTAAAGTTATGATAACTAAATGCTATCTATCAAGTTGTGTTACTTAAGCATCAATAATGCATCAAGTAACTGTGCGCATTTTATATTATTTAGAAAATGAAAGGTGGGGTGAATGTGCACAATAAGTTTTTAATTTGTGATGACTGCCAAGGCGTTGATTGTAAATCTTTAGAAAACAAGCTGTCAAAATTAGATCCGCAAGCTGAAATAGAAATTGGTTGTCAATCATATTGTGGTCCCGGACGGCGTAAAACATTTGCCTTTATCAATAATAGGCCACTGGCAGCTTTAACTGAAGAAGAATTAATGGAAAAAGTAACGAAGCATTTACAAAAACCACGTGATCCAGAAGAAGAAGAACGATTGAGAAAACGTAACGAAGAACGAAAGCGTCGTAAAGAAGAACAAGATCGTAAGCTTAAAGAAAAATTAGCAAAGAAAAAATAACATACATAGATCAGGCTATATGCACTTTGACCAAAGTGCATATAGTTTTTTTAATATATATATGAAATTATGGATTTTTATAAGAAAAAGTGTGTCAAACTATAGCATTAAATTTGTGAAATGTTATCATAATATTGTGAATATATTATAAAAGAATTTACAATATTAACCGTATGTAAATAATCTAACTATATAAAAGTAGTATGTATTAAAAAAATGTAAACTAATTAAACTATTAATATAAATGGTTACAATGTCTTAAAAAAGGTAATAGTAATCAAAAAAAGGAGATAATAAGTTATGACGGAACAAGTAAGACTTGGAAAATCAGATGTCTATGTATTTCCTGTCGCACTAGGCACGAATGCAGTAGGTGGACATAATTTATATAATGATTTAGATGAAGAACAAGGTAAAGAAGTTGTGAGAACAGCGATTCGAAATGGTATTAATTTATTAGATACTGCGTATATCTATGGCCCTGAACGATCAGAAGAATTAGTTGGTGAGGCATTAAAAGAATTTCCAAGAGATGAATTTGTGATTGCTACCAAGGGTGCACATTATTTCGATGATAATGGCGATGTGCATTTTTCTAATGATCCTAAGTTTTTAAAACAACAAGTAGAGGATAGTCTTAAACGCTTGCAGTTAGATTATATTGACTTATACTACATTCATTTTCCAGATGATGACACAGCTAAAGACGAGGCCGTTGCAGCATTAAAAGAACTGAAAGATGAAGGCAAGATTAAAGCGATAGGCGTATCCAATTTTTCGTTAACACAATTGAAAGAGGCTAATAAAAATGGTGACGTTGATGTTGTGCAAATGGAATATAATTTATTAAATAGAGAGAATGAAAAAGTGCTTGAGTATACTGAAGCAAATCAAATTACTTTTATTCCATACTTCCCATTAGCTTCAGGCATACTTGCAGGTAAGTATAACGAAAATACAACTTTTGATGATTTACGTGCAGAAAATCCAGAGTTTCAAGGTGACAAATTTAAAGAAAACTTAGAAAAAGTCGATAAATTAAGAAGTATTGCAGACAATCATCGTGTTGATGTTGCACACATTGTATTAGCATTTTATTTAACTCGTCCATCACTTGATGTAGTCTTACCAGGTGCTAAACGTGCAGTCCAAGTTGTTGATAACTTAACAACAACAGAAGTTAAGTTAACAGATGATGAAATTGCAGAAATTGATCAAATATTTCCTATATAGAGTAATAGAGTAATAGCCCTAAAGCACTAAGCAAAAAGAATTGTATAGAAGGAGAAACTAATGATTACAGTATTATTTGGAGGGAGTCGTCCAAAAGGGAACACCGCGCAGTTGACGCAATTAGCATTAGAGGGACATGAATATAATTGGATAGATTTAACGACATATCAATTGAATCCTGTCAGAGATTTACGTCATGAAGACACTGAGATTAATCATTATGAAGATGATTATGCAACTATTATTGATCAAGTATTAGCGAGTGACACAGTGATATTTGCTTCACCTATTTATTGGTATAGTGTGTCTGCTTCTATGAAAAGCTTTATTGATCACTGGTCAGAAAGTTTGTTGGACCCGCGTTATGCAGATTTTAAACAACAAATGGCAACTAAAGACTTTAGACTTATTGTTGTTGGGGGTGACTGTCCTCAAGTAAAAGCAAAACCATGTATTGCGCAAATGAAATACAGTTTGGGCTTTTTAGGTGGTCAACTCAATGGTTATATTATCGGTACAGCGGAACGACCAGGTGATATCGAGAAGGACACATATGCCTTCAAAAGAGCACGTGAATGGCAACAAACATTAAAAGATTAAAGACAAATATGGTATATAAATATAATACAGGAATCGATTCAATCGCGATGATATATTGCTTAGAATCGGTTCTTTTCCTATTTAAATCGCTATAATACGTATAGTCGCAAATGCATTGGAATATGTGAAAGGTAGTTAAATAATAAAAGGTCACATGCGATATAGTTTACGTATGGTGACTGATGGAATTATGATATAATATAGCTACTAATTAGCCTATCAAACATAGGGGGACAGCAACATGTACAAAGTAAGAACGGCAACACCATATGATGTTATTGGCATTAGAAATGTAGCAACAAAAGCTTGGTATAACACATATCTGAATATTTATGCAGCTAAAACAGTTAATGAATTGTTAGCTGCTTCATATAATGAAGAGCATTTAAAAAAACGCTTGGAATCACAATTGTTTTTAGTCGTTGAATCTAACGATGAAATTATAGGTTTTGCGAATTTTATTTATGGGACAGAACTTTATTTATCAGCTCACTATGTGACACCAGTGTCACAACATCATGGGTATGGCACTGATTTGTTAGAACAAGGGATTGCCCAGTTTAAAGATCAATATGATGAAATATTTTTAGAAGTTGATAATAAAAATGATGAAGCGATGGCATTTTATAAACATAAAGGCTTTGAAGTAGTTCGGTCGTATGAGCATGTAATGTATGGTGAAACTATGGATTTAGCTTTAATGCGTAAAAAGCTGTAGACGTTTCAGCTATTAGTGAATAGGAGGACTATTTTGACACAATCAACATATGCGACGCAAAAATTACCTGAAGAAAAAGTATTTAAAGATCCGATACATCGCTATATACATGTTAAAGACCAAGTTATTTGGGATTTAATTAAAACTAAAGAATTTCAACGTTTAAGACGCATCAAGCAACTAGGCACATTATATTTATCTTTCCATACTGCAGAACATAGTCGTTTTGGTCATTCATTAGGTGTATATGAAATAGTGCGTCGACTTATTGACGAATCATTTTCAGGTCGTGAAGCATGGAATGATGATGATAGACCATTAGCGTTGTGTGCCGCATTATTACATGATTTAGGTCATGGTCCTTTCTCACATAGCTTTGAAAAAATATTTAATACTGACCACGAAGCTTTTACACAAGCTATTATTACTGGACCAACTGAAGTAAATGAAGTGTTGCAGCGTGTAGCACCGACATTTCCTGAAGAAGTGGCTAATGTGATAAACAAATCGCATAGTAATAAATTAGTCATCTCAATGATATCATCACAAATTGATGCTGATAGAATGGATTATTTGCAAAGAGATGCTTATTTTACTGGTGTATCGTACGGTCAATTTGATATGGAGCGTATTTTACGTTTAATGCGTCCTTCGAAAGAAGAAGTACTTATTAAAGAAAGTGGTATGCATGCAGTAGAAAACTTTATTATGAGTCGTTATCAAATGTATTGGCAAATATATTTTCATCCAGTAAGTCGTGGTGGAGAGGTATTATTGAATAATTGTTTAAAACGTGCAAAGCAACTCTACAACGAAGGATATCAATTTAAAATGTATCCAACTGATTTCGTACCGTTCTTCGAGGAAACGATGACGATAGAACAATATATAGACTTAGACGAAGTAGTCGTCTTGTACTATTTAAAAGCATGGGTACATGAAGCGGATACTATTTTAAGTGATTTAGCTCGACGATTTATTAATCGTGATTTATTTAAGCATATGCCGTTTGATGGTTCAATTATTACCATTACTGAGTTAACAGATTTATTTATTCAGGCAGATATAGACCCTAATTATTATTTCGTAAGTGAATCATTTAGTGATTTACCATATGACTATGATCGACCAGGTTCCAATCGCCAACCTATTCATCTATTGAGACGTAATGGTTCAATTAGAGAAATTAGTAACCAATCGTTAATTATTTCGAGTATTACCGGTATACAAAGAGAGGATTATAAATTATATTATCCGAAAGAATTACTCGTGAATGTAGAAGATGATCAAGTGCGTAATGCGATTATTAGTTTGCTGAACGAATTAAACTAAGTTATTGTGACAGTGAAATATATAATTTAATATGGAAGTTAGAAATGATTGAATGATTTAGAAGGAGGTGTGGTGCTAGTGTCTGAAAATAAAGGATTTAAGTTTAACATTATTAAAAACGATCCATTGGGTGGACATAAAGGTACTAACATAGGTTCTATTAGTTTAGATAACATTGCACCAGTTTTTATAGATGTACAAAATCAAGAAGCTTTTATAGATATTGGTGGTATGCATGCACGTGCTAGTGTTGAAAAGGGTGTTAAGTGGATTAACGATAAAGAAATTGTTGAAGGTGAGGACGCTAAACCATACTGGTTATGTTGGGTAACTACGGAACGTGGTGAAAATGGACCTTATTATGCAGGCGTGACAGCATGTTACTTATTAGTTAATAAAAGCATCCGTCGAGGTTATAAAAGTATGCCAGAACATGTGAATATGATGGATAAATCAATGAAACGAGAAATTATTATTGATCATATAGGCGATACTAATAAAAACATTTTAAAAGCATTTTTAGAGCAACATAATGAGGAAATGTGGCACAATTCGGCTGAGGAATTGCATAAAGCATTGTCAACAGAAGGATAGTTACGAGCAGCGAGGCTGGGACATTTAGTATGTTCCAGCCTTATTACTATGGTGATTAATACAATTAGTGAATATGAACTGTGCATGTTACTATCATATGTAAAATTTTATGCAAATTTGTACTTGCTACTGCTATAGGATAATGCTAATTTCTTACCTGTGATGTAAGGCATAATTATGCTATAATTATGTGTATTATTTTAAAGATTAGGGTGAAATGAACATTGGAAAACAATGTATTTATTCATACAAAGCAAGTTGTCAAACAACACGACGATAAACAAAAATTTTCATTTAAAACAGAAGGTACATGGCAAAAGCGACAAGCAGATTTTATTCGATATAAAGAAACGATAGAAGATGCTACTGTCAATGTAACTGTGAAAATTGAACAAGCTGGCGTGAAAATTATCCGTAAAGGTGATATAAATATGAACCTTCATTTTGTAGAAGGGGAAGATACAATTACATTGTATGAAATTAATGGTGGCCGTATTCCATTAACTGTTCATACACACTCTATTTTACATTTTGTAACTGATGATGGTGGTAAAGTTAAAGTACATTATGATTTGTTACAAGAAGACGAAAAAATGGGCACATATCAATATGAAATAAGTTATAAGGAGAAAAAGCAATGAACATAATCGATAAAGTGAAGCATACATTAGTAGCTGAAATTAAAGCCAGTATTGTAAAAGCTGAACTAACTGAAGCAGCAAATATTCCTGAAATTAAAATAGAAATCCCTAAAGACACAGCAAATGGTGATTATTCGTCAAATATCGCAATGGTTTTAACAAAAATAGCTAAACGAAATCCACGTGATATCGCACAAGCAATCGTCGACAATTTAGATGCGACGAAAGCCAATGTTAAAGAAGTAGCAATTGCTGGTCCAGGTTTTATCAATTTTTATTTAGATAATTCTTATTTGACAGCTGTAATTGCAGAGGCATTGAATAAAGGCGATAAATTTGGAAGTGCTGAATCGCATGATAAAAGCAAAATAATTGTAGAGTATGTTTCTGCTAATCCTACAGGAGATTTACATATCGGACATGCAAGAAATGCTGCTGTAGGCGATACGCTGTCTAACATTTTAGCGGCTGCAGGTTATGATGTAACAAGAGAATATTATATCAATGATGCTGGGAATCAAATTACGAATTTAGCGCGTTCTATTGAAGCACGTTATTTTGAAGCATTAGGAGATACTACGCATACTATGCCAGATGACGGATATCATGGTAAAGATATTATTAATATTGGGCGTACTTTAGCTGAAAAACAACCTGAATTACGCTCATTATCAGATGAAGAACGTGTTAAAACGTTCAGAAAACTTGGTGTAGATTATGAAATGGAAAAATTACGTACTGATTTAGCTGATTTTAATACGCATTTTGATAGTTGGTTTAGTGAAACAACGCTATATGAACAAGGCGAAATTACAGAAGTATTAAATAAAATGAATGAGCTAGGCTACACTTACGAACAAGATGGTGCGACATGGTTAAGAACAACTGATTTTAAAGATGACAAAGATCGTGTACTTATTAAGAAAGATGGAAATTACACATACTTTTTACCAGATATTGCATATCACTTTGATAAAGTTCAACGTGGTAACGATACTTTGATTAATCTTTTTGGTGCAGACCATCACGGTTATATCAATCGTTTAAAAGCTTCACTAGAAACATTTGGTGTTGATAGCGACCGTTTAGAAATTCAAATTATGCAAATGGTACGTTTAATGCAAGATGGAGAAGAAGTGAAAATGAGTAAACGTACTGGTAATGCTATTACGTTACGTGAAATTATGGACGAAGTAGGTGTAGATGCGGCACGTTATTTCTTAACGATGAGAAGTCCAGATACACACTTTGATTTTGATATGGAGTTAGCTAAACAAGAATCTCAAGATAATCCAGTGTACTATGCACAATATGCTCATGCTCGTATTTGTTCTATTTTAAAACAAGCGCAAGAAAGAGGTATCACACCAACGACAGATGCAGATTTTAATTTAATTACGAATGACAAGGCAATAGAATTATTGAAAAAAGTAGCGGAATTTGAACCGACAATTGAAAGTGCGGCGGCACATAGAGCCCCTCATCGCATTACCAACTATATCCAAGATTTAGCAGCACATTTCCATAAATTTTATAATGCTGAAAAAGTGTTAACGGACGATGTTGCTAAAACAACTGCTTTAGTTGCTTTAATAGAAGCGGTAAGAATTACACTACACAATGCATTACATTTAGTAGGTGTCAACGCACCAGAATCAATGTAAGTAATAATTTTTGAAAGAGTCAGTGCATAAACAAAGTGGTGCGAGCGAGTACTATAATGTTAATCAAGCACTGACTCTTATTCAGTCTGATAACTAGTAGGTGGAGACATGTTAGACACAAAAACATTGTATCAAACGTTATATGCACATATGGGTCCACAGGGCTGGTGGCCAGCACAGAGCTCAATTGAAATAATCATAGGTGCTATTTTGGTCCAAAATACCAATTGGAATAATGCCGCGCGTGCGATTGAACAATTGAAAGATGCTACCGACTTACAACCTAAAACCTTGCTTCGACTCACAGATGAGCAATTACAAACATTAATCAGACCGAGTGGCTTTTATAAAAATAAAGCACGAACTCTGCAAACAGTCTTGTCATGGTTTGAGATTTTTAACTTTGATTATCAAGCAATCAAATCACATTATCAACAAGATTTAAGAGCCGTATTACTTGGACATAAAGGGATTGGTGAAGAAACGGCAGATGTGTTATTAGTTTATGTCTTTGGAGAGGTGCAATTTATTCCTGATAGCTATACTCGACGTATTTATTACAAATTAGGCTATCCCAATACGACAAATTATCGTAAGTTTAAACAGCATATTGTATTGCCGTCAGATTTTGAAGTACAAGATGCGAACGAATTTCATGCACTTTTAGATAATTTTGGAAAAGTTTATTTTAATAGTAAGCAACCACATAGATATACATTTTTAGATGAATATTTTATACGTTAAATGACAATTCAATATAACAATTGCAGATTGAATTAAAGTTGAAATAAATTAGGAGAACTAAGTCATGAAAAAATACCAATTATTTGTGGCACTATTTGTAGCTATCATAGTATTAGCTGGATGTGGTCAAAATGAACAACAAAATAGTAAAAATAATGATAAGCAGTCTTATGATCGTATCATTTCACTTATGCCAAGTAATACTGAAATTTTATATGAGTTAGGTTTAGGTAAACAAATTATAGGGGTGTCTACAGTAGATGATTACCCTAAAGACGTAAAAAACAAGCAACAGTTTGATGCTATGAAGTTAAATAAAGAAGCATTAATGAAAGCTAAACCAGATTTAATTTTAGCGCACGAAAGTCAAAAAGGCATGAATGGTAAAGTACTTAGCAGCTTAAAACAAAATGATATAAAAGTTGTTTATGTAAAAGATGCCCAATCAATATCTGAGATGTACGATACTTTTGAAAATATTGGCAAGTTAACAAACAAAGAGCAAGCGGCTAAGAAATTAATAGACGAAACCAAAGGAAATATAAAAAAAGTTGTCGAATCAGTGCCAGACATTAAACAACAACCTAATGTTTTTATGGAAGTATCTTCTGAACCAGAAATTTTTACAGCCGGCAAAAATACATTTTTTAATGATATGCTGACACAGTTGCATGCCAAAAATAGCTTTGCTTCGAAAGAGGGATGGCAAAAGGTAAGTAAAGAAGAAGTCATTAAACAAAATCCTGATGTCATGATAGGTACGATGGGCATTAGCAAGGAAAAATACCAAGAAAGTGTTAAGCAACGCGGTGGCTTTAACCACATTCAGGCCGTTCAATATGATCAAGTAACGACAGTGAATGGTGATGAAATATCAAGACCAGGACCTCGTATTGATGAAGGTTTGAAGGCACTAAGAGATGCGATATATAACTAAATAAAAATCCTTATCGCTAATTTTGACGATAAGGATTTTTTGCATAGAAGTGAATTTATTGTAGTTAGTTTTGTGTGATGATGATATGGTAAAATAAAGAACAAATTTGAGGCGAAAGCGTGGCAAGAAAATGATGCGTAATGGGGCGATATATGTATGGCTCGGCACTCTATTATGTGCCGTGTTAGTCAATCTAAGTTGGGGCATGTGGGGCTTGACGCCTGCGATGCAACATGCAATTTTTGTTGAAGTGCGCTTGCCTAGAGTTTTAGAGGCGCTTTTTGCCGGTATTGGGTTAACAGTTGCAGGACAAATGTTTCAAACTATATTAAATAATCCATTAGCTGACAGTTATACGTTAGGCTTGGCCAGTGGTGCTACTTTTGGTTCAGGATTAGCAGTTGTACTCGGTGCAGGTTTTATTATGCTCCCTCTGTTTTCTATATTATTTAGTTTGATCACATTACTTTTAGTCATTGTGATAACTACAATGATGTCTAAAGGCTACCCTATGAAATCACTTATTTTATCAGGTATTATGATTGGCGCGTTATTTAATGCTTTATTATATATGATGATTTTATTTAATCAAGATAAAATGAATAATATTGTTAATTATATGTTTGGGGGCTTTTCAGCAGCAGAATATAGAGAGGTAATATATATTGCTATAATCTTAATTTGTTGTATTGTGGTGTTATATAGTATGATGCCTAAAATTAAATTATTGCGACTTGGCGACTTACATGCGCAAGGGCTAGGATTGAACGCTCAGCAATTAACGTATGGTGTGCTGTTATTAGCATCAATTATGACAGCGATTATTATTGCCTTTGTAGGAATTATTGGTTTTATTGGTATGGTCATACCACAACTTATTCGTCGTTATTATTTTAAGTATACATTAAGTAAACAACTGACTTTAAACATGTTAATTGGTGGTACTACTATGTTAATCGCAGATGGTGTTGGAGGAATAATTTTACAAACATATCAAATCCCAGCGAGTATCATTATAGCCATTATCGGCATTCCTGTGTTATTTTATTTAATGATAACTCAACCTAAAACATTAAATTAAGTATAAAAAATAGAGAAGAAGGTAGCGTATGGATTTATCAAATATTAAAGCAGTTGTATTTGATTTAGAAGGTACTTTATTAGATAGAAAAAAATCACGAGAAAAATTTATAGAAGAACAATATGAGCGATTTCATGATTATTTAGTCAATATACAGGCAATAGATTTCAAAAATAAATTTATAGCATTAGATGATGACGAAGATCATGATAAACCGGAGTTATACAAAGCGATTATTAAAGATTTTCATGTAGATAGACTGACGTGGAAAGATTTATTTCATGATTTTGAAATGCATTTTTATCGCTATGTATTTCCGTATTACGATACTTTATACACGTTAGAACGACTTAACCAGTATAATTATATTACTGGTGTCATTGCTAACGGTAAATCAAAGATCAAGGAATACCGCCTACACGCCCTTGGAATAGAACACGTCATCAATTATATGTCGACGTCACAAACTGTTGGCGTGCGTAAACCACATCCCAAAATTTTTGAAGATATTTTAGAAAAGTTAGATACTAAACCAGAAGAGACTATGTATGTAGGAGACGATCCATTGAACGACGTCGCACCTGCAAGAGCAATGGGAATGATAAGTGTTTGGTTTAAAGATGAAGATGCAGAGATTGAACCATTACCAGAAGAAGTAGACTTTACGATTACAACATTAGAAGAATTGTTAACAATTTTACCGATGAAGCAGAAAGGACAAAACTGATATGAATTTATTTACTACACAAGACGGCGTTGCACTTAATTACGATACGAGTGGAGAAGGGCATGCTATTGTGATGATTCACACGGCATTAGAAAATTTTACAGTTTTTAAAGAACTGGAAAAACAACTGAGTAGGGACTATCAAATTGTACTTATAGATTTGCGAGGTCATGGGTACTCTGATAAACCTAAACATATTAGCTTTTCGGACTATGGTAGCGACATCAAACAATTATTAGATGCGTTATACATCAAAAGTTGTGCACTTATTGGACATGAAATGGGTGCCTCTGTGAGTGCTGAATTAGCATCAAAATATCCTGAATTAGTGACGTCTGTAACTATGGTGAATCCTACGATGTTAGAAGATAAATCGCCAAGTGAGCGTTTGTATCAAAAATATGCTGAAACAATTCGTAATTGGGATGAAGAAAAACAGCACAAATTTTTAGCGAATCAATTATATTACGATAAGAAAAAAGCACAAAAGGTGTTAAAACAAATGGAAAATACACTGGCTTTTACTACAACAGCGGAACGTCAGTCAGTTGAGGCTTCTTTTAATTTTAATAATATTAGAAACTTTTTAGCTCAAGTTCAAGTACCTGTCCAAATTATAGTTGGACAACATGGTGAACGGACTACAGTAGTTGAAGCTAAAGAAGTAGCAGATTATATTACGAACAGTGAATTTGAAGTTTTCCAACACTCAGGTTTATATCCTTTTATTGAAGAAAAAGAAGCATTTTTAAAAACAGTCAAACCTTTTATCAATCGTTTTGTGTAGAGATATTATAGTATTACACTTATATATATCTTTTATTAGTAATAATTGAAATCATTTTGTAATATCTCTGTTATTTTCGTAACATGTATATTATAATATGGTTAAGCACAAAATAGGTTGAAAAAGGAGAGAGTGCTGATGAAAAAGTTATTTGCTGCTTTATTAGTTTCAGGTCTTACATTATCAGGTTTTAGTGCTACAAATGTTGAGGCAGCTTCAGGTAACTCTATTCAAAGTGTTGAACAATTAGAGCAAGGTGATCAGGAACTCGAAGGTGCAGAATTAGGAGCATCTATCGAAACTGTATTAGAAAATAATAAAAAACCACTATATTCATACAGTCCTGATGGTGATGAACATTATTATGAATTTAAAAAAGATAATGGTGTATTAATTGTCACTGCAGACGGTAAAAAAGGTAAAGGTAAAATTTTACGTGCGTCAATGGTTTATAATGAACCCAATGGACCATCTTTTAATGAAGTGAAAAAAGAAGTAAGTAATAAGGCTTCTGCTCGTGAACATTACAATGATGTTACAGGTAACATAGGTTATATCCAAGACGACAATTTATCATATCAATTTACTACTACATCACCAGATGATAAAGATATTAAATTATATCGTATTGACTTAAGCTAATCGTCAATGTCATACTTAGTGAAAAATAAACCGACAAGTCTATACTTGTCGGTTGTTTTATTGATACAATGTTATTAATACGTCACTGGACACCATATAGCTGAGTTAATATGATAATTGGCATAAAGGTATGTTTAATAAGCACTGTAATAGTAGAAGAGAAAAGGAGACTATAATGAGAGTCAATGACAAAGTATTAGTAGAAAATATCAATGATTATTTTACTCATAAAGGACTTTCTCCTAATTTAATCGATGACATAAAAGAAAAGTTAAAAAAAGATTTTAGAAAATCTGAAGAACAAAATCAAGATTATATTGAGTATAGAGGAAAATCACCAGCTGAAATTATATTGACGATTCAACGTAATTTATTTACTTTACAGTTAAATCCTATTGTATTTTTCATTTTAAATTTTATCGTAATTTCTTATTTATATGATAAACAATATGTACCGTTCCAAGCAGCTTCAGGACTATCTATTTTTTATTGTTTGGTTATTTTACCTATTTCAATTGTGATTTATATTAGGATAAGTCATAAAAACTATTTGTATAGTAATAAATTAGAAATGTATATCGGTCTCGCCATTGCAGCAGTATCATTAGTATTAGTTGTTATCCATGCATTTAATGTTAATTTTAGTATCGTTGCGGTATCAATTTATGCACATCAATTTATTTTCTTTGTAGGTATCATTTTTAGTATTACCGGAATTTATTTCAAACGTTTAGAGTTTACAGGTATAGGTTTGCTGTTATGTCAAAAAACAGTAGATGCTATGATTATGAACCCTGGTATTGCGCAAATTGTATCTATCATTATTTGGATTTTATTACTAATTGTAATTATTTATTACACTATTCGTATTTCTTCCAGAAATTAACATTATAAAATGTACGTTGAAAACAGCAACAAAACATCACGTTTATCGTGGAACTTACAATTAATTTATAGCTCGATTTCAAAGTGAAGTAGCAATCAGATGGAGATGATTGTTGCTTCACTTTTCTTATTATATAAAAAAATCAAGAAAACAATTTGTTCTCAATATGATATTTTTATGAAATTAATAGGGTTCATAATGGAATAACATTTTACATAGTGGGTATATGTTACTTGTAAGGGGAGGTGACCCAAATGAATAAAATATTAGTTAATGATGACAACGAGATAGCTTACACAATTGAGGGTCAAGGAATTCCTGTAATTTTAATCCATGCCTTAGATGGGAATATGGCAGCATTTTGTAATCTAAAAAATGAATTGAAACACAATTATAAAGTAATCACATATGATGTAGTTGGTCATGGATACTCATCAAAACCAACAACTTTTACATTAGATGATCATATTGAAGATTTAAAAATCTTAATGGAACGATTAAATTTATTTGATGCCCATGTGATTGGTCATGACATGGGCGCGATTATTGCTAAAGGTTTTGCAGATCGCTATCAAAATTGTGTCCGCACGTTAACGTTAATTTCATTTGACTATACAAATGGTATTCATGGTCTCAATAAGTTAATGTTTGAACACGAAGAAGAAATAATTGGTTTTGATAAGGAAGAAGCTTTGATTATTTTATTCCCGTATATGTACACTGCCCGTGAGAGCGCCAAAAAGTGGGTACAGAAGCAAAGAATTTATGCACGACAAAAACCTGAATGCAGCGCAACTGCTACACGAGCAATGATGACTTTTCCAACTTTAGATAATGAAGAAATTATGGGAGAGACAACAGTACCCACCTTGATTATTAACGGGAAAAATGATCCGCTCATTAATCATGACTATACGGAAAATTTCGCATCTAATAATCTTAATATCACTGTAAAATTATTCGCTGAATCTGGACATGCTCCACATATTGAGGAACCATTACATTTTTTAACAGCCTTCAATTTGTTTGTGGAATCAGTGAAAGTGTGAGTATGTAGATATTAAGGGGAGTAAATTACACATGGAAATGAATAAGCACAAGTCAACGTTTAAACTGTATTATTAAATACATTAAAAAGAATCTGCAGCACCTTTGGTGTTGCAGATTCTTTTTATGAATATAAAATTAAAATGATTTAGACTTCTTTATTGTCATTAGCTTCTTTAATACGTTTATTAACACGTTCTAATAACTCATTAATTTTATCACGTTGTTTTTTGTTAACTAAAATTAATACAGTTCTTTCATCGTGTTCATTACGTTTTTTATCGAAGTAATCTTCTTGTGATAAATTTTTAACTGCTTTTACCACTTGCGGTTGTTTGTAATTTAAATGATTAATTATATCTTTTAAATAGTACTCTTCACTTTCATGCTCACTGATGTAAGTAAGTACTGCGAATTCTTCAAAGCTCACTGAGAATTCCTTTTTAATAATACCTTTTAATTTGTCTGCATATGTCACCATAGCCAATAACTCGAAACAATCATTTATTTTTGTGATCGCCATCTTTTATATTCCTCCCTGTTTTGCCAGCCCAATCATGATACAAATTAAATTTTATAATTTGTATAACTTTTATCTAAAACGAAAGTTAAACCTACTTTATTATGATAATTTTAGTCTAAATTTATTTGTGTAAAATATATTAAAACCATAATTATTTAGTTTATTATAACTAAATAAAAATAGAAAGTAAACTAAAAACTGTTTAAGAGTGGGCGTAATGATTTATTTTATTAATTCAATTAGTTTATAAGCAAAAATTTAAATATATTTTATTGCTCTAAACTAATTTTTCCCATTACAGTATAATTTAAAACTTAAATTGGCCGATTGGCGAATTTTTTGATTACTTTGTAATATTACTAAGTATTTAATGCATATTTCATTAATTAATGGTTAACATTAATACAAATGCATCGTAGTCTATTTTACCCGTTTTAAATATATTAAAGACATTTTTAGCATAATTTGCTTTTAAATTTATCAAAATTAATTTGACTATAAACTAATTTAAAGTCGTTGTATTTTAAAAAAATTAATTCTAAAACAAGGTGTTTCACTTTTCTATAATTACAAGTTGATCATTGAAAATGAAAACAATTCAAACACCAACAATAGTTAATTAAAATTTATTGTTAAATTGTTTATTTGATACTACCAAAGTTATATTACGCTCAATGAGTAATAAATTCAACTTTATTTTAATTACAAATGTTTTACAATGTTGTGTAAATTAAATGAGTAATTGAAATATTATTAATATATAGTAGATATTTTAACGTTTTAAGTTCAAAAAATGATAATTATTAACTGTAACTAAATCTCTGTCGCTATATGTAATTATAAATTGTAACTGCTGATTAGAAAAATCGTAATAAGATAATACCAAGCATCAATGCTATAATACCGATAATTTTTCGTAATGTTACTTTATTAGTAGGTGTTCCAAACAAACCAAAATGATCGATAATAATGCCCATAATCATCTGGCCTAACATAACTACTATGGTAGTAACAGCAGCGCCAAGATGTGGCATCAATATAATGTTTGTCGTAACAAATACGACACCAAGAATACCACCAATAAAATAAAGCGGTTTAAGTTTGCCTTGTGTCGGGTTATAAGTTGTTATTTTTAATGATTTATTAAATATCAAAGTGAGGATAAATAATAAAATTGTGCCGATAGTAAAGGAAACAAGGGCTGCCATTACTGGAGAATGTAATTGTTGTCCTAAACTACTATTAATTGTAGTTTGTATCGGAGGGCCAAAACCAAAGATAAAGCCAATAATTAGCCAAAGATAAAAAGAAACGGGTGTTACACGGCGTTCTTGTGTTTTACGAGTATAATTCATTAACAATATCCCTATAAATAATATGATAATGCCTAATGATTTCACTACAGTAAAAGGTTCGTGATTTGCGCCAAACCAACCAAAAGTATCAATAAGTACTCCCATAATAATTTGACCTGCAATAGTCATTACTACCGTTAAAGATGCACCTAATCTAGGTAAGAGGAGTAAGTTTCCTGTTAAAAAAATAACACCTATTATACCACCGACAAACCAAACATAGCTTAAGCTTTGGTTTGCATAGAAATCAGCTGTAAAGACATGAGGATTAACGATAATATTGATAAGAATTAAAAATAACATTCCCGTAGCGAATGAAATCGTCGAAGCATAAAATGATGAACGGGTATACATGCTCAATCGTGAGTTGATGGAAGTTTGAAAAGGTACTACCATACCAGCAACTAACCCTAAAATAAATAATAAAAACAAAATAATCACGCTTTCTCTAAAATTTTGATATTGATAATGTCAGTTTATTCTTTTGTTATATGATATGATGAGTATATACGATATAAATGTAAAATTCATGATATTGATACATGAGTTATAGCAGATATGTTTGTAAAAGTGAATGATTTTAGAATTTAAAAGTGAGTGACTAACTAAATTGAAGCAACTTTCTATCATTCGTCTGTTAGACGAAGAAACTTTTTTTATTGGTGCTGGGAGCAATCAACAACTAAGACCACAACAATTTATTGAAGTATTGAACCCTAAAAGATCATACAAAAATTTAGCACGCGTTGAAGAAGTGTATGAACAATATGCATTATGTAAAAAATTAGGCAAGAAAAAAATATTTTTTGGTGATACAGTCAGAATTCGTCCGTTAAATAATTAACTAGATGTCAAATATACATTAAAATGTCACAGTGACATCGCCCCTAAAGCACTTAAGCTGAGGGGGCGATTTTTATTTTTTAGACAGTTAGCAACTATGTGTATATATAGTGCTAATTAGATAGTCATATAATGTAAAGTTACTAGAAAATGGTTAGTGTTTAGCGTCTAACGTTTCAAAAATTGTAGTAATTGTTTTGTCTATCAAATAGGCAGCATGTACTTTCACAGGTTGGCTTTTCGAAATTCTCAAAATATCCAAATCAACTATTTTTTCCATGTTTTCTTTGACTTGTACTTCTGTTAGTTTACGTTCCACTTTAGGAATTTGTAGTTTTAACGTTTTATTAAGTACATCTGTAAATACTAATTCTAATGTTTTTGACATTATGGTGCCTCCTTAATGAACGATTTCGCTTTTGTTTAATTCTATAGTAGTAAACTGTTCTCCAAGCATATTTTCAAGCGCAACTTTAAAGGCTTTGATTTGTTCTGTAGTTGCCTGTGGATTTATATTGGCAAAACGACGAGAGAAATTTTTCACTTTCCCATCAGGTCCAGCAAAGCTACGAGAAAATGTTACTGTTAATTGATTAATTCCATTCATTGCTTAACACCTCCTTCTATTAAAAATATCGAAGTGATAAAAGCAAATGGCTATAAAAATTTTAAGAAATTTGTGTAAAATGCTTTTATGTTACTTATTTATCATTTATTATTGAATAAGAAACATTTTAAAGTTAAGAGGTGTGAAGATGAACCAGGTGGACCCAATTAGAGATATTGGAGATATAAAATTGATGTATGAAGTGTTGCAACGAAAGTCATATAGAGATTATTTATTATTTAAATTCGCAATACACACAGGTATTAGATTATCTGAATTATTAAATTTAACCGTGTGTGACGTGATGGATAAAAATAAAGCTATTAAATCATTTTGGGTAGAATCACATGCATCAAATATTAATATTATGATTCCAGAAGAATTACAACGCGAATTACGACAATACATCACTATGGAACAGTTAAATACGGGTGACTTGTTATTTCAATCCAATAGAACTCAAAAAGGTTTATCTAGACAACAAGCGTATCGCATTATCCATGCTGCTGCAGAAGAGTTGGGGATGTTACATATAGGATTAACAACTTTGCGTAAGACGTTTGCTTATCACGCCTATCAGTCTGGAATCTCTATTTCTATTATTCAAAAATATTTAGGGCATCAGACCACTTATGAAACGATGAAATTCATAGGTATTTCAAGGAATGCAAGTAAGACGACAATCGCGTTAAATTTATAAATGTAAAGGAGGAAGTCGATGAATTTGATATACCTATTATGTATTATATTAGCTATTACGATACTTGTGTCTTTAACAATGACACATGTCAAATTAAGTAGATTTGCAGGACAAATAGCTTTAATAGCTCCAGTTCTAGCTTTAGTATACTTTTTGTGGCAAATTCCACGAGTAGTGGAAGGACAAATGACGATGGTCAATATACCTTGGTTGCAAGCTATAGATATTGACTTGGCATTTAGACTTGACGGTTTAAGTTTACTTTTTGGCATATTAATTTCAGGCATTGGAGTAGCCGTCTTCTATTATGCGACACAGTATCTGTCTAAAGAACATGATCATTTACCGCGTTTTTATATATACTTATTACTTTTTATGTTCAGTATGATAGGTGTTGTTACTTCTAATAATACAATTTTATTATATGTGTTCTGGGAATTAACAAGTGTGTCATCATTTTTACTTATTTCTTATTGGTACGATAAAGAAGATAGTCAGTATGGTGCTATACAATCATTTGTAATTACAGTCTTAGGTGGTTTGGCATTATTAGTAGGCTTCGTTATGATTTACAGCATTACTGGCACAAATACGATTACAGATATTCTTGATCAAAGTGATAAAATAGCTAACCATCCATTGTTTATCCCAATTATTATTCTAGTGTTAATAGGTGCTTTTACCAAGTCAGCGCAATTTCCATTCCATGTATGGTTACCGAAAGCGATGGCCGCACCTACACCAGTCAGTGCCTACTTGCACTCGGCAACAATGGTGAAAGCAGGTATCTTTTTACTCTTTAGATTTACACCTGTTCTTGGACTTAGTGATTTTTATATTTATAGTGTGACTTTTGTTGGGTTAATTACAATGATTTATGGGGCTATAAATGCACTTAGACAATATGACTTAAAAGCAATATTAGCTTATTCAACCATCAGCCAACTCGGTATGATTATGTCGATGGTAGGTTTAGGTGGTGGTTATGCTCAACATACATCAGATGAATTATCAGCTAAATATGCAATGTTACTTTTTGCTGCATTGTTCCATTTATTAAATCACGCATTGTATAAAGGTGCGTTATTTATGGGTGTGGGTATTATTGACCATGAAACAGGAACACGTGATATTCGACAATTATCAGGAATGCGCAAAGTATTTCCGAAAGTTCATTTTGTCATGTTGCTGTCAGCATTATCTATGGCGGGCATTCCGTTTTTAAATGGTTTCTTAAGTAAAGAGATGTTTTTTGATGGTTTGCTTAGCGCACATGAATTGCCACAGTTTAATATAGTATTAACTTTAATTATTGATCTATTAGGTGGCTTAGCAAGTGTATTTACGATGATTTATGTGGTTTATATGATTAAGGAAGTCTTTTGGGGCAATTATAGTGAGGCGAAACTAGAAGTTGCTAAACCACATGAACCATTGAAATTTACATTACCATCATTACTAATGACGCTCTTATTGCCTGTTATTTTCTTTGTCCCGAATCTTTTCGGTGACCATTTAGTCTTACCGGCTTTAAGAAGTATTACCATTGGTGAAAAAGTTGATCAATTTGCTCCGCATATTGCCCAATGGCACGGCGTGAATTTACCACTTATACTAAGTGTTGTTGTCATATTAGTGGGGATTATCGCAGGATTGAAAATAAATTGGACTAAATTTGCACGTAATTTCAAAGTGAAATCTATTACAGAGTTTTATGACAATTCTTATAAACAATTTGAACGTTATTCAGGTTATAGTATACGTGTACTAATGAATAACCGTTTAAATCAATACATTATTATGACACTTATTATCTTTGCGGTACTTGTCTTGTATGCCATTATTCGTGTTGGCTTCCCTGAAGTACATCAAGTAAAAGTAGGGGAATTTGGACCGCTAGAAGTTGTTACGTTGATTGTTGTTTATGTGTTGGGAATTGCTTTAGTGTTTATCAGACAACGTCTAACAATGGTTATTCTGAATGGAATTATAGGGTATTGTGTTACAATATTCTTCATTTTAATGAAAGCACCAGATTTAGCATTAACGCAATTAGTGGTAGAAACGATAACAACGATACTCTTTATTGTCAGCTTTTCACGTTTACCAAACGTACCTAGAGCAAAAGTACATAAAAAACGTGAATTAATGAAAATAGTCGTATCACTAATCATGGCCATAACAGTAGTAATATTAGTCTTTATCGCACAACATGGCACATCAATATCAACGATATCAACGTTCTATCACAATGCTTATGAATTATCTGGCGGAAAAAATATAGTTAATTCTATATTAGGAGATTTCAGAGCATTTGATACGTTATTTGAAGGTATGGTATTGATTATTGTCGGCTTAGGTATCTACACATTATTAAAATTTAAAGATCGGAGGGGGCAAGATGAAAGAGAATGATGTTGTCTTACGCACAATAACTAAAATTGTGGTCTTTATTCTTTTAACATTTGGATTTTATCTGTTTTTAGCGGGACATAATAATCCAGGTGGTGGCTTTATTGGAGGACTGGTTCTTAGTTCAGCATTTTTACTAATGTTTCTAGCCTTCGATGTGAAACAAGTATTAGTCTCCCTGCCTGTTGATTTTAAAATAATGATTATTGTCGGCTCATTATTATCAATGGTAACAGCAATTGTACCTATGTTTTTTGGTAAACCGTTCCTTTACCAAACAGATGCATACGTCAATGTACCATTAATGGGTGAATTGCATTTAACAACTGTGACATTGTTTGAAGCGGGAATAGTACTCTCAGTTGTGGGAGTCATTGTTACCGTAATGCTGTCAATTAGTGGTGGTCGCTCATGAATTTAATTTTATTATTAGTAATTGGCTTCTTAATATTTATAGGAACGTATATGATTTTATCAGTCAATTTAATACGTATCGTTATTGGTATTTCTATTTATACGCATGCTGGTAATTTAATCATTATGAGTATGGGTAGTTATGGTAAAAACAAGACTGAACCATTAATTGGAACTGCTAACCAAAATTTTGTTGACCCTTTGTTACAAGCGATTGTCTTAACGGCTATTGTCATTGGCTTTGCGATGACAGCATTCTTGCTTGTACTTGTATACAGAACCTTCCGAGTTACTAAAGAAGATGAAATTGATGTGCTGAGAGGAGATGACGAAAATAATGAGTAATTTATTAATACTACCATTACTGCTTCCAGCACTTTGTGGTTTAATCTTGGTCTTCATTCGTAATAATAGTTTGTTATCCCGAATTTTTGCGATAGGTACGATGGCGGTCTCTACACTCGTCTCGTTATTCTTACTAATACATGTAATGCAGGGGAAACCTATCAAATTGGATTTTGGTGGATGGCAAGCACCGTATGGTATTCAGTTTGTCGGAGATTCTTTAAGTTTATTAATGGTTACAACATCAAGTTTCGTAGTCACATTAATAATTGCTTATGGCTTTGGTAGAGCTGAAAAACGTGCGATACGCTTCTATCTTCCCAGTTTTATTTTATTCTTAACTGTAGGCGTTATTGGCTCATTTTTAACTGCTGATTTATTCAACATCTATGTCATGTTTGAAGTAATGTTATTGTCTTCATTCGTATTAATTACATTAGGACAGTCGGTAGAACAACTACGAGCGGCAATTATCTATGTCGTGCTGAACATTGTCGGATCGTGGATGTTACTGTTAGGTATAGGGTTATTGTATAAGCTAACTGGAACACTTAACTTTGCACATGTTGCGCAACGTATTGGTGAAGTTCAAGATCAACGTGCCGTAGTCATAATTTCGATGGTCTTTTTAGTGGCATTTGGTTCTAAAGCAGCATTAGTCCTCTTTATGTGGTTGCCAAAAGCTTATGCGGTATTAAATACTGAATTAGCAGCATTATTTGCTGCATTAATGACTAAAGTTGGCGCTTATGCATTGATTCGTTTCTTTACTTTAATATTTAATGAACAAGATGATGTAAAGCATTCATTAATGGTCTTTTTAGCTTGTGTTACTATGCTTATTGGAGCATTTGGAGTAATGGCTTATAAAGATATTAAAAAAATTGCTGCCTATCAAGTTATTTTATCGATTGGATTTATCATATTAGGTTTGGGTACACATACTTTTGCGGGTGTGAATGGCGCCATATTTTACTTAACAAATGATATTGTTGTGAAAACTTTACTCTTCTTTATTATAGGAAGTTTAGTATATATAACTGGACATAGAAACTACCAATATTTATCTGGTTTAGCTAAACAAGAGCCATTTTTTGGTGTCGCTTTTATTGTATTAATTCTAGCTATCGGAGGCGTGCCACCTTTTAGTGGATTTCCTGGGAAATTATTAATTTTCCAAGGTGCTGTAGAAAATGGTAATTATATCGGTTTAACGTTAATGATCATTACAAGTTTAATAGCGATGTTTAGCTTATTCAGAATATACTTTACAATGTATTTAGGAAGTAGTGAAAAAGGTGAACAAGTATTGTTTAAACGTATTCCATTCTATCGTAAAAGTTTAATAGGGATGCTTGTCGCTGTGGTCATTGCTATTGGTTTAGCAGCACCTATTTTATTTAAAGTGACAGAAAATGCGACACATTTAAATATGGATGATCAAGCATATGAAAAAGCAGTTAATCCACATTTGCTGAAGGAGGAGAAATAATCTATGAGACAAGTAGTGTTAAATGTTGTCATTGCGTTTTTATGGGTTTTATTTCAAGATGAAGACGCTTTTAATATTTCTACCTTCTTCGCAGGATATTTAATTGGTCTAATTGTTATTTATATATTACATCGCTTTTTTGGCCAACAGTTTTACTTGAAAAAAGTTTGGGTGGCTATTAAATTTTTATTTGTGTATTTATATCAATTGATTACATCAAGTATGACCAACATTAATTATATTTTGTTTAAAACAAAAGATATGAATCCAGGTCTTGTTACGTATGAAACGACTTTAGATAGTGATTGGGAAGTATCATTTTTAACAATACTTATCATTATTACACCTGGCTCTACTGTTATTCGTATTTCAAAAGAAAAACAAAAATTCTTTATTCATGCAATTGATGTGTCAGACAAAGAACGTCAAAAGTTATTAAAAAGTATTAGACAATATGAAGGTCTAATATTGGAGGTGGCAGAATGATTGATTCACTAACCAATTTTTTCATTACAAGTTCCATTATTGTCTTTGGGATCGCGTTACTGCTCACTTTGTTTAGATTAATCAAGGGACCTACCACTGCTGATCGAGTTGTTGCATTTGATGCTGCCAGTGCAATACTCATGTCTATAGTAGGTGGTTTAAGCGTTATTTATGGTACGTTTTCATTCTTAGATTCTATATTATTAATTGCCATTATCTCATTTGTAAGTACAGTCTCTATTTCTAGATTTATTGAAGGGGGGCACGTATTTAATGCAAACAACAAGCGAAATCGTTAATTTATGTGCTGCCATTATCATGTTTTTAGGAAGTGTTATTGCACTTATTAGTGCCATTGGCTTAATCAAATTTCAGGATGTCTTTTTACGTAGTCATGCGGCTACTAAAAGTTCTACTTTGTCAGTGTTATTGACGTTAGTCGGAGTTATTATTTATTTCATCTCTGCGCAAGGATATTTAAGTGTACGTATGATTTTAGCCTTGGTATTTATTAATTTAACTTCTCCTGTTGGAGGACATTTAATTTCACGAGCTGCATATCGTACGGGGGCTTATATGTATCGTAAAAAAGATGGTATGAGACAAACGAACATATTGTTAAGTTCAAATGATGATCAAAATAATTTTGAACAGCTGAAAAAGCGTGCTAAAGAGCGTGAACAATTACGTAAAAAAGCCTATGAAGAAGACGAATATTAATTTTGTTATATGAAGATGTGTATCTTTTCCTCCTGTGCTGACAAGGTAGGCGGAATAAGATGCACTTTTTTTATTAAATATTTAGGTTAAATAATGTGCTGAGATGTTGAGAAGTTATTGATGAATCGTGGTATCCAGACTGTCGACAAAGTACAGTATTTTTGGCAATTTTTGTGCTCGCTTTCCGCGGGCACTGCCTCAGCCTGTAGTCTTCGGCGAGTGCTATTCCCGCAGGAGTCAGCCCAAAGCACTGCCAATATTGTAGAAAAGTCTTTAGGATAACTAATATTTAAGGTATGTTTACTGCCAATAAGACAATAGGCTATTGACAAAGCTTCCAACTTTTTTTGCAGTTTTTTGTGCTCGCTTTCCGCGGGAACTGCCTCAGCCTGTAGTCTTCGGCTCTTGCTATTCCCGCAGGAGTTGGCCCAAATCACTGCCAATAATATATGAAAGTTTTAGATGAACTATCACCTTGGTTTTTGTCTACGTTCTATAACAAGAGGAAAGGGAATAACTAAATCGTCATCTTCATTTTATATTGCCAGTAGCTAACTGAACTGTAATGTACCTTAACTCATGTTTTTTATACCAGTCATCCTTGTCGCTGTGGGGAGAGGAATCTTATTAATAAAATTCGATTTCTGTTCCATTCCCTAAAAAAATGATAAAATAATATATATTTGTAATTGTGTGAATTAATAATCGATGGGCAACGTTTGCTCATTGTAGCATTTAAAATGAGATGATAGCGTAAGCGCTTGTGTGACATGTATATTATGCGTTATTTGTTTCAACCTCAGCAATTATAATAGTAAAGTTCAAACGATGAGAGGTGAAACTATGCAAATATTTGAGACACTGCTTATTTTTATAGTAGTCGTCATTTTAAGTTCATTTGTACATATATTTTTATCAAAAGTTCCTTTGGCCTTCATTCAAATAATTTTAGGTATGTTGTTATATATTACACCTGTACCTGTAGACTTTAATTTTGATTCAGAACTTTTTATGGTTGCATTAATTGCTCCATTATTATTTGTAGAAGGTGTACAAGTATCTCGCGTACATTTAAGAAGGTATATTAAGCCAGTTTTAATGATGGCATTGGGTTTAGTAGTGACAACAGTTATAGTAGTAGGTCTGTTTGTTCATTGGATATGGCCTGAGTTACCAATGGCAGCAGCGTTTGCTTTAGCAGCCATTTTATGTCCTACCGATGCAGTAGCTGTGCAAGCTATAACGAAAGGGAAAGTATTACCTAAAGGTTCTATGACAATTTTAGAAGGTGAATCACTTTTAAATGATGCAGCTGGTATCATATCTTTTAAAATTGCTGTAGCAGCTCTTATTACTGGAACTTTTTCAGTGGCTAACGCGATAGAACAGTTTTTAATATCATCTATCGGAGGATTTATCGTAGGGCTTATTATCGGTGTGGTTTTAGTACGAGCAAGAGTATCTTTAACACGACGAGGCATTGAAAATGTTAACATGTTTACTTTTATTCAATTATTAACACCGTTTGTCACATATCTTATAGCAGAAATGTTCCATGCTTCAGGTATTATTGCCGCGGTTGTAGCTGGTTTGGTTCATGGCTTTGAAAGAGATCGTATCTCACAAGCACGTACACGTTTGCAAATGAGTTATAACCATACGTGGAATATTATCGGCTATGCATTGAATGGCTTTGTGTTTGCTATTTTAGGTTATTTAATTCCTGAAGTGGTAGGTCGTATTATAGAAAATGAACCGCATAATTTATTATTTTTAATTATTGTTACTGTTTTAATAGCACTAGCGATTTATGTCTTTAGATTTTTATGGGTGTTCGTTTTATACCCTTACTTTTATTTACCAGTGAGTCCTTTCCAAAAAATGATGTCGGATAATGAAAATAATCAAACTAACACAGAAACACCACCAAAAAGAGGGGTCTATGCATTTATAATGTCTCTTTGTGGTGTACATGGGACTATCTCATTAGCTATTGCTTTAACTTTGCCATATATGTTGGCAAATCATCATTCTTTTGCTTTTAGGGATGATTTACTATTTGTTGCATCTGGTATGGTAATTATTAGTTTAGTAATAGCACAATTCTTATTACCATTATTTACAACATCTGCACCGAAACCTAAAGATACAGGGATGAACTATAAGCATGCAAGAATCTTTATTTTAGAAAAGGTAATAGAGTCATTAAATAAAAATTCAACTTTAGAATCTAGTTTTCATTATGGAACGGTAATTAAAGAATACCATGAAAAACTTGCATTTTTACGTACTGTGGAAAATGAAGATGAAAATATCAAAGAATTACAGCGACTGCAAAAAATTGCATTTGAGGTTGAAAACGATACTTTAAATAATTTAGTTGTTAATGGTGATATTACTACTAGTGTGTTGGATAACTATATGCGTTACGCTGAACGAACACAAATTTATAAACAAGCTTCATTAATGCAACGTTTAATAGTTGAAGTGAAAGTTTATATTTTGAAAATACGTATTAAAAAACGTATGAAAACAAACGCAGCTTCTTCGTTATCTATTGCAGATAACTTGTTAGAAATCTCCAATGTTATGCGTACAGTACATTATCGAGTAGTGAGTCGCTTAAGTAAAGAAACTACTGAAGATAATAAATTAGAAGTTGGGATGATTTGTGATGGTTATTTGGCACGACGTGATAATTTAACACCAAGTAACTTTTTCAATCCTAAGAACGAAAATTCGATAACGAAAATTCGTTTAGATGCATTGAAAGAACAACGTCGTATCTTAAATCAATTGATAGAAGAAGAAGATGTTAGTGACACAACAGCGTTAAAAATACGAGAATCAATCAACTATGATGAAATGGTTATTGTAGATAGTTTAACTTAGTGACACTACTCTATAGATAGAGTTGCTTTAGTTTAATGTACGAACTGAAAAGTAAATAAAAATAAACTGGCAGATCACTAAAACAATGAATCATAAATGTTTAGCGGTCTGCCAGTTTTGTAAGCGTAGCAATATGGGCTGTCTGGATAGAAATTTCATTATATTGCTACGTTTACTTTTTTACACAGAGAAAAAGCCATCAATGGAGGAGGATTATGTACCATTGATGGCGTAAGAGTTTGATCTAAGGCTTGAATACCACCATATCGTACGTGGATGTGTAGCATGTATAGGAGAGACACGTACGATATGGGACTATTCACCTAGTTAACAGGTTGAATAGCCTTAGTTATTATCATAATTATTACTTCATACTGCCATGAATTGTGTTGATATTAGCTTCCATCATTTTATAATAGGAATCTCCTTTAGTTCCTTTTTCTCCAATAGAATCGGTAAATACTTCACCATAAATATCTTTTTTAGTTTCTTCACTTAACGTATCCATGCTTTTACGTTCAACACTTGTTTCAACAAGTAAGTGTTTTAGATTGTGTTTTTTAACAAATTCAATGGCTTGTTTCATCTGCTCTGGTGTACCTTGCTTTTCAGTATTTATTTCCCAAATGTATCCTGGTTTTAAATCGTACTGTCTTGCAAAGTATTTAAAAGCACCTTCGCTTGTAATAAATGCACGTGAGTCTTTTGAAATATCATCAAACTTGTTATGACTTTCTTTATTCAATGTTTGTAGCTTGCTAATATAATTTGAACCTTGTTTCTCTACATCTTTATTGTCTTTAACATTTTTAGTTAACGTCTCTTTAATAACTTCGGCATATTTAATACCATTTTCTAAACTTAACCACGCATGAGGATCTTGGTTCTCCTCTTTTTTACTAGCACCTTCTAAATAAATAGGCTTTACTGTTTTAGAAACAGCTACAACATTTTTATCGTCCATTGATTTATTCGCTTGTTTTAAAGCTTTTTCAAACCACCCGTTACCCGATTCTAAATTTAACCCATTATAAAATACAATATCAGCATCTGTTAATGCTTTAATATCTTTAGGTTTTACTTCGTATTCATGAGGGTCTTGGCCTATAGGAACGATACTATGTAAGTCTATATTCTTACCGCCAACATTTTGAGCTATATCATAAATTATTGAATTAGTAGTTACAACTTTTAATTTATCATTTGACTTGTTTTCTGACTGTGCAGATTTGTTGTTATTACTGCAAGCACCAACGACTAGCATTAATATTAAAAGTATGGGTAATAATTTTTTCATGTTAATTGTCCTTTCTTTATACGTGTGTTAATTTTTAGTGCGCTGAATACAATGATGTAAATAATAAATGCACACAGAACAATGGTTGCGCCACTTGGAATATTATAAATGTAGCTAAAATACATACCAGTGACAGAACAAATAATACTAATAGTACTAGCAATTACCATCATTTGTGGTAAGGTCTTAGCTATTAAAAATGCAGTACTCGCAGGTGTTATCAATAATGCAACGACTAAAATAATACCAACAGTTTGAATACTGGCTATTGTTACCATAGCTAGTAATAACATTACAAAATAATGAATTAATGTAGTGTTCAAGCCACTCATGCGGCTAAATGTTGAATCAAATGTTGAAATCATTAAAGGTCGATAAAATATAACAATAAGTAAAAGTACTATAGCACTGACGATAATAGTAGACCAAAAAATATTAGTTGTAATGGCAAGAATGTTGCCAAATAAAATATGGTGTAAATCTGTTGCACTATTAATCAAACTAATAATGATAATCCCAGTAGATAAAAAGGCCGTAAAACTAATACCTATCGCAGCATCTGGTTTAGTTTTACTGCTTTGCGTAATAAATCCTATAAATAAACTTGCAATCATCCCTGTAACTAAAGCACCGATATACATTGGTATACCGAGTACAAATGATAATGCTACACCAGGTAACACTGCATGACTCATAGCATCCCCCATTAACGAAAGACCGCGTAATACAATAAGACTACCTACCGTGCCACATACAATACCTACTACTATAGAGATAATAAGTGCACGGTTTAAAAATTGATAACTGAATAAATGTTCAATGAAATCTAACATATTTTACTGCACACTCTTTTCATCGGATATTAGTGCAGAAGGTTCTGCATTTAAAAATGTCTGGTTTAATTGTTCAGGTTGCATTGCTATATCGCTATCACCAAAAAAGCGAATAGTGCGATTAAGTAAAATGATACGATCGAAATATTGAGTGGCTTTAGATAAGTCGTGATGAACAATTAAGATTAATTTGTTTTCACTTTTTAGGTGCTGTAATAAATTGAAAATTAACTGTTCACTATGAAAATCTATGCCTACGAAAGGTTCATCTAACATATAGACCTGATTACTGTGCATTAAAGCACGTGCCACAAGTACACGTTGCAATTGACCTCCGCTTAATTCGGAAATTTGACGATGACGCAAATCATTTAATTCTAATGTTGTTAATAAAGACTCGAGTCGTGATTTTACTTTTTTAGTTACGGGTTTAAACCATCCGATATTACCATATGAGCCTGATAATATAACAGCTTCTACACCGATAGGAAAATCTAAATCAATATGAGCTTTTTGAGGAATATACGTAATTGATTTTAATACTGAGGAGAGCGGTTGTTGATTTAACAATTGTTCTCCAGTTGCTTTGAATTCTCCAATAAGCGATTTAAATAAAGATGACTTTCCTGCACCATTAGGTCCCATAATTCCTATAATTTCACCTTGGATAGGTAATGTTAAATTAATATCTTTGAGCACATGTTTCTTCCCTAAATGCAAATTTAAGTTTTTTATTTCTAACATAATTCACCTTCTAAAAATATTTTTAGGTTGACCTAATTTATTTTATAATATACTACGAACTTTTAGCGTGTCAAGAATTTTCGTGATACAATAAAGACAATGATTGTGAGAGGTGAAAGTATGCTGACAGAAGAGAAAGAGGACTACTTGAAGGCCATTTTAACGCATAAAGGCGATACTACTTTTGTATCAAACAAAAAGTTATCGCAGTATTTAAATATAAAGCCACCATCAGTAAGTGAAATGATAAATAGATTAGAACAAACAGAATTGGTAGCAACAAAACCATATAAAGGTGTGATGTTAACGCAGAAAGGTTTGGCACACACTTTAGATATTATTAAACGACATCGTTTACTTGAATTATTTTTAATTCAAATATTGCATTATGATTGGGAAGAAGTGCATCAGGAAGCGGAAGTATTAGAACACAGAGTCTCACATCTATTTGTAGAGCGGTTAGATAAGTTATTAGATTATCCAACTACATGTCCTCATGGCGGCGTTATACCACGTAATAATCAATATAAGGAACTATATACAACCGATTTATTACAATTTAGTGCTGGAGATTATGTTAATGTTAAAAGAGTAAGGGACAGAACAGAATTATTGGTTTATTTGTCTAGTAAAGCCATCTCAATTGGTGATGAAGTACTTATCGTCGATAAAGATGATACAAATAGAGTAGTAATGATTCAAAAAGGCGAGACGGTTACAATTTTGAGTTATGATAATGCAGCGCATATTTACGTAGAATAATATAAAAAGCGATGGTTTATATTAACCATCGCTTTTTGCATATATATTTAAAATGAAATAACTACAGTGAAAAGTTTATACACAGTATATAAATTAATCGCAATCCACAGTGTACTAAAAAAGAATGTGGGGCAGCGAGTTAATTCGTTTAATGTTGTACCATCCCATTCAACATCACGGTTGAAAAACGTCAGTTTAAAGATTGTCCAGCTTGATTGGAGCACTTCACCGAGCAACATTCCAAGGATGAAGTGGTAACTTATAGAAACGAAATAAAAGATGAGCTCCTGATCATTGCTTTGAAATATACCATAAAGCAATACAATTAACATCAAAAGTATAATAATTGGGAGTAATTTACGAGATGTTAATATGACAAAATAGCAAAATATAAATAAATACACAGCAATAAAGATGCTGGGATAGTTGGCAGTGACAGCTAAATATCCTAAAAAGAGCATTAAAGGTGGCATGATATAACCACCTAATGTGGTAATGATTTGGCTCAAACGACTACTAGATTGTGTAATAGCATAACCTTGTTGTGATGTTTGGTCACGTTCTGAAGGTTTAGCGACAATAACTAAATCTCTAGCTTTGCCTCCGCTAATTTTATTAAATAAAATATGGCCAAATTCATGTGTTAATACTGGAATATAATTTAAATAAATATCAATTATACGATTAAGTGGCTTGTGCCTATACTGATGAATCACAATGTAAAGCACTGCTAATATTAAAATCCAACTAATATGTAATTGAATGGATGAACTTAAAAATGATTGTATATAGGACATGCAAATACCTCTTTTGTAATGGTGATGAATATGAACTTTAATCTATTATAAACGATATAAACAATTAGCGCATTTGGACTTTTGATGTAGGAAAGAATTAGGGGAATAGCATATTACAGAAAGTATTATCTCATTACTGCGTATTATGATAAAATGACTGTTAATATTGTATGAAATCGACAGTGAGTAGATAGGAGTTAATAGTTAATGGTGAAAAGAGACGAAACAGATAAAGTAGATGTTTTATCTGTACATTTTAATAATGTCACAATGGACGATATGGTAACAAATGTAAAACAATTTTTTGAAGACGGGCAACAAGAGACACTGTTTATTGTGACTGCAAATCCAGAAATCGTAGATTATGCTACAACTAATACATTTTATCGAACATTGATTAACAGCGCTAATTATACCGTTGCAGATGGTACAGGCGTGGTCAAAGCTTCCAAAATTTTAAGAACGCCATTAAAAGCTCGTGTACCAGGTATTGAATTGATGGAATCATGTTTAAAAATAGCGCATTCTAATCATCAACGGGTGTATTTATTAGGAGCCAAAGAAGTAGTAGTAGTAAAAGCACAAGAACAGTTAAAACAGCAATATCCAAATATAATTTTTGATCATCATCACGGATATATCGATCTACAAGATGCGCACATTGCTCAAGAAATAAAAGACTTTAAGCCAGATTATATTTTTGTGGGGATGGGTTATCCTAAACAAGAAATGTGGATAGAGCAGCATCGACATAACTTTGAACATACAGTGATGATGGGCGTAGGTGGCTCATTAGAAGTATTTAGTGGAGTCAAAAAACGAGCACCTAAATTTATTAGAACCATTAATTTAGAGTGGGTCTATCGTTTAATAATTGATTGGAAACGGTTAGGAAGAATGCAAAGTATTCCTAGATTTTTATGGAAAGTTATGAAACAAATGCGACATAAACATTAAAAACGATTACGATGTCTTGAATTTTGTGGCATCGTAATCGTTTTTAGTTTAACGTTATTTAAATTCAAAACGAGAATTATCTAATTCTGATCTGAATTTTTTTTGATCCGCAGCGGAACGTTTTTTGAAGTCATTTAAAAATTTTTCATATTCAGGCAAGACTTCATCTAATGTACCAAATTGTTTTAATTTACCGCCTTCTATCCATGCAATTTTTGAACAGAAGTCACGTACTTGTTTCATATTATGACTGACAAAGAAAATTGTTTTATTTTGTTCTTTGTACTCATAAATTTTTTCTAGACATTTTTGTGCAAATGTTTGGTCACCAACGGATAAAGCTTCATCGATAACTAAAATATCGGGATTAGTGGTAATGTTTATTGAAAACCCTAATTTGGCACGCATACCACTGGAATATTTTTTAACGGGTTGGTAAATAAATTCACCAAGTTCACTGAACTCAATAATTTGTGGAGTATAATCTTTAATTTGTTTTTTATTAAAGCCCATACACAACATTTTAAATTCAATGTTTTCAATTCCAGTAAGTTGACCATTAAGTCCAGCATTAATGGCGATTACACTGACTTCTCCATTGCGGTTAATGTGACCACGTGTTGGGGAAAGTGATCCGCCAATCATGTTACTAAGGGTAGATTTACCAGAACCATTAATACCTACTAGGCCAATAACATCACCTTCATGTGCAGTTAATGATAAATCATTTAAAGCATAAAATGTTTTGTTTTTGTGAAAAGGTACCAGTAAATCTTTTACTCGTTCTTTATTATTGCGATAAATACGGTATTCTTTTGAGACATGTTCAATGTTTACCGAGACTGTCATAATTTTACCATCCTTATTTCTAATTACTGTTATTATAATATATAGTAAATGAGTTGTTAAATTTATTAACCTATTGTAAAGTAAGTAGGTATGAATTGCGAGAAAACTATAGTCTACAATTGTTAAAGTTTACTGAATTTGTGGAATTAAATCAACTCTTTTAGTAGAAAATAGTGTAAAATGTAGCTGGTATCATCTAGTATATAATAATTGGCAATACTATTTTATGATGATATTAATAGTAATGAGCTAAAATGAAATCATAGTAAGTTTACATCTATTTATTAAATAGGGTATAATTTTTTTGTTATGAAAATATTTGGAGATAACGACAGAATAAAAAACAAAAGTTTAAGATATAAAAGTAAATCGTTTGAAAGCGTGGTTTATTTAAATGAAGGCAGTTTGGACTGTATTTAAAGAACATATAAAAAATATATATTTGATCAAAAGATTAGCAGAATTTCAAATTAGAATCACTAACCATAATAATTACTTAGGTATGGCGTGGGAATTAATCAACCCAGCAATGCAAATTGCGGTTTATTGGTTTGTTTTTGGTTTAGGTATGCGCAGTAATACCCCTCAAGATGGTGTGCCGTTTATATATTGGTTATTGGTCGGTATTAGTATGTGGTTCTTTGTGAACCAAGGTGTATTAGAAGGAACCAAGGCGATTGCGTCGAAATATAATCAAGTAGCAAAAATGAATTTTCCGTTGTCTATTATTCCTACTTATATTGTGTTTAGTAGATTTTACGGGCATCTCGGTTTATTAGCCATAGTGATGGTTATATGTTATTTTGCAGGGTATCACCCGACAATTTACACCTTACAGTTGTTAATATATGTACCTTTCGCGTTAATCTTAACGGTGGCAATTTCACTCGTAACATCAACTTTAGGTGTACTTATTAGAGATACTCAGATGGCAATGCAAGCGTTAATGCGAATTGTCTTTTTCGTATCATCTATTTTAATCGTGCCACCTAAAGGTATTGTAACTGATGTGATGCAATTAAATCCGATTTACTTTTTAGCTGAAGCATATAGAGCTGCTATTTTACATCATGATTGGTACTTTATTTCTCATTGGGAATTGGCAGTCTATAATGTCATTTTAGTTATTGTTTTACTCGTGGTAGGATCGATTTTACACATGAAGTATCGCGATCATTTTGCAGACTTTATGTAATGCATTATTTATAAAATATATGAAGAACCTGAAACATATTTTACGTTCCAGGTTCTTTTTGTATATTGGTAATAATTAATCGTTAGAAGTGTAGGTTAAGTGAATAGGGTCAAGCTGACAATAAGATAGAACGAAATAATTTAATAATTAAACATTGCTATCGTTGCAATTCTATAAATTTTGGAAAAAGCACGCTATAATTAAATGAAACTAACTGAAGTAAAGGGGAGAAAAAATGAGACAATGGATAAAAAGAATTTACATGATGATGATACATATACTAAATGTAGTATTTAGTTGGAATAAAATATCAACTAAACACATAGTAGTGATGATGACTTTTGAAGCAGATGTCTTACCGATAATTAAAGAATTATCTCAACAAGGATATCGTGTCACAGTAATTGCTAAAGGCATACATCAAGAAACCATTGAACAATTACAAAATTGTACATTTATTCCAGCAGGAAATAAACATATTATTCACCATATAAAAGCATTAAGCACAGCAAAAGTAATAGTGATTGATACTTATTATTTACTATTAGGTGGCTATCGCAAAAAAGCTGGTCAAAAAATTATTCAAACGTGGCATGCTGCAGGTGCGCTAAAACATTTTGGGCTAACGGATCATCAAGTGGATCATACTAATAAAATGCAAGTTAAACAATATCGTCGGGTTTATGGAGCTACAGATTTTTATTTAATCGGTGGTCCACCAATGGCAGAATGTTTTAAAGCAGCTTTTGATGTACATCCAACACAGCTTTGTACGACAGGACTACCGAGGTTAGTACCGTATTGTCAATTAGATGTTAAAGAGATGCAAACACAGTTAAAACAGCAGCATGGGATTACGACTAAACTCGCGATTTACGTTCCTACATACAGGGAATACAATCAAAGAAATAGAATAATCGATGTTACACAATTTGAACAAGCATTACCTGGTTATACTTTAATCAATAAACTACATCCAGCAGTAGCAGAGCCAAGTCAGACTCAGATTGATACACAGACATTGATGTTGATGGCAGATTTAATTATTACTGATTATAGCTCATTAGCAATTGAGGCAAGTTTATTAAATAAAACTGCTGTCTTTTACGTTTATGATGAGACATTGTATGAAGCGGAACGTGGGTTAAATAGCTATTATTATGATATACCAAGTCGTTATAAAGCATATGATGAAACATCATTAATTCAATTGATCCAACAACAAGAACAAACGTTAGAACCGTTATTTCAAACGTGGCATCAATACAATACGAAGGATAGCTTAAATCAAGTCATGGAGTTAATTAATAAGGAGGCTTCACAATGAAAATAGCATTTATTATTCCAGTTTATAATGCAGCTAATACGATTCGTCGTGCTATTGCCTCGATTGATACTAAGTATGAGCATGAAATCATTTGTATAAATGATGGTTCGACTGATGAATCATTAGCAGTGTTGCAGGAATTAGCGAAAATGTATAAAGAACTGACAATTATCAATCAAGAAAATGCGGGTGCGGCAGCAAGTCGTAATAGAGGTCTTGCATCTATGTCGAGTGATGTATTTATGTTTTTAGATGCTGATGATGAGTTCTTACCTAGCAGAATTGATTACATGGCTGACTACTATTTGAAAAATGATGATGTAGATATTGTTTTAGGGCAACTAGGACGCGAGCGTCATGGAGAATGGCAAACGATTCCAACTCATACAGAAATTAATAAATTTGATACTGTGAATTTGGCTCAATGTCCAGCTATCTTACAATCTATAGGCCCTGGTGCAAAAATGTTTAGTGCTAAATTTGCGGACTTACGTTTTGATGAAGATGTAGTGTTTTGTGAAGAACATACATTTATGGCACGTGCTTTTAATAAAGCCAGTGATATTCAATTATTACCTAATATTATTTATGGTTATAATAATGTAGAAGGATCAATTACAGAACAGCGTACGCACCGTTTTGAAGATTATTTAGCTAATGCAGCGGTGGTTAGACAACGCGTGATGGATATTTTGTTATTATCGAATTTAAGAGTATATTACAGTTATCGTTTTGACGAGTTGATTGTTAGCTATTTAATTCAATCTTACCTAGCCAATCAAAAGGAAATTACCGAACCATTTATTAATGCAGTGACAATGTATCTGAAAACAATGCAAACAACAGATTACGAAGGGCGCGCATTGTTCAGAATTATTAAAGTAGTAGAGCAAGGTGGTAAAGGTTGGACAAAACCAATATATGAAACATGGAGAGAAACATTACATTATGTTGGTATTGGACGGCCACCTTATTATCGTTTTAAAGTTGAAATTCTACCGAGACGTGCTAAATTTAAAAGCAAAATGACTCTAAAAAAATTATTGAAAAGGTAAACATTAATTACGTTATAGTATTAAAAATTTTAGTATGATATACTTCTTGAAAATGTGAAAAGTTACTGAGAGGTAGATAATAATGAAAAGAGTTATAACATATGGAACTTATGACTTATTGCATTATGGTCATATTGAATTATTGAGAAGAGCACGTGAAATGGGTGACTATCTTATTGTTGCGTTATCATCGGATGAATTCAACCGTATAAAAAATAAAAAATCTTATTATAACTATGAACAACGTAAAATGATGTTAGAATCAATTCGTTATGTTGATCTTGTAATCCCGGAAGAAGGATGGGGACAAAAAGAAAAAGATGTTGAACGTTATGATATAGATACATTTGTCATGGGTCATGACTGGGAAGGCGAGTTTGATTTTTTAAAGGACAAATGTGAGGTTATTTATCTTAGACGTACGGAAGGTATTTCTACGACTAAAGTTAAAAAAGAATTATATGGTAAAGAAGAACATTAATAAATTATCACACACGATAATATGAATGTGTGTTGATAATGTTTAAAGGGATAAGTTTTAGAAATCACCATGATTTCTAACTTGTCCTTTTTTATTGCGTTATAAGTTTAATTTAACTCAAAAAAAACGCATTGAGTTTTGGATTGATAATCCTAGACTCAATGCGTATGTTGAACTATTTTTTATTGTTAGATTTACGACGTATTAAATCAATAAGTAAATAAATAACGATTGCTAATGCGGTAATAATTAAGACGATACCTAATAACGTTAAAATAGGATGATCATCCCAAGTGGATTTAACCATAGTAGTAGTTTCGTGTAATAATGGTTTTTTCACTTTTACAGAAGGTGGACCGTATTTATCGGAAATAAATGAGCGGTCGTATTCAATGTGTAATTTTTTATCTTCGATGACATATTTATAATCTTCTTTTGTAAAGTCTTTTGGCAATACATCATATAAATCATCTTCTAAGTAATAAGTTTTGCCATTAATTTTGTGTTCGCCTTTGCCTAAAATTTTAGTGTATTTATACTGATCGAAAGACATATTCATCATAGCATTACCCATCATGTTACGTTGTTTTTCACCACCGAAGTTATCATAGTTTCCGGCACCCATGATTGTTTGTACAATACGGAATCCATCACGTTTTGTCGTGATAGTATGGTTATAATTTGCTAGGTCACTTGATCCAGTTTTTAAACCATCAGTACCTTCTAAGCTCATGTCGCCACCTTCAAGTGAATGGTTGAAGGTATAGTATGTAACACCATGTTGTGTTGGCGCAGTTTGCTTAGTGAAATATAAAATTTTAGGTGTATCTTGAATTGAACGTTGCGATAAAATTTCGAAATCTCGTGTTGAAGACACTGAATTATCTTCATCAGTGTACTTTTTAGGTGCAAAATCTTCTAGTTGGGCATTGTCAGCACCTGTAGGATTAACAAAGTGCGTATCTTTCATGCCTATTGATTTAGCTTTTTTATTCATTAAGTCAGTGAATTCTGAAGTGTTTTTAGATACTTCATTTGCTAATATTAGTGCTGCCGCATTACTAGAAGCAGAAACTGTTATTTGCAATAATTCTTTAATGGTATATGTTTCGCCAGGGTAAAGTTTAGTATTACTTAATTTTGGTAAAGTAGACATACGATAGTGGTCTTCTGTAATTTTAACTTTATCGTCTAAAGATAAATCTCCCTTTTTCACTGCTTCCAATGTTAAATACATGGTCATAAGTTTAGACATGGATGCAGGGTACCACTTTTTGTCGATATTATAGTCATATAGAATTTGGCCTGTTTGTGCAATGTTTGCTGCACCCTCAGGTTGATATTTATCAGATACGTTATAACCGTATTGATTTGCAATGCTTGTAGGTGTAGCTGTCTCAGCATTAGCAAAAGGTGTTATAATTGAAACAATAAACATAACAGTTACCATAATGGAAATTAACTTTTTCATAAAAACAAACCTTCTTAATATATTCTCTTTTTGATAATAGAAATATTTTAGCATATTGGGTTGAATTAATAAATGAATATATATAAACCGTCACAACAATAATTTTGTGAATTAAAAAAGCAAGCAATAAAGCATAGAGTTACATAAAGTTTTCGTTGCTTGGCGATGTAACCACATAAGTCAAAAATAGAGGTAAATGTAATGAATCAAACGAACCCGTTATTTTATTTATTCAAAAAATTAACTTGGCCAAAAAAACTAATTGCCATTGCGGTGTGTATATCTTCTTTAGGTAGTTTAACAGGATTACTTGTTCCTTTAGTAACAGGTAAATTAGTCGACAAATTTACCCTAGAAAGTATTAACTGGAATTTTATCGCTATCTTTTTAGGGATTTTTATTATGAACACTTTACTGAGCGGCTTGGGCTTATATTTATTAAGTAAAATTGGAGAAAAAATTATTTACGCCATACGTTCAATGTTATGGCAACATATTACGCATTTAACAATGCCATTTTTTGACAAAAATGAAAGTGGTCAGTTAATGAGTAGGTTAACTGATGATACGAAAGTAATCAATGCTTTTATTTCGCAAAAACTACCAGAGTTGTTGCCATCAGTATTAACTGTTTTAGGTTCTTTTATTATGCTTTTTGTAATGGATTGGCAAATAACGTTAGTAACCTTTATAACGATACCGATATTTATTGGGATTATGATTCCACTTGGGAAAATAATGCAACGTATATCCAAAAAGACACAAGCCGAAATTGCCGATTTTAGCGGTTTGCTTGGACGAGTGTTAACCGAAATGCGTTTAGTTAAGGTAGCAAATACAGAGCGTTTAGAATTAGAAAAAGCAGACAATAATTTACAACGCATTTATGATTTAGGGTTAAAGCAAGCAAAAATCACAGCAATTATCCAACCAATATCTGGACTGGTCATGCTGTTAACGATTACAGTGATTTTAGGTTTCGGCGCATTAAGGGTTACAAGCGGTGCCATTACTGCAGGAACATTAATTGCTATGATTTTCTATGTAGTGCAGTTATCAAGTCCGTTAGTCAATTTATCTACATTAGTAACTGATTATAAAAAAGCTGTGGGAGCGAGTCAGCGTATATATGAGATTATGCAAGAACCTATAGAAGATTTTACTTTGCCTGAAGTAGTTGAAGAATCCCAACATCCATCTTTAATATTCAAAGATGTAACTTTTAAATATGATACGACAACTGTATTGCAAGCGGTGAATTTTGAAATTTTAGCAGGTAAAGTCACAGCTTTTGTAGGGCCATCAGGATCAGGAAAAAGTACAATTTTTAATATTATCGAACGTATGTATGATATTGAGCAAGGCATGATTACATACGGTGATCAATCTATATATAATATCCCTTTAGCTACTTGGCGACATAAAATAGGTTATGTTATGCAAACGAATGCCATGATGAGCGGTACGATACGGGACAATATACTCTATGGTATTAATCATGCTGTTTCTGATGAAGAATTGGAAACGTATGCTAAGATAGCTAATTGTCATGATTTTATTCAAAATCTTGAGCAAGGTTATGATACGTTAGTGGGTGAACGCGGTATTAAATTATCCGGCGGTCAACGTCAACGTATTGATATTGCACGTAGCTTTGTAAAAAACCCGGACATCTTATTGTTAGATGAAGCTACTGCAAATTTAGATAGTGAAAGCGAGCGGAAAATCCAAACCGCATTAGAAGAATTAATGGAGAAGCGGACTACGATAGTGATTGCTCACCGTTTGTCAACGATTCGTAAAGCAGACCAAATTATCTTTTTAGATCAAGGTGTTATCACAGGAAGTGGGACGCATCAAGAATTAATGCAAACACATGAGAAATATCAGCAGTTTGTTGCTACTCAAAACTTAACTGAATAAAACACAGACATTTTGTAAATGCCAAAAGAAATAAATAGCATATACTCGAACATTAAAAAAGTTATTTTATCAAAAATCCTTACATGCTATAATAAGTTAGAATTAACTAGCAAGGTAGAAAATTGAAAAACACAGAAATACAATAAATGAAAACGAATACACTATTTATATTTTAGTGATTAATCATTATTAACTTTTTAGGGACAAGTCAATAATTATAAAGTAAGATGGTTTTTTAATTTGAGTTTGCTTGAGTTCATATATATTGGAATGGTGGGTGTAAAATGTTTTTACTAATTAATATTTTAGGTTTAATTGTTTTCTTAGCGATTGCAGTATTATTTTCAAGAAATCGCAAAGACATACAGTGGACTTCTATCGGTATTTTAGTAATCCTTAATATTGTATTAGCATGGTTCTTTATTTATTTCCCATGGGGGAAAGCAGTAGTACAAGGATTAGCAAACGGAATTGCCTGGATGATTGATTCTGCACATGCAGGTACAGGATTTGCTTTTGCAAGTTGGGTCGAACCTGGTGCAATGGATATGGCAGTTAGTGCCTTATTCCCAATTTTATTAGTTGTACCATTATTTGATATTCTGATGTATTTAAATATTTTACCTAAGTTAATTGGAATGATTGGTTGGGTGTTAGCTAAAATTACGAGACAACCAAAGTTCGAGTCATTCTTTGGTATTGAAATGATGTTTTTAGGAAACACTGAAGCGTTAGCAGTTTCTAGTGAACAATTAAAGCGTATGAATGAAACACGTGTACTAACTATCGCAATGATGTCTATGAGTTCAGTATCTGGGGCTATCGTAGGTGCATACGTGTCGATGGTACCTGGTGATTTAGTGTTAACTGCTATACCATTGAATATCATTAATGCGATTATAATTTCTGCAATTCTTAATCCAGTTACTCTCGAAGATAAAGAGGACATTATATATAGTATTCAAAATAGTGAGATAGAAAAACAACCTTTCTTTTCTTTCTTAGGAGACTCTGTCTTAAATGCAGGGAAATTGATTTTAATTATTATTGCATTTGTCATTAGTTTTGTTGCTTTATCAGATTTAATCGACCGTCTAATTAATGCTGCAACAGGTATTATTGCAACTTGGATCGGTTTAAAAGGTAGTTTTGGTTTAGATCAAATTTTAGGTGTATTTATGTATCCTTTTGCATTATTACTTGGTTTACCGTGGGGAGAAGCATGGATTGTTGCGCAACAAATGGCTAAAAAAATTGTGACCAATGAATTTGTTGTTATGGGAGAAATTAAAGATGTATTGGATTCATATTCACCGCACAGACGTGCAGTGCTTACAACATTCTTAATTTCATTTGCAAACTTCTCTACAATCGGTATGATTGTAGGTACATTAAAAGGAATAGTTGATACGAAGACTTCTGACTTTGTCTCTAAATATGTACCAATGATGTTATTAGCCGGTATTTTAGTATCGTTAATGACAGCAGGATTTGTCGGCTTGTTTGCTTGGTAAGATAAAAGTTGGTGTGATAGTCAATTTTAATAACTGCATAAACACTTTAATACTTAAATTTAAACAGAGCAGCGTTTAGCTGTTCTGTTTTTTTGCATTATAAAAGCCAAGTACGCGGTGTACTTGGCTTTTACGGGAAATGAATTAAATGTATGATATAAGCAAGGACTAGGTACTTATAACATACTTCGAGCAAAAATTTGTTTTTGTTTGTTACTATAAACAACACAAAGGAGATGGCTTCTTATTGTTCTTCAATAAGAAGATAAATAACATTATAGCAAAGGAATAAATATAAGTAAACCGAAAATTCAGAATTTTTAAAATTATGTATCTCAAATTAATTTGTATTCCAGTTAAATGAGGTAGAGTGTTGTGATGTTGGCATTATTTTGCTACTATTCAAGTGATTGAAAATTGAATAGGAGGTTGGTGGGCGTGAATAAAACACTACGTGATATTATATTGGTGATTATAGGATCATTTATTTTTTCTGCGGGTGTCAATACATTTATTATTACAGCTGATTTAGGTGAAGGTGGCGTTACAGGACTTGCCATTGTACTTTACTATGCATACCATATTTCTCCAGGGCTTACGAACTTTGTTTTAAACGCGTTACTTATTGCTGTGGGGTATAAGTTTTTAAGTAGACGTAGTATGCTGTTAACTATTTTGGCGACAGTGTTAATTTCTGTATTTTTAGGATTGACTGAAAGTTGGCAAGTAGATTCTAATAATATTTTAGTTAATGCGATTTTTGGTGGAACGTGTGTAGGTCTAGGTATTGGTGTCATTGTTTTAGCAGGTGGAACGACTGCAGGTACGACTATACTTGCAAGAATAGCTAATAAGTATCTAGATGTTAGTACACCATATGCACTGTTGTTTTTCGACTTAATAGTTGTGCTTATTTCATTAACTGTTATTCCGTTACCTAGTGCATTAGTCACGGTTATATCATTATACATCGGCACTAAAGTTATGGAATTCGTTATCGAAGGTTTAAATACGAAAAAGGCAATGACTATTATTTCACAAAAGCCAGATGAAGTAGCTAAAGTCATAGATGAAAAAGTCGGTCGAGGCTTAACAATTTTAAATGGTCGTGGTTACTTTACTAAAGAAGATAAGGATATTCTGTACGTTGTAATAACAAAAACACAAGTGACTAAAGCCAAGCGCTTAATTAAACAGACAGATGAAGACGCATTTTTAGTCGTTCATGATGTGCGTGACGTTTATGGTAATGGTTTCTTGATAGATGAGCACTAAAGTTAGTGACCGTTGATTACGTCCTAACTTTTGCCAGTAGAATCAAAAAGTAAGTTTTGAAGCGAAAATACGAAATCAAATGTGGACGTTTGGTTTCATATTTTCGCTTTTTCTAGTGTTTATAATTGGTAGACTTACAGATATTAAGCATAGAATTTTATTGTGATTTTATAGTCAATTTCAGTAAAAAATGGTATAATAACACCCGTGATAATGATTATCATTTACGGGATGTAGCAATTAACGCAATAAATGACAATAACAGATAACTTATATATAGAAATTAAGACAATCAATTATAGGTTAAGATAGATGCTTATTAATCAGGAAGAAGGGTAAGTATGACACGTTTAAATGGGAATCAAATTACGATTAGTTATGGAGATAATGTTATAGTCAACAATTTAGATATTACAGTACCAGATGGTCGAATTACTTCTATTATTGGACCGAATGGTTGCGGTAAATCTACATTGTTAAAAGCATTATCACGGTTATTAACGATTTCAAATGGGGAAATTGTGTTAGATGGAGAAAGTATACACAAACAAGCTACTAAAGAATTGGCTAAGAAAATTGCGATATTGCCACAGTCTCCTGAAGTAGCTGATGGGTTAACAGTTGGAGAACTTGTTTCTTATGGTCGTTTTCCACATCAAAAAGGTTTTGGCCGATTATCTGCAGAAGATAAAAAAGAAATCGATTGGGCCATGAAAGTAACAGGCACTGCTGACTTTCAATACCGTGCTATTAACGACTTAAGTGGTGGTCAAAGACAACGTGTGTGGATAGCTATGGCGCTTGCACAACGTACAGATATTATTTTCTTAGATGAACCAACAACATATTTGGACATATCACATCAATTAGAAATTTTAGAATTAATTACCCAGTTAAATCAAGAACAAGGATGTACTATCGTCATGGTATTACATGACATTAACCAAGCAGTGCGTTTTTCTGACTATTTAATAACGATGAAAGATGGCGATATCATTGCTAATGGTGACACCGAGGAAGTATTGACTAAAGATATTCTAGAAAAGGTGTTTAATATTGATGTTGAGATAAGTAGAGATCCACGAACAGGTAAGCCTATGTTAGTCACATATGATTTATGTAAACGTAGCTATTCCCAGGTATAGGAGCATAACGATGACAACGCAAAAAAAGAAAGTTTATAATTTTGCAATTACGATGGCTATAGCTATCGTATTGTTAGTTGTCGCACTCTTTGTATCTATCTTGCTGGGAGAAGCGAAAGTTAATGTGACAACGATATTTGAAGCTATATTTAGCTATGATGTAACGAATCAACAACATAACATTATTAGTGAAATCCGTATCCCGCGCGATATAGGCGCTATTTTAGTTGGTGCTGCTTTGGCAACATCGGGAGCAGTAGTGCAAGGGGTTACGAAAAACGGATTAGCCGATCCAAGTTTAATCGGATTAAATGCAGGCGCATCATTTACTTTGGCGCTGACATTTGCATTGTATCCTAAAGCACCTTTTTTAATGCTCATGGTTGCCGGCTTTGTAGGTGCTATTCTTGGCGGTTTTATCGTATTGATGATTGGACGTTCGCGTAGTGATGGTTTTAATCCTATGCGTATTATTTTAGCGGGTGCAGCAGTTAGTGCGTTTTTAACAGCATTGAGCCAAGGTGTCGCACTGTTTTTTAGGTTGAATCAAGATTTAACATTTTGGAGTGCCGGTGGTGTGTCAGGTACAACATGGCATCAATTAATTTGGGCCATCCCTGTCATTGTTATCGCGTTACTCATTTTAATTACGATAAGTAAACAGTTGACTATATTAAATTTAGGTGAAACTTTAGCACGAGGGCTAGGCCAAAATGTGGTTTTTATACGAGGTATTACTTTAATATTAGCCATGGTATTAGCAGGCGTTGCAGTTGCTATGGTTGGTCAAATAGCCTTTGTCGGTTTAATGGTGCCACATATAGTAAGGTTTTTAGTCGGCACAGATTATGCACGTGTTATTCCTTTAACTGCAGTGTTAGGTGGTTTACTTGTGTTAGTTGCTGATACATTAGCACGTATGATGGGTGAAGCACCTGTAGGAGCAATTATATCGTTTATTGGTGTACCTTACTTTTTATATTTAGTTAAAAAGGGAGGTCGCTTTACATGATTGATCCAAAGTTAAAATATAGACAATGGATTACTTTAATAGTATTCACTGTATTATTAATAATAACTTGTGCATGGAGTATGACTTCTGGTGAATATAAAATGTCATTCGGAACATTTTTTACAACATTATTTGGACAAGGTGCTTATACAGATACATTAATATTACTAGAATTTCGTTTGCCTAGAATGATCATTACTATTTTAGCTGGTGCTGCTTTGGCGATGAGTGGTGCGATCATTCAAAGTGTGACACGTAATCCACTTGCGGAGCCTGGTATTTTAGGGATTAATGCAGGTAGTGGTTTTGTTATTGCACTGTTTATTGTTGTTGGCCAAGTCAATGCTGATAACTTTATTTATGTATTGCCGATTATTAGTATGATTGGTGGTATTTTAACAGCACTTATTATATTTAGCTTCAGCTACAACAAAGGAGAAGGGATAACGCCAGCTAGTATGGTGTTAGTAGGTGTTGGTCTAGCTACAGCTCTTAGTGGTGGTTCATTGACGTTAATGTCTAAATTTGATAAAGATCAATCTGAATTTATGGCTTCTTGGTTTGCTGGTAATATATGGGGAGATGAATGGTCCTTTGTGCTAGCTTTTGTACCGTGGTTAGTGATTATCATACCTATATTACTGCTAAAATCGAACGCGTTAAATTTATTAAATACTAGTCAACATATAGCACAAGGTGTGGGTGTTAGAGTAGATAAGGAACGCTTCATATTACTTATGTTAGCGGTAGTGCTGTCTTCTGCAGCAGTAGCAGTGGCAGGCGCAATTGGTTTTATTGGTTTAATGGGACCACACATTGCTAAATCTATCGTTGGTCCAAGACATCAACTATTTTTACCAATTTCAATTGTTATCGGTGCATTTTTATTACTCGTTTCTGATACTATTGGTCAGGTTATCTTACAACCTTCTGGCATACCAGCTGGTATCGTCGTAGCTATTATTGGAGCACCATACTTCTTATATTTAATGTACAAATCTAAAATGGTTTAAAATAAAAAGACTAAGTGTATGTGATAGAAATCTAGTTTTATAAGATTTCAAAATTATATACGTTTAGTCTTTTTTTAATTTTAATTATTAGCGTTTGCTGAAAAATGTAGGGTATACTAAGTGCAAATAGTGTTTAATCTAAAGGGGGAGCTTTAAATGAAAAAGCTAATCAAAGAGAAAACTGACTACTTAGCTGATATGCTTGCTGGCATGAAGATAGCAAATGATGATATAGATATTATTGCAGATACGGTCGTAGTAAGAAAAAATAAAAAAACTGAAGGAGTTGCTATTGTTTCAGGCGGTGGTAGTGGACATGAACCAGCACATGCAGGTTACGTTACAGACGGTATGTTAGATGCTGCAGTATGTGGAGAGATATTTACTTCACCGACACCAGATAAAATATTAAGTGCAATAAAAGCAGTCGACACTGGTCAAGGTGTATTGTTAATTGTTAAAAATTATGCTGGTGATGTTATGAACTTTGAAATGGCACAAGATATGGCTGCGATGGAAGACATTGAGGTTGCCACTGTTATAGTTAAAGATGATGTAGCTGTTGAGGAACCGTCACAACGCAGAGGTGTAGCTGGTACTGTATTGGCACATAAATATGCAGGATATTTAGCTGAACAAGGCACCGATTTACACTCGTTACAATCTCGAGTACAGACCTTTGTAGATAGTGTTAAAAGTATAGGCATGGCGCTAACACCACCTATGGTACCAACTACAGGTCAATATGGATTTGATATTGATGCAGATGAAATAGAACTTGGTATTGGTATTCATGGTGAAAAAGGTTTGTCTAAAGAGCCTGTTCAACCAGTTGATACTATAGTAAGCCATTTATTACAACCGTTGTTAGCTGAAATAGAGACGGATGATGTTATCGTAATGGTCAATGGCATGGGTGGTACACCTATTTCTGAATTAAACATTGTCACAAAATATGTCTCTGAATACTGTGAAGCCAAAAATCTAGCTGTGAAACATTGGCTTGTTGGAGATTATATGACGTCACTTGATATGCAAGGTTTTTCAATTACATTGGCACCATATTCAGAAACAGTTTTAACCGCGTTAACGCAAACAACAGCAAGTCGTTACTTTAATTAAGGAGGCAACCCAATGAATGCTGAAACGTTAAAAATGAATTTATTAGCATTAGTTGATACATTTGAAACTCAAGAAGAAAGCTTAACACAATTAGATAGAGCAATTGGCGATGGAGATCATGGTGTAAATATGCTTCGTGGTTTTCGAGCATTACCTGATAATTTAGATGATTCATCAGTTTCCACTATCTTGAAATCGACAGGTATGACGTTAATGTCTCATATCGGAGGAGCTTCTGGGCCTTTATATGGTTTTAGTTTTGTCAAAATGGCACAGGTAGCAGGTGATGAAATTACTCCGAATAATTTAAGCGAGGTTCTACAAGCATTCTCAGATGCAATAGCACAAAGAGGTAAAGTAGAACTCAATGAGAAAACAATGTTTGACGTAATTGAACGTGCCAGACTGGCTGTGGACAATGGTGAGTCCATAACATTTGAAAAACTACAAACTTTTGCTGACGATACTAAAGAAATGATTGCTACCAAAGGACGAGCAGCATACTTTAAAGAGGATTCTAAAGGACATGTGGATCCGGGCGCTCAAAGTAGTGTATATGTTTTAAATGCATTGATTGGAGATGAATAATATGACATCAATTATTCTTGTGAGTCATAGTGAAAAGATTGCAGAAGGAACTAAAGATCTATTAAGTCAAATGGCCTCAGGTGTTAATGTAGTAGCTCAAGGTGGTATTAATGGTGAAATAGGGACATCTTTTGATGATATTCACCAACTTTTAAATGGCTTAAACGATGATGCGATATGTTTTTATGACATTGGTTCAGCTGAAATGAATTTAGATATGGCTATTGAAATGTATAATGGCAAGAACCAGATGATAAAAGTAGATGCCCCGATTGTTGAAGGAAGTTTTACGGCTGCAGTTAAATTATCTGTTGGAGGCACGTTGGAAGACACAATTGAAGAAGTAAAAAATCATTTCAGTTAAAGATTTTTGTCTATTGCTAGTAGAAAAAGTCTTTAATATAACTTGTGAAATTAAAATTGTTAAAAAAGTAGTTTCTTAAATGAATATGTACGCGGAATATGGTAAAATAAAAATCAATTGTAAAAAGAATCTGGGTATAGGAGGACATTGCCATGCAAGATTTAATAAAGAAACATGTCTTAAGCGGCCAATTCGAGTCAGTTAGAAGATTAATGTCCGAGACAGATTTTATGGAATTTGAAGAAGCGTATATTTCAAGTGCTCATGAGGTAGAAAGTATCATGTTTTATACTTGTATTTTAGATATGATGAAACATGAAGAAACACCAGAAATGCACGATTTAGCGTTTTTACTTTTAGTTTACCCCTTGAGTGACCTAGAAGGTGCATTAGATTCAGCGTATTATCATGCAGAATCATCCATAAATCTTTCCGACGGTAAAGAAGTAAAGAGTTTATTACAAATGTTGTTATTACATGCAGTACCTGAACCAGTCATATCTGATAAAGAAGCATTCGATATCTCAAGAAAAATTTTAAAGCTTGATCCCAATAATAGTGTAGCGCGTAATGTCTTAAAAGAAACAGCGAAAAGAATGGATAACGTTGTTGTTGATTTTAATGAACTAAACCGTTCGAGAGTGGCAGATCAATAAGTAATATTATAGTGATGATAAAAATATACGCACGTATCGATTTCAGTAGGTACATGCGTATATTTTTATTTTGTCAGTAAAGTAATTGTGCAATGTGTCTTCGAGTATTACAAATTTAAATGTCTGATGAGGTAGAGTACAGCAACGTTTGTAGCGATTTATAGCAGGTGTATTAAAGCCGTCCAATATTAAATGTTAGTGTTTAAAACTTTAGGGAAGTAATATTGTGTGCGTTGCAAAAAAAATATAGTGCGTTATAATATATCACTATATGACATTTAAGGAGGTATTTTTTTAATGGGGCTTAACAAAGAAGCCATTAAAATAGGATTTGCCTACGTAGGTATAGTCGTAGGCGCTGGATTTTCAACAGGACAAGAGGTAATGCAATTCTTCACGGGATTTGGATTATGGTCCTACATAGGTGTTATTTTATCAGGATTAATATTAGGATTTATTGGGCGCCAAGTTGCCAAGATAGGTACTGCATTTGACGCTCAAAATCATGAATCTACGTTAGAGTATTTATTTGGCAAGGGACTAAACAAATTTATTGATTATGTACTTATATTTTTCTTGTTTGGTATTTCTGTAACAATGATTGCAGGTGCAGGATCAACATTTGAAGAAAGCTATGGTATACCAACGTGGTTAGGTGCATTAATCATGATCATTGCAATTTATGTGACTTTATTAATGGACTTTAACAAGATTGTACGTGCACTTGGTTTCGTAACGCCATTTTTAATTATTTTAGTAGTTATTATCGCGATATTCTATTTATTTAATGGTTCCATTCCGTTAAATAAAGTGAATGAAACAGTACCAAATGCTAGTCTGTGGAAAGGTATTCTCTATGGTATTAATTATGGTGGCTTAGCGTTTGCAGTTGGTTTTAGTACAATTGTTGCGATTGGCGGAGATGCATCTAAACGAAGTGTCTCAGGTAGAGGAGCATTATTTGGTGGTATTGTATACACTGTACTGTTAGCATTGATTAACTTTGCATTGCAGTCAGAGTACCCTATGATTAAAGATGCATCAATTCCTACATTAACATTGGCAAATGAAATTCATCCGTTGATAGGTATTGTATTATCTGTCATTATGTTAGCCGTTATGTATAATACTATTTTAGGTTTGATGTATTCATTTGCTGCACGTTTTACAGAACCATACAGTAAAAAATACCATATTTTCATTATCGTTATGGTACTCGTAGCATATGGATTAAGCTTTGTTGGCTTTGCTGGTTTAATTAATTTCTTATATCCACTTATGGGAGCTATTGGATTAATTGTTGTAATATCTGTGTTAATTAAATACGTTATACGTAAAAAACAAAACAAAAAATATATTGCGTAAAAAGCATATAAAGTGTGCGTTTAGCACAGGCTTATTAGTACAAAAAACAGTTAACTGAAGTGAAAAGCAGGCTGTAAATCATTGTTGATTTTACTACATCTAAAATACTAAATGTGATACAATTCACCCGAAAGGGAAGGTCAAACATGAAAAATAAACACAAATGGGTGATTTTAACTACACTTGTAATTATAATAGTGGCCTGTGTAATTGGCCTGCTGTTGAAAAAACATTTCGAACAGCAACATTCACAAGAAGTTAAAGAAAAGGTACAAATTAATAATAAAAATGTAAATGCGTTTACTAATATTACGTATAGTAAAGGATGGCCTAATAGTAGGCTTGATATACTCACACCGACAGATTTAGATCATGATAATAAATTACCAATCGTATTTTGGATGCACGGTGGTGGCTTTATTGCAGGTGATAAGCAGTATAAAAATCCTTTATTATCAAAAATAGCTGAACAAGGATATATTGTTGTTAATATTAATTATGCATTGGCACCAGACTACAAATATCCAAATCAACTTCATCAAATTGATCAAGCTATTCAATTTATAAAAAGAAATAAACATGAATTGCCAATCGATTTTGATCAAGTCATATTTGGTGGTGACTCAGCTGGGGCACAAATGTCTAGTCAATATACAGCAATACAAACTAATGAAAGTTTACGTGATGAAATGAAATTTAAACAACAGTTTGAGGCAGACCAGTTAAAAGCAGCTATATTTTTTGGTGGTTTTTATGATATGAAGACAGTCAAAGCTACTGAATTCCCAAGGATACAGTTATTTATGGAAAGTTACACAGGCGAGCGTAAGTGGGAGCAACAATTTAAGAACTTATCTCAAATGTCTACAATTAACCAATTAACTGAAGATTATCCACCGACTTTTTTATCTGTAGGTGATGCAGATCCATTTTACAGTCAAAACATTGAATTCTATAAAAAATTAAAACAGGAAGACATTCCTGTTGATAAACTGTTTTATGATGGTAGCCATAAGTTGAGACATCAATATCAATTCCATTTAGATTTACCAGAATCTAAACAAAATATGAAATCGGTATTGTCATTTCTAAGTAGAAATACGAGCGCATCAGGGGTTGAAACTGAAGTGAATAGCGAAGATAGTAATCCCAATGGTGTAGACTTAAATCCATATTAAGACAGAAAAAGACCAGCTAACTAAATCAGTGTTAGCTGGTCTTTTGTTAGTGTATACTACACATAGGTAAGCATCACTGACTAATCTCCCTTAGAGTAGAAGTTTTGCTAAAATATACTGGTTGTAATAACGATCATCTATAAAGAGTTTATCTTTTAGTTCACCTTCTATTTGATAACCAGTAGACTTAAACATTTCTAAAGCAGTAGTATTTTCAGTGACAACTGCCACTTCAATACGACGGATATCATGATTAAGACACCAAGCTTCTACAGCATTTATTAACGCCTGTCCAAGTCCCTTGGCGCGATAATATTTAACGACACCCATGGAAAATTGAGCTTCGTGACGTGCGCGTGCTAAGTTCTCTGTCGTAACGGTAGCGAAGCCAACAAGTTCGTCATTATTCTCGGCTACAAAAATGGTATTAGTCGGTGACGTGATAAAATGCTCTAGTTTGCTTAATGCATCTGTCGTAGATGGTGCATATTCACCTGGATTATAAAGCATATAATCAGATTCATCATAAATAGTTTTAAGTAAAGTGACAAACGGTTGAACATCGTTAATGCCAATTTCTCTTATTTGATGAGCCATGTTTACACGTACCTCATTTCTCTTTAGTTTAGATTCATTATAATATAAATTAGAATTATAATCTTTAGTTTTTCAAAAAATATACAAAATAATTACAATTATTAAGGAGTGTTTTAATGAAACCAAATGTTTTACTTGCTGGTGTGACAGGCTATATTGGGAAAAATCTAATACCTGCAATAAAAAATGATGCCCAATTATTCACGCTGTCAAAATACCCGAAAGAGCAAGATATACAAGAGGTAACGTGGTTGAAAAAAGATATTTATAATTATCATGATGTCGTTGCAGCAATGCAGAACATAGATATAGCAATATTTTATCTTGACCCTACAAAACATTCTGCTAAACTCACACAAGCGAGCGCTAAAGATATGAATAGACTCGCCTCTGATAACTTTGGAAGAGCTGCAGCAGCTAACAAAGTACAAAAAATTATTTACATTCCAGGTAGTATATTTGATAACGAAACGATAGCGAGGTTATCAGCATATGGTGTAACAGTTGAAACTACAGAACATAGAGTTGAAAGGCCAACAGTAGCAGTAGAATTACAAGTTTCTAAATATGATGATGTTAGGTCAGCGATGAGTATTCAATTACCTATGCATTGGACATTAGAACAGTTGGTTCAATATTATATTTCATGGATAAATCAGACACGAGGTACGTTTATGTATAGTTATCAAGTTAAAGATGACTATATTATTTATCGGAAAAATAAACAGAAGCCGCTATTAGTGCTTCATAAACATCAAACCTCTGATGATATTATTACGTTACACTTAGTAGGTGGTACTTTAGTAAAGCCTAATGCCAAAAAGCAAGGGAAATTAGAGTTTCGTAAACTTAGAGGTACTACAGAAGTAATGGTACATTTGTTTGATTATATACCTAGATTAGTATGGCCAGTCTATTACTTGTGCCAAGCACCTATTCAAAGTTTGATGATGCGTGGATTTGAAATTGATTGTCGTATTAAAAATTTCCAAGGTCGCATACAAGCTGGTGAAGATATCAAATACACTAAATAAAGAAAGGAGTATTAGACGTTGAAGATTTTATTAGTAGAGGACGATGAGACGTTGTTTGAGTCTTTAAGTCAAACGCTCCAACAATGGGATTTTGAAGTAGAAGGTATTGCTGATTTTGACGATGTTATGACTACTGTAGAAGCGGTACAACCAGAAATTATTATTATGGATATTAAATTACCAAAATTTGATGGATTTCATTGGACGAGAAAGATTCGACAAAACTCTAATGTACCTATAGTATTTTTATCTTCTAAGGATAGCCCAATGGACCAAGTTATGAGTATGGAGCTTGGAGCCGATGATTTTATTCAAAAGCCGTTTAATACGAACGTCTTAATCGCTAAAATACAAGCAATTTATAGAAGAGTCTATGAATTTGATATTTCAGAGAAAAGTATTTTAATGTGGCAACAAGCCAAGCTTGATTTAACAAAAGATAGCATTAGTCAGCATGATACTGAGATTTATCTGTCTAAAACAGAAATGATTATATTGTCTATGTTAGTGCGTAAACAAAATCAAATTGTGACACGCGATACACTTATAACTGCATTATGGGATGATGAGGCATTCGTCAGTGATAATACTTTAACAGTGAATGTTAATCGATTGCGAAAAAAATTAGCTGATATTGATATGAATGAGCAAATAGAAACTAAAGTTGGCAGAGGTTATTTAGCACATGGATAATATCATTTTATTTGGGCTATTTGTAAAAAGTCGCGTTCGTTGGATATTGTGGATTATACTACTGCATGTAATTTTAATAGGATTAGCTTATTTGGATTATAATATAGATGTAGCGAGTGTCTTATTTATTGTGTGGGTGAATTTAGGTTTGACAGCATTATTCATAATATTTTCCTTTTTTAAAGAAGCAAAATTTATTAAGCATCTTAGGAATAATAAAGAAATTGAAGAACTTGTACATAAAAATTTGGCAAGTACACCATTTCAACAAGAAGTAGTGAATTATTTTCAAACTAAAATTGCGAATCAGAAGGCGTTGGTCACACAACAGACTAAACAAATTAAAGACTACGAACAATCTTTAACGACGTTTATTCACGACATTAAAACACCTGTTACTACTTTAGATTTAATAATTAATAAAGTGGATGACCCAACACAAAAATTTGCTTTAATGCGGGAATGGACTAGAATTAATGAGATGTTAGATATGCAACTCTATTTAACACGCTTAGATTCAAGACAAAAAGATATATTTTTTGAATATGCCGCATTGAAGCCACTCATCATTGATGAAATTCAGTTAACACGCTATATTAGTCAAACACGTGGTATTGATTTTGAGCTAACAGTTGATTCAGAGATCAAAGTATATACAGATACAAAGTGGTGCAAAATGCTAATTAGACAAGTATTATCTAATGCTATTAAATATAGTGAACAGAGTACAATTTCAATTACAGCAACTGTAGAAGCTAACCAAATACAGTTACAAATTGCAGATCGAGGCATAGGTATTAGCCAGAGAGATATTAAACGTGTTTTCGACCGCGGATTTACGTCTACACAACGTCAAAATGCTACAAATGCAACTGGTCTCGGATTGTATTTAGTCAATCAAATTAAAGATACATTGAATTTACACGTAGAAATTGACTCTGTAGTTGATCAAGGTACTACAGTAACGATTATCTTTCCAGAACAAAATACTGTTATTAAACGCATGAGTGAACAGAAAATTTAAAATAGTTATGATATATTTTTAAATGAATGAAATGATAAGTTAAAAATTAAATGTAAAATATATTTAACTTGATTTTTGAATAATTTGCGAGAACGTTATGATAATTCTTATAAATCAATGAGTTGGGAATATAATATTTATTTAGAATGTTAAGAATTTGTAAATTCAATTGTGGAATTGTAAATTTTGTGCTATTTTCAAATAAGGCAAATTGACATTTGTGAGCTTTTTTAAGCTTGAACACTTAAAAATATTTACAAAAAATTTACATACTTTGGTAACGGCACGTAAATATAACACATGGGGTTAATCTTACAAATTTCTATTTGGCTACTAAGTTTTAACTTTTAAAATTTTTTGATGATAATAAATAATCATCGTATACGGAGGATTTTTTGAATGTTTAATAAGAAAAAAGATAAATTCATGGTTCAACTAGAAGAAATGGTATTTAATCTAGATAGAGCAGCGATTGAATTTGGTAAAATGGATTTTAACACGCATTTGGATCTTAAGGCATACTCAGACAATATTAAAACTTATGAGTCACATGGTGATGAATTAATGCATCAAGTGATCTCGGATTTAAACCAAACATTCATTACGCCAATTGAACGTGAAGACATTCTTTCTTTATGTAATGCGATTGACGATGTGTTAGATGCTATAGAAGAAACATCAGGTATGTTTGAAATGTATTCAATCGAATATACCGACGAATATATGGCGGAATTTGCAGATAATATACAAAAAGCCATTGCAGAAATGAAACTAGCAGTAGGCTTATTAGTAGAAAAGAAACTTTCACATATGCGTATTCATTCAATTAATATCAAAGAATTCGAAACTAATTGTGACGGTATTTTAAGACAATCTATTAAACATATTTTTAATAGTGAAACTGACCCGATCACACTTATTAAAATTAAAGAAATATATGAAAGTATGGAAGAAATTGCAGATAAATGTCAAGTTGTGGCAAATAATTTTGAAACAATAATTATGAAAAATAGCTAAGGAGTCCTAACTTATGGAATATATTTTAATCATCACAGTAGCTATCGTAATTTTTTCACTAATATTTGACTTTATCAATGGTTTCCATGATACAGCCAATGCTGTTGCTACTGCAGTTTCGACACGTGCATTAACGCCTAAAACAGCAATTTTTCTAGCGGCTATTATGAACTTTATTGGTGCGTTAACGTTTACTGGGGTTGCAGGTACGATTACTAAAGATATCGTAGATCCGTTTAAGTTACAAAATGGGCTAGTTGTAGTGTTAGCTGCTATTTTAGCGGCTATAGTATGGAATTTGGTTACATGGTATTACGGTATACCTAGTTCATCATCACATGCGTTAATTGGTTCTATTGCAGGTGCAGCAATTGCATCTCAAGGATCATTTGCAGTGTTGCATTATGAAGGATTTATCAAAATTATAATTGTATTATTAGTTTCACCAGTTATCGCATTTATGGTAGGTTTTATCATTTATTCGATAGTTAAAGTTGTTTTCAAGAATGCCAATTTAACAAAAACTAACCGTAATTTTAGATTTTTCCAAATTTTCACGGCATCATTACAATCATTCTCACATGGTACGAATGATGCGCAAAAATCTATGGGTATTATTACATTGGCGCTTATTGTAGCTAACGTTCAAACAAGTGGTGTAGAACCACAGTTATGGGTAAAAGTTTCTTGTGCGGCTGCAATGGGACTTGGTACAGCAGTAGGTGGTTGGAAAATTATAAAAACTGTTGGTGGTAACATTATGAAAATTCGCCCAGCGAATGGGGCAGCGGCTGACTTGTCTTCAGCACTTACAATTTTCGTAGCATCATCATTACATTTCCCACTATCTACAACACATGTTGTGTCTTCATCTATTTTAGGTGTCGGTTCTTCAAATCGTATTAAAGGTGTGAAGTGGAATACAGCACAACGTATGATTGTTACATGGGTAATTACATTACCGATTTCTGCATTACTAGCAGCATTAGTATATTTTGTATTAAATATTGTAATTTAGTTATTATGAGCTGAGGAATTTATTCCCCAGCTTTTTTAGATAAAAATAAGGTTGGACATAAATTTCCAAATTCAAAATAAGAGGACCAATCATTGATATGGATTGGTCCTCTTAGACTGTCGATAAAGTCTCTGATTTTGTTGGCAGTTTTTTTGTGCACGCTTTTCGCGAGTACTGCCTCAGCTAGCAGTCTTTAGCTAATGCTTTTCCCACAGGAATCGAAATAAACCACTGCCAATAGTATAATATATAAATTTAAATTATATGATTTTGACCGTGCATGCTTGTCTGGGGGATGGTTCGAGCCTGTAGTCTCTCAACCATACTATTACCCCGGGCGTCAGCACGTTACAAAACCGGTACAAATTATATTTTGTTATTCAAAATAAGGCTCTTTGAAAACAAATAGTAATCAAGAATTATAAATAGAAATATTTCAAAAAACTAATAAAACGTCAATTTCTATATCTTCTCAATAGAAATTGACGTTTGTTTTTTGTCAGAGTTAGTTATGTCTCAGACTTATTTAGTTATTGTATGTTGAGCTTATTCTTAATGAATATAATTGTAACTTGAAACTTGTGAAGCTGGAATTGTACGATAATCCACTGTGCCTGGTGGTGTATTATAATTCATTTCTGAAATTAACAAACTGCCATCAGGATTAATGCGTTCAACATAAGCCACATGTCCCATAGGACCTTCATAGTTTTGCATAATTGAACCAACAGCTGCAGTGTTGTTTACAGTGTATCCGTCAGCAGATGCTGCAGATGCCCAATTATTAGCGTTCCACCAATATGTACTAATTGGTTGTCCAGTTTCGGCACGACGATTAAAGACATGCCATGTACATTGTCCCCAGTCGTATAAATTTTGATCGCTTGAAGCTTGTGAAGTATTAGTTGGTGTAGATGTGCTTCCGCCACCGCCACCAGTGCCGTCTGAACCACCTGGAATTTGTAATGTTTGATTTGGATAAATAATATAACCATTTAAATTATTAGCAGAAACAATTTCATCAACAGAAACGCCGTACTTATTCGCAATGATTGCTAACGTTTCTCCAGATTGTACAGTATGGCTTGAGCCACCAGAAGCTTCCGAAGAAGTATTTGAACTTTGGCTACTATCACTGCTGCCACTTCCACCAATTTCAATAACTTGTCCTGGAAATACCATATTATTACTAATATTATTATTTTGTTTGATTTCGTCTACAGAAGTATTGTATTGTTGAGCGATTGTCCAAAGAGACTCACCAGATTTAACAGTATGCTGCGTAGATGCTTCTGCATCATGATTTGCTAAAACTGCGGCAGTCCCTGATGCAGCTGTAACTGCAAATGCTAATTTTTTCAAAAGTACTCCTCCTTTTATGTCGTTTAATGTCGACAGTTAATTGTGTTCATGTGTAAACACAAGATTCACATTTAAATATTTCATACCCCATACTAACAAAATTATTTATTTTTTTGGTAGTTGTTATAGAGTTGTAACATAGATGAAAGAGTATTATGTGAAGGGTATAGCTTGCTGAAAGCGAATTTAAAGGGAATTAAAAGTGATATACATATAAAGATTTATAAAAACTGTAATATTTAGTAATATTAGATAGAAACTTGATTCAACAAAAATTAGAAAATTTATTATGAGAACAGTAGTATTTATGTTAGATTATATTAATATAATAATTAGATGGAGGTATATTGCTATGGCTGAAGCAGCAACAAAATCAACACCGCATAAGTCACAACAATCAAAGAAAACACAAGCGACAGCATACGGTAAAGTATGGTTGTTCTTTATGTATTATTGGTTGCTATTTGGTGTAGGATGTTATTTTGGTCAATTTTTACCAATGTCTTGGCGTAAACCGTTATCTATCGTCTTGCTAGTATTAGTATTATTCACTTTAGTGTCAGGGAGAGCGCGGAAGTCTGGTTTAATCATCTCTCATATATACACTTTAGCTATAGGACTACTATCATACGCTACATTCACAATTTATTTACAAAACTTAGGAGCAGAAGTGTTTTACAAGAACGTTATTTTAGCCATTGCTGCTTTTATCGTTTTTGGACTTATTGGCTTCTTTATGATTAAAGATGCGTCTAGCATGGGCAAATACTTATTTGTTACGCTGATTGCACTTGTAGTGGCTAGTCTTATTGGGATGTTTATTCAAAACCCAATCTTTCATACAATTATTACTATAGTAGGGCTATTATTATTTTTACTTTATACATTGTACGATTTTAATAGGATGAAAAGAGGACGATTTTCACCAAGAGAAATGGGCTTCAAATTGTTCCTTAATCTGTTGCATATTATCAAATATGTTTTACGCCTTGCTAACAAAGCTAGAAAATAGAGTAGACGTTGTAATTGCCAGTACTGGTAGTTACAACGTTTTTTAATAGAATAATATAATTAAACGGGCAACTGTCAATTTTTTAAGTCGGATACGTATGTCCAACTATATAAAATTAATAATTTGCGCTATAATATTAACTGGTTATTAAGTGATATGAGAAAGTGAGATGAAATTATGGGTCGTAAATGGAATAATATTAAAGAAAAGAAAGCCCAAAAAGATAAAAATACTAGTCGAATATATGCAAAATTCGGTAAAGAAATTTATGTAGCAGCGAAGTCGGGTGAACCAGATCCAGAATCTAACCAAAATTTACGTTTAACGTTAGAACGTGCTAAGACTTACTCTGTACCTAACCACATTATTGAAAAAGCCATAGAAAAAGCTAAAGGTGCTGGAGAAGAAAACTATGATCATTTGAGATATGAAGGCTTCGGACCTAATGGTTCAATGCTAATTGTCGATGCATTAACAAATAATGTTAATCGTACTGCATCAGATGTACGTGCTGCCTTCGGTAAAAACGGTGGTAACATGGGTGTTTCAGGTTCAGTAGCTTATATGTTCGAACACACAGCTGTTTTTGGATTTGAAGGACATACAGCTGATGACATTTTAGAAGGTTTGATGGAACAAGATATTGACGTACGTGATGTACAAGAAGAAGGCGACATGGTTATCGTCTATGCAGAACCAGATCAATTTGCACAAGTGCAAGATGCATTAAAGGCTTTAGGTGTAACAACTTTTACTATTGCTGAGTTTGAAATGTTACCACAAAGTGATATTGCGTTATCTTCAGATGATCAAGTTGAGTTTGAAAAATTAGTAGAAGCACTTGAAGATTTAGAAGATGTTCAGAATGTGTTTCACAATGTGGATTTGTAATAAATGAACAATATTATTAAACAATGGATTGAACAATTACAGTTGCAACCACATCCTGAAGGTGGATTTTATAAGGAAATTATTACAGGTCAGCAAGAGTCAGCAGATTCACGAAATGCTTACTCCAGTATCTATTTCTTATTAACACATGACAATATTTCACATTTTCATCGTATTGATGCTGACGAAATATGGTATCACCATGCTGGACAAACATTGTTAATTCATATGATTTATCCTAGTGGTACATACGAGTGCATACGATTAGGCAAAGATGTTGCAAAGGGAGAAGTATTACAATATGTAGTACCCAAAGGGACAATATTTGCTTCATCGTTAGCAGAAGATACAGGTTATGCATTAGTAGGTTGTATGTGTCAGCCAGGATTTGATTTTAATCATTTCGAGTTGTTTTCAACACAACAATTAAATCAATTATATCCGCACTTACAACAAATAAATGAACGTTATGCTTTATCAGTAAACGACAAAAACTAATTACTAGTGCCAACATAAGGTGAAAAGTTTGATAATATGATATACCTATCACTTTTATAATTGAAGAGTAGAAAATCAGCTACAGTAGACATATCACTATGTCATTGTAGCTGATTTTTTACGTAGCTATATTAATGTGGAAAATGAAGCGGTTGTTTATGTTGCGAACTAAAAATACACCCCGCTAGCAATATGTACATTATTAAAGTGCATACTGCTAAATGGAGTGTATTAGTAATTAATTTATGTTTTATTTATTATTTTGCAGTGTCGAAAACTTCATTTGCAACTTCAACGACAAATGCCAGTTTTTGCCATTGTTCTTCTTCAGTTAATTTGTTGCCTTCTTCTGTTGATGCAAAACCACATTGAGGACTCAAACAAATTTGGTCTTCATTAATATATTGCTTTGCTTCTTCAATACGTTGTTTAATAGAAGCTTTATCTTCAAGTTCACCAGTTTTAGAAGTGAAAATACCAAGTACTGCTGAACTATTTTCTGGGAAATAACGTAAAGGCTCGAAATCACCTGAACGATGATCGTCATATTCTAAGAAAAAGCCGCCTAGGTTTTCTTTGAATAAATAAGGAGCGATTGGTTCATAGCCACCAGAAATTGCCCATGTTGATTGATAATTACCACGGCAAATGTGCGTTGTAATTAGTAAATCATCTGGTAAGCCTTGTATAGCTTCATTCACAACAACATATGCTAATTGACGAGCACGTTCTTTTTCCTCTTCGGAACGATCACGACCACGTGTTTTTTGCGTTCCGGAAGTTAAGTTAGCCCAATACACATCATCCAATTGGATGTAGCGTGCTCCTAAGTCATAAAAATGTTGTAACGTGTCATGATATGCTTTGGATACATCTTTTGCAAAGTCATTAATATCTGGATAAAGTGTTTCGTTTAAAATATTAGGATGGAACAATTGGTTTGGACTTGGAATTGACACTTTAGCAATTGCTCTATCGTCTACTTTATCGACTAAGAATTTGAAATGATCAAAATGTGGGTGGTTAGGATTAAATGCTACCTTATCACTTATCCGTACATTGTGACTACGTGTTTCAACGCCTTCAAAAGTTAAGCCATGCTCTGGCGTATAGCCTTCAACACCTTCTAAATTTTCTAAGAAGTCAAAATGCCACCAACTTCTGCGGAATTCGCCATCTGTAATACTATGTAAGCCTAATTCAAGTTGCTTTTCGATAATACGTTCAATCTCTGCATCTTCTACTTTTTTAAGTTCATCTGCATCAATTTCATTTTGTTCAAAAGCAGCTCTGGCTTCTTTTAGCTTTTGAGGGCGTAATAAACTCCCTACATGATCTGCTCTAAATGGTCTTGTTAATTTTGCCATTTTGCTACCTCCGTTATGTTTAGAATTTTCAGAAAATATATCTAAATATAACAAATTAAGTCGGAATTGTCAAAAAAGGCTTAAAAGTAAAAAATATAGTACAATGGGAATAAATTAAACTGGAATTATTACAAATTGGATAGATGACATTAAGCCACCATTTTTATATAATAAAAAGCAAGGAGTTGGTGACAGTGAAAGTAAAATATATCGATAAACGTCACTGGCGTCGAATCGTAGAAAGAGAATATGCTGAAGTAAAAGTAAACAATAACAAATTTAAAGGCATAATTGGCTTAGTTACTATGAAAAAAGTAAAAGAGCCATTAGAAGTTACGGTAGTTGGCAAAAATATAATAGTTGCAGACGATAATTACCAATGGCTACAAATATTACCTGAAAAGAAACGCTATAGTATTACGGTTATGATAGATGATAAAGGTAATCCATTGGAATATTATTTTGACGTCAATATTAAAAACATTACACAAAAAGGTAATGCACGCACGCTAGATTTGTGTTTGGATGTTCTAGTATTGCCAAATGGTGAATATGAATTGGTAGATGAAGATGATTTAAAGCGTGCATTAGATCAAAAGCAGATTTCTCGTAAACAATATCATGAGGCATATGTTATTGCACATCAACTTATGTTGAAAATTGATGCAGATTTTCCCAAAATGCAGGAAAAAATTATGTATTGTTACCACAAAATCAAAAATAAGCCTAAATATAATAAAGGGCATAAGCAAGGGAAGCATCATGTTAAACAGCAACATACTAAGCAAAAAGTGCAGCGTGTATCACAGCAAAAGTCTGAATCTAATCACGACTTAAAAAAATGATTCAATAATATCCAGTTCGAATATAATAAATTGCGTGTAAACTAATGCATGATAAGTAGTAATGGCGTACAATTACACCTGTAGTTAAAAGTAATTGCATATATCAATAGGGGGATAAAATGAAGATCGAAGATTATCGCTTAATAACAACGTTAGACGAAACCAAAACGTTACGCAAAGCTGCAGAAATGTTATACATTTCACAACCAGCAGTGACACAACGACTAAAAGCGATAGAAAATGCTTTTGGTGTAGATATTTTTATACGGACAAAAAAGCAACTTATTACGACAACTGAAGGATCAATGATTATCGAACATGCCAAAGACATGTTAAATAGGGAACGATTGTTTTTAGATAAAATGCAAGCGCACATTGGCGAAGTAAACGGTACAATTTCAATCGGATGTTCTTCACTCATTGGTCAAACATTATTACCGGAAGTGTTGAATTTATATACTAGACAATTTCCTAATGTTGAAATACAAGTTCAAGTAGGATCAAGTGAACAAATTAAAGCAAATCATAGAGACTATCATGTCATGATTATTCGTGGCAATAAAATTATGAATTTAAGCAATACTCATTTATTCAACGATGAACATTATTTTATTCAGCCTCAAAATCGACGTGAGGAATCTAGTAAATTACCTTTTATCGAATTTCAAGCAGACCCAATTTATATTAATCAAATTAAAGAATGGTACAGTAATCAACTCGGTGAAGATTATCATGCAATGATTACCGTCGATCAAGTAGCGACGTGTAAAGAAATGTTGATGAACGGTGTTGGTGTAACTATTTTACCTGAGATAATGATGAGACACATTGATCGAGATCAGTTTGACTTTACACGAGTGAATATTGAAGACCAACCTTTAATTAGGTCTACTTATTTGAGTTACGATTCAAGTATGGTACAACTACCTCAAGTAGAGTCATTTATACAATTAGTGATGGAATATGTAAAATAGATTTTAAATAGGATAGAGGGATTTTCATGTTTGCAGAATTGTTGCATATTAAAAATTATAAATTATTTGTCACTAATATGATGCTACTTGGTATGGGTATATCTATCACAGTACCGTTTTTAGTGCTATTTGCTACAAATGAATTAGGAATGTCAACTGTGCAATTTGGCCTTTTGTTAGCACTAGCAGCTATTAGTCAATTTACAGTTAATACAATTGTGGCGAGGTTTTCAGACACACGTAATATAAATAGAAAATTTCTAATTATCACCGCCTTATTCATGGGTGCTATTAGTTTTTCTATTTATTTTTTTGTTAAGGAAATATGGATCTTTATGGCTATGTATGCCATATTCCAAGGTTTATTTGCTCCGGCAATGCCTCAAATGTATGCTTCAGCTAGAGAATCAATCAATGCTTCCACGTCACGTGATAGAGCTAAATTTGCCAATGCAGTGTTAAGGTCGATGTTTTCTTTTGGTTTTTTATTCGGCCCATTAATAGGTACAGGATTGTTAGCGCTAAACGGATATGCTGGGTTATTTGGAGGAACGATAGCAGTTATTTTATTTACTCTAACGTTACAGCTCGTATTCTTCAAAGATATTAAGACTGCTCCTAAAGCGTCAGATGTTACCCATGTCGAAAAATCGGCACCTAATATGTTAAAAGATTTAACGTTATTTATTCCGTTTATTGCATTTATTTTATTACATATCGGGCAATGGATGTACACATTGAATATGCCTCTATTTGTTACTAATTACTTACAAGAAGATGAAAAATATGTGGGCTATTTAGCGAGTTTGTGTGCTGGCTTAGAGGTTCCATTTATGGTTATATTAGGAATGCTTTCTGCTAAAATGCAAACACGCACGTTACTGATTTTAGGTGGACTATTTGGTGGCCTGTTTTACTTTAGTATTGGCGTTTTTGATAATGTTATTATGATGCTTATAGGACAAGTATTTTTGGCTATCTTCCTAGCTATTTTACTCGGTTTAGGTATTAGCTATTTCCAAGATATTTTACCTGACTATCCAGGATATGCATCGACATTGTTTGCTAACGCTATGGTTATTGGACAACTTTGTGGTAACTTACTTGGAGGCTGGATGAGTAATGTTGTAGGATTAGGGAATGTGTTTTTTGTATCGGCAATAGCGATTTTTCTCGGTATGTTGCTGATTGCAATAACGAAAGAACATAAATATACGGACGAAGTACTGGAGTAGATAACATGACTTTAATTTTATGGTTACTAATAATTGCGTCATTTGTATTAGCATTTATAGGATTGATTAAACCAATTATCCCATCGGTACTTGTATTGTGGGTAGGATTTTTAATTTATCAGTTTGGATTTCATAATGGCAATTTATCATGGGTATTTTATGTCTCAATGGTATTGCTAACTATATTTATTTTATTAGCAGATTTTATAATGAATCAATATTTTGTGAATAAGTTTGGTGGATCCAAATTAAGTGAGTATGCAGCATTTATTGGTGTGATTATTGGTTGTTTTGTCTTTCCACCATTTGGTATTTTAATTATTCCTTTTTTAGCAGTTCTTATTGTAGAACTTATTCAAGAACCTAACTTTAAAAAAGCGCTACGTGCAAGCTATGGTTCTATCGTGGCATTTTTAGCGAGCTCACTTGCTCAAGCGTTAATTATGTTATTGATGGTTATTTGGTTCTTTGTAGATGCTTTACTTATCAATTAAAGTAGATAAGCGCATAAAGAATTTCAAGCAAACAGTTTACTGTTGCATGTAGAGAATTAGCACATAAGTGAACAAATTAGATTACCCTTTTAGGGTGAATCTAATTTGTTCTTTTTTTTATTATTATGTAAACGCTAACGACTAACAGGGCGTTACAATTATGATATTTTTGCAATGAAAAGAATATGAAAAGATGTGAGCACGCCTCTTGTATGACTTTCGTTGATTTAGTATAATCGCACTCATGTGTAAAAAAAGAAATTGGAGGGATTATAGATGAAATATCCTGTAGCGATATGGATGCTGGCGATAGGTGCTTTCGCAATTGGCATGACCGAATTTGTTATTATGGGTTTGTTACCAAATATAGCTAGAGATTTTGATGTAACAGTGAGCCAAGCGGGACAACTTATTACAGGTTATGCATTAGGCGTAGCAATTGGTGGCCCAATTCTTGTGATGTTAACTATAAAATGGAACAGAAAATATTTATTACTTGTGCTGATGGGCATTTTTATTTTAGGTAATATTGCAGCCTCATTGAGTCCGACTTATGGATTTATGATGACAAGTCGTATTATTACTTCATTAGCGCACGGTTCATTTTTTGGTATTGGCTCAATATTAGCAGCTAGTATGGTAAAACCAGCATATAAAGCTAGTGCTATGGCGTTAATGTTTATGGGACTAAGCCTTAGTAATATTTTAGGAGTACCATTTGGTACATTAATTGGTCAAAACTTTGGATGGCCGATGACGTTTATTATCATATCCATAATTGGTGCAATGGCGTTGATCGGTATTATTTTCTTTGTGCCAATGACTAAAAAACAAGAGGCAACTTCTGTTAAAACAGAATTGAAAATCTTAAAAGAAAAACGTCTGTGGTTAACGTTAGCAGTAACGTTATTTGGTTTCAGTAGTGTTTTTGCATACTTTACTTACATTTCCTCGGTTCTTATCGAAGTGTCTCATATTCAAGAAAATTTAATTTCATATTTATTAATCATTTTTGGTGTGGGCGTTACGTTAGGTAATATTGTAGGTGGTAAACTTGCTGATTGGAATTTAAATAAAGCATTAAAAATTATTTTTATTATGTTTATTTTATACTTCATTTTATTATACTTCATTCAAATGAATGGAATTTTAATGGTTGCAGGTGTGTTCTTCTTTGGATTAATAGGATTTAGTATGAGTCCTTCATTACAATACAAGAGTACATTAATTTCACAAGAAGCACCGACCTTGGCAAGTACATTAAACCAATCCGCATTTAATTTAGGAAATGCTTTAGGCGCATTTCTTGGTGGTGTGGTAGTAACGAATCTACCAATAGCATCATTGAGTTTAATAGCACCAATATTAACATTGATTGGTCTAATTTTCTTAGTTATTAGTATTCGTGTAGAGAAAAAAGAGGGGACACTTGTTTAATTGAAAACAGCCTGAGTTAAGAAAGTTATAGTCTTTTTAACGACTATGCTAATACTTAACTCAGGCTATTTTTATAGGGAAGTATTTGAGTCTTTGTTCACTCGTCGATAATCGAAATAGGCAGCTATTGGTGTGATAACGAGTGAAATAATAATAAATGTCCAATTACTAATTAATAAATATGGGCCAAATGTCATATAAGATTGTGGCAGAAAAAATACATAAAAAATTGCACAGATTAATACAATAATACCACTGTAGTTTGCTAACCAAATCCAATTTGATTTGGTAAAACATTGGATTTGTACAGTTTTAAAAACCATCCATATAAATAAAAAGATAATAATAAAACCAATAATTAATGTAATTGGAAATGAATACAAATAAAATTTTTTAGCGCCGATAAAAAACCCAATAAACCCTTTTAAAAAGCAAAACAAACCAAAAAATAAGAAGAAATGTTCAACGATATATTTGAAAATATTTTTAACTGTTTCATTTGGCAGCTTTTTTAGCTCTTTTTTAGCATGTGCTTTCGGGTCGTGATCAAAGAAATCCAATGCATGTTCACCGTTATCTTCAGCCTTCAGCAACTCTTTTAAAATGCGATTAAGCATTTTTTCAGAATCATGAGGATTAACGCTCAAATCAGCTCGAACAAAAGAGGTATAATTGTCGAAAATATCTCTGTCAGTATTATTTAAACGCAGTGCCTTAACATTATTTTCACGCATCAATTTTTCAGTAGATTTCATTTGATTTTAACTATCCTTTTTATAAAATATTATAGTAAACACATTATGACTAATATTGAACAATAAATCAATATGAAGCGTAAAGAAAGGAATGACATGAAACAACTTACTACTAAAGATAAAAGTTTGATTAATCAAATGGCCAAAATTCAAGAAAGTGAACTTGCACAAGCTGCGAAACAACCAAGTCCATCAGCTTTTAAAATTGCACTCCGAGAAGAAATGATTATACATAGATTAAAATATTCTCGAGATATGATTTTATGTATAGCACATGAAGAACAAATGGCTGCATTTATATGGGGGCATTTTGATGAAGCAACAACGAGCGTGACGATAGAAATGATATACGTTGTCGAAACATATAGACACCAAGGCATTGCCACTAAATTAAAACAACAAATTGAACAATGGGCCATCTCAATGGGGGCACTTAGCATTCAAGGAACAGTAGATATAACAAATGAAGCGATGCAAAAGCTTAACGAACATTTGGGATATCATACACAAAAAGTTATCATGACCAAATCTTTACAATCCAAACATGAAGACAAGAAAGAATAATGATAAAATAACCTTAAGACAATAAGAACGAAGGAGCAATATGATGAAAAAATGGTTAGCGCTAATACTTGCTGCTACAATTACTTTATCAGCATGTGGCAAAAGTGACGAAAAAGTATCTTTAGAAAAAGATATTGATAAACTTGAAAAAGAACAAAAAAAGCTTAAAAAACAAAAAGAAGAAGTAACTAAAGAGCGTGATAAATTGAAAAAAGAAGCTGCTGATATTGAAAAAGAAATAGATGCAAAAGCTGACAGTGATAGTGAAGATTAAACGGCTAACACAGAAATCATGAAGATATTGCATCCTAAGTGAGCGAACGTAAATATCATTTTTGTATGATACATATGCGTAATTAATAGAAAAGTTATTTAATAATGATAACAAATTGTGTTACAATATTTTCATATTATGAATACACCACGTTTAATGAAGATAATAAAGGGTATTCAAGAGCATATATTAAAATATTTATGACACAAGACAGTTAATAATAACGATTATTTGGAAATTTATACTCTAAATTTTTCAAATCTATTAATAATGAATCAAATATAATGAAAACACAATTGAAATGCTATAGAAAGAAGGGAAAATCATGCATGAACAAGATTTTGATTTGTTAGAAGGTCGTGCGATTACTTTACCTGAATTGGGTAGAGAATTAGAAAATATTACTGGACGACAAATTAAAGATTCGACTGGAGAAATTAAACGTGTAATCGCGCATTTACCTAATTTTGAGTCAGATACGGATACTTTTGTAGCGACTTATCAGTTAAATCACCAAAATGATTTTATTGATGCTACGTTTACAGCACCAAAATCAGATAGAAATCGTTTGAAAGAGATTGCAGTTAATGTAGAATTAATTAGCTATATTACAAAAGCTTAAAATAAATGAGGACAATTTCACAACATTAGTAGCGCGATATGAATAAATCATAACGCGTTACTTTTATATAAACAGGAATAATTTAGACAAGTTTCGAGGTGTGAATGATGACAGTTTATATTGAGACAGAACGATTAATTTTAAGAGACTGGCGTGAGGCAGATGTTTTACCATTTCAACAAATGAATGCCAATCAACAAGTTAGAAGATTTTTCCCTAGCCTATTGAGTTATCGACGTTCAGAACTAGACCTAAAGAAAATGGATGATATCATTAAAGAAACTGGTGTAGGGTTGTTTGCGGTTGAGTTAAAAGAAACAAATGGATGGCTAGGATTTATAGGATTAAACTATGTTCCTAAAAATAGTAAATACAAGTTTACTGAGCTACCATTTTATGAAATAGGATGGCGATTAATTCCGGAAGTTTGGGATAATGGTATTGCGACAGAGGGTGCACAAGCAGTATTAAGTTATGCCAAGGAGCGAGGATTTGAGCATATATATGCGTTGGCAGCTGAGCAAAACGAGGCTTCTATTCGAGTGATGAAAAAAATTGGTATGGAGCAATTCGATTTCTTTGAGTATCCCGACTTAAGTAATTATCATCCGTTAAAGAGACATGTGAGATATCATATTCAACTTAAAGATATAACTAAATAAAACAAGGTACATGCACACATAGCGCGCGCTTGTACCTTGTTTTGTGCGCATTGATTAATCATACGTACGTACACCAAGAGCTTGATATTGATTGAGACATGTTAATAATTCTTCTTTTGTAGCACAAAGTGGTGCCAATGATTGATATTTTTGATCGATAAAACCTTCATCAATCATGTGTTGAATTAACTGTTGTAATGGATTGAAAAAACCATTGATGTTAAAAATTGCTATTGGTTTTTGATGGATGCCTATTTGAGACCAACTATATGTTTCAAAGAACTCTTCCAATGAACCAGCACCACCTGGAGCCATAATAAAAGCATCGGCTAACTCTGACATTTTAGCCTTACGTTCATGTAAAGAATCTACTAAAATGAGTTGGCTTACTTTTTGACTAGTAATTTCTTTCTCATCTAACGATTTAGGCATAACACCAATGGCTTTACCGCCTTGATCTAAAACACCTTGTTCAATAGCACCCATAATACCTACTGAACCAGCACCAAAAATTAGTTCGTAACCTTGTTTAGCCATATATTTTCCTAGGGCATAGGCTTCTTTAACATAAATATCGTCATTACCTTTACTGGCCCCACAATATACTGCAATTCTTTTCATGCATTTACCTCCTGCTAATCAAATTGAGTTAACACAGCTTGGAAGGCTGCATTAAAATCAGCTTTATCTTGGGCTGTAAACTTAGATGGCCCTTTAGTTCTACCACCACTGCGGCGATATTGAGCATGTGCATGACGCGTAGCTAATAATCTATCGATGTTGTCATAAGTAAATTGTTTTCCACTATGATGTAAGACGACGGCGACTTTATCGAGCAATAAACTAGCAAGACCATAATCTTGAGTTATAACAATAGCATCCGAGTTAGCTAACTGCACAATTTTATAATCCACTGCTTCAGGTCCATCATCAACATAAACTATTTTTACATGTTGTGGCTGGATAACTGTAGAATAATGACTAAAGCTGCGGACAATTGTAACAAAAATGCCTGTCCCCTTAGTCAATTCAATTACTGAATCGGTAACAGGACAAGCATCTCCGTCGATAATGATTTGTATCATGCGTTATTGTTTCTCGCTATCGTTGCGTTGTTTAATAACGCTTTTAGCATCGTAATTTTTATACTTTTCGAACTCTGCTAAACGATCTTTTTTGTTGTTATCCAGCGCTTTTGCTTCGGCTTTATGACGTTTATCGATATTCTTTTGCAAACGTTTATCCAATTTTGAAATATCTTTGCTGTTGTCTTTTGCTAGTTTTTCACCTTTTTTCTCTGTTTTATCATCAAGTTTTCCAGGTGTTAACCCAACTTTTTCCATATGCTTATTGGATTTTTTCATATTTTTAATACGTTCTTTCTTATTATCTTCACGTGCTTTGGCTTCTTCTTTATGACGTTTGTCTATTTGTTTTTGTAAGATCTTATCTAGCTTTTCTGCTTCTTTATAATCTGATTTAACAGCTTTATCTTCTTGTTTTTGGATATAAGCAGGATCATGTTCTTTTGCGATTTGTCTTAACTGACGCTTTTCATCCATATTATGTTTTTTGGTAACCACGTAGTCTTTAGCGTTACCAGATTTATCAACAACAACATCTTTAAATTGAATTGATTTTGTTGCGACATTTTTTGAAGCTTTAGCTGTTGCTTCAGAAGCCTTTTTCACATCTGGATGTGATTTAATACGCTTACGCTCTAAAATTAGCGGAACTATTATAATTGGTACTACATTGATTAGTGTTTTCACTAATTGCTTTTTGTCCATACACGTTGCCTCCATATAAATATACTAAGTTATTATTACCCTATGATACCGTAAATTAAACGACATTTGTATTGAAAGCTATCTAAAATATAAATAGAAGAAATTTAAGGTTAACTGCAAGAGGGACAGGACGAGAGTGTTGTGTAATGCATGTATATAGGAGAGGGGACATAACGTAAAATAAGGTGGTCTATTGCCAATATGAAAAGAGGCTGGGACAATATTGATTGTCCCAGCCTCTGTCACACAATTTTTAATTAAAGGTATAATTTTGTAAAATAGTTATGCACCAGTAATGTTATGACCAATACCAAAACCAAAATACAAGATAGCAATAATAATTACTAAGATGATTCTATAAATTGCAAAAGGTAATAACTTAACTTTACTAATTAAGTGTAGGAATAATTTGATTGAAATTAAACCAAAAATAAATGCTGCTAAAAATCCTAAAATATAGAATGGAATTTGATTTGCATGAATAAATTCTATATTTTTAACTAGCGATAGACCACTAGCACCAAGCATGACAGGTACAGCCATCATAAATGTAAAGTCTGAAGCTGCTTTATGGTTCATTTTCATTAGCACACCTGTAGAAATTGTAGAACCAGATCTACTAAATCCTGGCCACATAGCAATAGCTTGGGACAAACCAATAATAAATGCTTGAACATAAGTGATTTGATCTACTGTTTTCGGATTTTTGACTTTTTTACTATACATGTCTGCTACAATCATATAAATTGCACCAACGAAAAGGCCAATCATAACTGTAGGTACGCTAAATAAGTATTTTTCAATGACATCATCAAATAGAAGACCTAAGATACCAGCAGGTATCATACCTACGACAATATGAATTAAATTTAGTCGTTTAGGCTTTTGGTCAACGCCGTCCAATGGTTCGGCTTTGTATTTACCAATATGTAACATTTCAAAATAGCGCTCACGGAAAACCCAAGCCGCGGCAAAAACGGAACCAAGTTGAATGACCACTTTGAAGGTGAAAGCAGATTCAGAACCTAAAAAATCTGTGGATTTCAACCACATATCGTCAATTAAAATCATGTGACCTGTAGAAGATACAGGCGCAAACTCTGTTAAACCTTCAACAATACCTAGAATGATACCTTTAATCAATTCAAGTATTACCATAATTTACCTACTTTCATCGTACTTATTAAATTTTATATACATTTTCCTTTTTCATAATAGCATAATGAATTTTAAAAATGTATTAGAATTATGCAATTTGGGACCAAAGTATGAGCAGTATACTATACCATGTATCAAAGTTCCGTGATAGATAAACTAAGTACAGCTCAACTTTGTATTGACGTTGTTATCATAACATGTGCTTTGTATTGTGACAAAAATATGTATAGCAGTTACTTTTTTTGTGTAAATATAAAACGAATTAATTTAAAAATCGCTAAAACCATTTATAATATATTAAAGGTGATATTTGTGAAAAGATTAACAAAATTAGCGTTAGAATATAAAATTTTTCCGATTTTGATGTTTTTAGTCAGTATTTTACTCGCATTGACTGTAGTATTTCAAAATATAACGATAGGCGTAATTTTGGATAAAGTGCTGATTCAACAACAGTTTCAATTGACATCATTATTGATAATTATCTTTTTTGTATTAATTGCTCGAGCAGTGTTTAATATGTTGAATTTAGCAATTGGAGATACGATGGCTAATCGAATTAAAAATAGTTTAAGGCAACAAGTTATTGAAAAAGCGTCTAAATCGCCTATAGGCAAGCAAATAAATGTGGTTACGGAAGGCATTGATGGCATAGCTCCATTTTTTAGTAATTTCTTTCCGCAAGTATTTAAATCAATGATGATTCCAGTTTTTATTATTGGTGCTATGTTTTTTATACATCTTAACACAGCACTTATAATGTTAGTGACTGCACCTTTTATCCCGTTGTTTTATATCATTTTTGGGTTGGAAACACGTGATGAATCTAAAGATAAAATGACTTACTTAAATCAATTTAGCCAACAGTTTCTAAACAAAGTTAAAGGGCTAATTACATTAAAACTCTTTAATCAAACAGCTAGAACTGAGCAAGAATTGTATGAAGAAAGTACACATTTTAGAACTTTGACAATGCGTATTTTAAAAAGTGCATTCTTATCAGGCCTTATGCTGGAATTTATTACGATGCTAGGCATAGGTTTAGTAGCTTTAGAAGCAGGATTAGGACTTATATTATTTAATAATATCGATTTTAAAACTGCAGCAATAGCTATTATTTTAGCTCCAGAATTTTACAATGCAATTAAGGATTTAGGACAATCGTTCCACAGCGGAAAACAAAGTGAGGGCTCAAGTGATGTAGTATTCGATTTTTTAGAAGAGCCGACGATAAATCCAGTTGCAAGACCACAACAACATGACATGTCAACATCATCGATTGTTAAACTGCATGATGTAAGTTTTAAGTATGAAGGTGCGCAATCGTATGCATTACAGCATATTAATTTGGAAATAACGAAAGGTGAAAAAATCGCGTTAGTTGGTCCTAGTGGCGCTGGAAAATCAACACTTGCGCAGATTATTACTCAGCAATTACCAGTTACTAATGGTGAGCTAACTGTGGCTTCTAGACAATTGCGTTTCGGCATATTGAGCCAAACACCTTATATTTTTAATACTTCAATTAAAAATAATATAACAATGTTTAATGATGAAATCACTGAGGCACAGGTTTATAAAATGTTGAATTTAGTAGGCTTGAAAGAGAAAGTTGCTGCTTTTAAACATGGTATTGATACACATATCGGTGAAGGTGGAGAAATGCTCTCAGGTGGAGAAATGAGACGTATTGAACTATCACGAGTTTTATTGTTACAGCCTGATATTGTCTTGTTTGATGAACCAACAACAGGGTTGGACTTACAGACTGAAACAATTATACAGGATGTCATTCATCGACAATTTCAAGCAGCAACGATAATTTATATTGCTCACCGTGATAGCACAATTCAATATGCAGACAGACGTGTTTATATTGAAAATGGTAGTGTGAAATTTATAGATCAGGTCATGTCAGTAGAAAATAAAAAGGGTGGTGAACCAGAGTGAAGCCACGAATTCATTTTAAAGCAGATAAAGATTTAATAAGTGCAATAGCAGTAGGCGTGTTAGGTAGTGTCGTTGCATTAGCTATGTTCTTTTTAAGTGGATACATGGTGACACAAAGTGCTTTAGGAGCACCATTATTTGCATTAATGATATTGATTGTATCAGTGAAATTATTTGGTTTTCTAAGAGCGATTTTTAGGTATGCTGAGAGACTGTTGTCACATCGTACAACATTTACCATGTTACGAGATGTGCGCGTGCAGTTTTTTAAAGGTTTAATTCCTGTGATACCAGATGTTTATAGAAGATTTAAATCGACTGAACTTTTATCTAATATGGTGAGTAGAATTGAAGCCCTACAAAATATTTATCTACGTGTATATTATCCTCCTGTAGTGATTGGGATAACGACGATTATATCTATAATTGTTATGTTTGCATTTTCATATATACATGCATTGATTATTTTTGTGAGTATGTTTATTACGTTAGGCATCGTTCCATGGTTAAGTGCTAAACGCGCAACCAAGATTAAAGCGTATAAAAATAAAAAGCAAAATGAATTTTTAAATCACTTTTATGACTATAAGGCAGGATATGCTGAATTACAACGTTTTGAACAACAGCATAATTATAAAATGATGTTAGATAACTCGCTAACAGCATATAGTAAGGCGCAATTGAAAGAACAACGTTTTTTAACACTATACGACTTTATCTTAAATATTATTTCAATGCTTGCATTATTTTTCACATTGTATCTTGGAGTGGTGCAAGTACAAGAGCAACAATTTGATGTCGTTTATTTAACAAGTATTGTGTTAATGATGCTAACGTTGTTTGAACAAGCAGTACCTATGAGCAATGTAGCATATTATAAAGCAGATACCGATGATGCACTGTCGAAAGTCAATGAAGTAATGGCGCATCCAATAACACAAGGTACAGAACGTTTTTCATATGATGCTTCTCACCCTATAAAACTATCTGTACAAAATGTAGATTTTAAATATTGGAATCAATCCGTACCTGTATTACGTAATATTAATTTAGAAGTGGCTGAAGGTGAACATGTAGCACTCATTGGTCCTTCTGGTTCGGGGAAAAGTACAATATTACAATTGATGTTAGGCTTATATCAAGCCGAAGCAGGAGAAATTAAACTTAATAATCAACAGTTGCATAACATCACAAATGAGGACAAATATAAGCTGCTCAACGGTATGTTACAAACGCAACAAGTGTTTGATGGTACATTAAAAGAAAATCTCTTTACGTCTCAACCTGATAGTGTAATAAAAGAAACATTAGTAAAACTTGGCTTGGATCATTTTGCATTAAATACACCACTAACTTTAGTTGGTGATACTGTTTCAGGAGGAGAATTACAACGTATCGGCATCGCTAGATTATTATTAAACAACAAACCAATCTGGATATTAGATGAGCCAACAACAGCTTTAGACATTTATCATACAGAACGTGTAATGGATTTAATTCATAAATATGCGCAAACTCTAGTAATAGCAACTCATGATTTAAGACTGTTACCACAGTTTGATAAAATTGTAGTCGTAGTTGATGGAGAGATTATAGAAGCAGGCTCTTACGAAGATTTACTAGCACAACGCGGTTATTTGTATCAAATAATGACCTTAAATAAGTCAGTATAAATATATAGAGAGATCAAACAAGATTGTTTGACCTCTCTATATAAATAACTATATTTAATGATTTAATTTACATATCTTCCACTTTTAAATTTAACATGGGCAAAAATTATTTTGTTTTAACGTCAGTAAATGCAGTTATAACTTTATCAAGTAATCTGTTGAGTTCAGCAGATTCTGTTTCGTCTAATGAAGACGCAACTGCAACATCTTGACAAGCTGTATCCAATTCAGGACGAATGGACTCACTCTTTTCAGTTAAATGAATAAAGACTTCACGTTGATCAATTTCAGATCGCTCACGTTTGATTAGATCAACTTGCTCCATTCTTTTTAGTAACGGTGATACTGTGCCAGTATCTAATGCTAATTCAGTAACGACTTTCTTAACATTTACAGGTGATTCATTCCACAATATTGTTAAAACTAAAAATTGTGGATATGTTAGTTTATATTTTTTAAAGACATTATTTGAGTAGTAGCGATTTACTTGTCTTTGTGCATTGTATAAACTAAAACAAAGTTGCTCCTTTAAATTAAGTTGCTCAGACATTAAGTTCTCCTCCAGACATTCTATCCGTAATTTTTCTCTGTGTATCGGATTGGATCCGTCTATGTTGTATAGAATTCATTTGCAAACATACTTTTGTACTGTGCCATGCTAAAATAAAAAGTATAATTAAAGTTTAGAAGATATCTAATATTTTATCAAGTAAAAGGTCAATTATATGTTTAATTTAACTTTTGTGCAAACATTTGTATAAGAAATGAGTGGATAGTTTGAAAAATAATATAAATCATAAAATATCATTATCGATTGTAACAGGATTTCTCGGAAGTGGCAAAACTACATTACTTTATAATTATACAAAAAGATTATTAAATAGTAATGAGAATGTTAAAATTATTATTAATGAATATGGCAATACTGACTTTAATAGCCGGCTTGAGCAATCTAATGTGAATATATATTCTATTTTGAACGGTTGTGTATGTTGCGATTTAAAACAGGAATTATTAGCGAAACTAAAATATTTGATAAATCAAAATGATACGCAACATATTATTATTGAAGCAACAGGTATTGCCCATCCGATTGACATTATAGTAGCATGCCAAGATCCAGACATTGTAGATTATATTAAGCAACCAATGGTTATCGGTGTTGCTGATGCACCTAGATTTATACAACGAGCACAATATACTAATGAAACAATGGAACTTATGGAGGCGCAGTTATCTGTTTGTGATGTCATATTATTGAATAAAATGGATTTGGTCAATGAAGATAAAGCACAGCTCACAACGGCATTAAGCAGTATAAATGCTACAGCAAGTGTACATTTTACAGAGTATGCCAATATCGAGGAGTTAACGTTTGAATCAGTTGGACAACACTCGAATATGCACACATCATATCATGGTCATCATCATGGCATAGAAAGATTACATTATAAGTTTACATCACCTATAGATAGGCAATTGTTTTATCAATATATTTTACGGCTACCCGATAATGTTCTAAGATTAAAGGGTTACGTGAAGTTTCGTGATGAGCCTGAAGTTACTTATGAATTTCAATATGCATATGGTTTGCCTGATTTTTTTGTTATTGAGGAAGATAAACCGTTAAATGTAGTCCTTATAGGAGAACAGTTGGATAAAGTAAGGCTGAGGAACGATTTGGAAATGCTACAATTTACGTAAAATATAAAATGTGAGATAAGGATGTGTCAAACGATGGATAAAGTCGAAATTAATCAATATGTTTCTTTTTCTAAAGTTATTCAAGGTTTTTGGCGAGCGCACGATTGGCAATGGACGCCGCAAGAGCTAAATCGTTATTTACACGAATTAGTAGAACGCGGTATAACGACGATTGACCATGCGGATATTTATGGAGATTATCGTTGCGAAGGTATTTTTGGTGAAGCATTGAAGTTGTCACCTGAATTACGAGATTCAATTGAAATTGTGTCGAAATGTGGTATTGTATTGCCTTCTGAACGGTTATCGTGGACGACAGGTCATCGATATGATCACAGTAGACAACATATAAAACAGTCTGTTGACCGTTCATTGCAAGAACTAAATGTAGATTATTTGGATTCATTATTGATACACAGACCTTCTCCATTAATGGACCCGAATGAAATCACTGACGCTTTAATGGATTTGGTAAAAGCGGGTAAAGTGAAATCTTTTGGTGTATCTAACTTTAATAAATCACAATACGATTTATTAAATCAATGTTTAGTGTGCGATAAATTGCATATAACTGTGAATCAATTAGAAGTTTCACCATATACATTAGACATTATGACAGACGGGACATTAAATTATATGCAACAAGATAATGTTAAGGTTATGGCTTGGAGTCCTTTAGCGGGTGGGAAGCTATTTGATTTAGCAGATGACAAAGCAAAACGAATTATGGCAATTATTGGACCGTTAGCTCAAAAATATCAAACATCTACTTCAAGTATCATAATGGCATGGTTAAATAAACATCCCGCAGCAATTTTACCTGTTATAGGTACACATCAAATCTCTCGAGTTGATGAGGCTTTGGCAGGTTTTGATATTAAACTGTCAGATCAAGAATGGTTTGATATTTATACTGCATCGTTAGGTCACGATATACCGTAAAAAAGGAGTAAGTATTATGGCTAATAATCAAGAACAACATTGGCAAAAGCAAAAGCAATTTGAACGAAATTTTATTCATTTCCCATTTCTGGGGTTTGCAGTAGTCATATTATTATTAAATATTGTTTATCCCGATATTAATATTATGATGGCGTTTTTTGGCTTGTTTTTCATATATAATGTTGGATTGTTATTTGTTTCATTTATTCGTCATTTTAAGCGCACTATGATTTTAACACTCATATTATCAATTATGGCTGGTAGTATATTTGGTTTGCTTATGTATTTATATGCAGCTACTAATAATTTATTAGGTTAGTTAAATATCATATTATTGCTGAGACATCGCTGTGCAACCTTTTATGTGAGCAACTAATGCTTTACTAAATGCTTTAGAGCACAGTATTTTTGAATTACAACAAAATTGGAGAAGTGAGGTTAATACATGGAACAGTGGATTACACAGTTCATGGAACAATTTGGCTATTTTGGAATAGCATTGCTGATATTTTTAGAGAATATTTTTCCACCAATACCATCTGAGATCATATTAACATTTGGTGGCTTTATGACGACTAAATCATCGTTAGGTTTTATAGGAGTGACAGTGGCATCTACACTGGGATCAATCATCGGTGCAATCGTTCTATACGGCATCGGTTTATGGATTGGCGAAGACAAGTTATATCGACTTGTAAATCGCTATGGCAAAATTTTACGTGTAAAATCAACGGATTTAACTAAGACATTTGATTGGTTTGAAAAATATGGATACTGGACAATCTTTTTCTGTAGATTTGTACCACTTATTCGTAGTTTAATTTCTATTCCTGCTGGTATTACCAAGATGAATTTTTCTGTGTTTGTTATTTTTAGTACACTCGGAACAATTATTTGGAATATGGTATTGATTTATTTAGGAATGAAAGTAGGTGGCAATTGGCATCAAATCGTCTATTATATGGATATTTACTCTAAAGTTATCTATGTTATTTTGCTACTCATTGTTATTTACTTTATATGGAAATGGCTAAAACGTGTTCGTAAAAATAAGCAAAAGTAATCATTTAAATTAATATATTTGAATAGATACAACTACTAATTGTCCTCTGAATGTTACGACGCCAGTGTTATAATGAAGTGAATGAAGAGCAGAGTTATACACTGGAGGAGAGCATGGCATGACAAAACAGAAAGTTTCGATTATAGGTGCAGGTAATACAGGCGCAACATTAGCATTTATTACAGCACAACAAGGACTAGCGGACGTAGTACTTATTGATCGACCAAAATCAGAAGGTCCGGTACAAGGAAAAGCATTAGATATTTTGGAAAGTAGCCCTATTTTTGGTTTTGATAGTAACGTCGAGGGAGCAGTTGACTATCAAGCTACGAAAGATTCAGATGTCGTAGTTATTACAGCAGGTGTTCCAAGGAAACCGGGGATGAGCAGAGATGATCTTGTTCAAACAAATGAAGCGGTTATGCGTGAGGTGACAGAGCAAATCGTCCAGTACTCACCACAATGTAAAATTATTGTCTTAACTAATCCAGTAGATGCTATGACATACACAGTTTATAAAGCATCAGGCCTACCGAAAAGTCATGTGATAGGGCAATCAGGTATTTTAGATACTGCACGTTATCAAACGTTTATTGCTGATGCATTAAATGTTTCCGTAAAAGATGTCAAAGGATTGGTATTAGGTGGACATGGAGATGACATGGTGCCATTAGTGCGTTCGACAAATGTGAATGGTGTGCCACTAGCTGAGTTGCTGGCACAAGACAAGATCGAAGCGATTGTTGAGCGTACGCGTAAAGGCGGAGCAGAAATTGTGGGATTATTGGGCACTGGCTCAGCATATTACGCACCTGCAGCTGCAATTTATAGTATGTTAGAAGCTATTATTAAAGATCAAAAAAGATTGTTGCCTAGTATTGCTTTATTAAAAGGTGAATACGGCTATCATGATATATGTTTAGGTGTACCAACAATTTTGGGTGCACAAGGTATAGAAAAAATTGTCACTTTATCACTGTCAGCAGATGAACAAGCTCAATTAGATACGTCTGCAAAAGCAGTAACAGACGTTAAAGCAGCATTACAACAATTTTAAATATGACATAAACGAGGCTGGTGCATTGATATGCACCAGCCTCGTTTAATATTGTACTGTATATACTTGTGTTTACACTTAGTACTCAAATGTACCAGAATTTTTTATTAAATTATAACAGTCGAGATAATGTAATATCTTAGTTATGTGATAACAACAATGCATACGTATAAAGCTACATATTCAAAGAAAGTTAGAATATACATATATTTTAATCTTAATTTAACGTTAAATGGTACAGCCCATTTAGAATAACGGTGTTCATAATACCATAATTGTAAGGCAAACAAGCCGATACCTAATGGAAATAACATCAAAATAATGCTGTGAAGTAATGAAAAACCAACATCATGTAGTAAATGCCCAATAATTAATTGTAGCACCACAATAACAGCGATTAAGATAATTATATTCAATGTCATTTCGCTAATCGTACTCCTTTCATAAACACAATGATAAGTAATTGCAATACCATCATGAGTACAATAAAAGCAAGTGTGCTTGGGTTTATTGCTTGTGCGACATCTTGTAACACACTTAGAGGCTCGTTAATTAAATAAACAGAATGAAATCTTAAAAAGCGCCCCATATATACACCTAGACCATTTAAAAACATCATTAATACAATGATTGTGTTATTTAACCATCGATATTGAGTGAAGTGATTGATTTCGATATAGATGAGCGTTAAACAATAAGTAGCTAAAGCAACTCCAGCTAACAAATACGTAAAATAAATCCATTCAATAATAGTTAAACCAGCGTAAAAATTAAAGCGGAATTGATTTAAATGAATTAAGTCAGTGACCATATAAAAGGTATTAGGAACCATAAAAATAAAGATTAGACTAAATATAATGAATAATGGCCATTCGAAAACTTTTTTAGGTTTAAATAAGTTCAGCAAATAGCATAATTCAAGTGGAATATAAGCTAATATTAAATTTAACGTCATAAAACTATAAACATCATTACTAAACAAAGAAATCGTCAACAGTGCAATAAAAGCAATGCGGGCAATATAGCGGGATTTCATAGTACCACCTTTCTTTTATTTGAGCTGAACTCAAATTTCTATATTATATATTTAAAGTAATTAACTAATTTATAAATACGAGATTCAATAATACTAGTTTTACGACGTGGAATCAATAAAAAAACAAAGAGGTACATTTTGAAGTATTATAATATATTAGTACTTGTGTTAATGAAAATGCATAAGTAAGGTGACCGATTTCACTACGTAGTTGGTTGTAACTGTATGGAAATCAAGTCACCTAATTAACTGAGTTATTATGCATCTAATAGATTTAATCCAATGTTATCATTATGTTTACGGTTAATATCTAAATTAGTCATCGTGATCACAATTTCAGCAGTTGCAGATACAATTGCTTTTGACAGGTGACCACTTAAAGTTTGGTATTGGTTCGTACCAAAAGTAGCATGTAAATGTGCAAAAGGTGTATCATCGATGTGAGAAATATTACCTAATAAACTAATTAGTTCTAATGGTTCGTTAAATGTTTGTTTTTCATATGTTTTCGTGTCTAAATTGTAAAAATTTAATTCGACCCCTTCGCAAGCTCCAATACCGCTAACTGTACCAAATTTACCATTTTGTTCACGTGCAACATCTGTAACGGCTGAGATGATATCTTCGCCTTGTTCTAAAATTAAAACGATTGTATTTCCATCAACTTGATATACCATATTGACCCTCCATAAAAATGATTTCATTACTATTATACATATAGATAACTATCAATTGTAATTTTATGTTTTAAAGTTTAAATTAACTATTGTATTAGTTATGTTAGATGTAATAAAATATTGTAATATTATGTAATATTGAGTTGAATTTGGATACAATAAAAAGTGAGTTGCATTTCATATGTAAAAAGGAGGGTGAATAATGAATAGACAGTTTTATGTTTTATATTTTAATATCTTTTTAGTTTTCTTAGGTATAGGTTTAGTAGTCCCTGTTTTACCTGTATATTTAAAAGATTTAGGTTTAAAAGGTAGTGACTTAGGTATTTTAGTCGCTGTATTCGCGTTAGCACAAATGATTATTTCACCTTTTGGTGGTACATTAGCAGATAAGTTAGGAAAGAAACTTATAATTTGTATTGGGTTATTCTTATTTGCAATTTCTGAGTTTTTATTTGCAGTAAGTCATACATTTGAGTTGCTTATTATTTCAAGAGTGTTAGGTGGATTTAGTGCTGGTATGGTAATGCCAGGTGTTACAGGTATGATTGCGGATATCTCACCTTCTTCAGATAAAGCGAAAAACTTTGGTTACATGTCTGCGATTATCAATTCAGGTTTTATTTTAGGTCCAGGTATTGGTGGATTTTTGGCAGAATTTTCACATCGCTTACCGTTTTATGTAGCAGGTGTGAGCGGTTTAGTAGCTTTAATACTTTCTATAGTATTTATTCACAATCCGAAAAAAGCAACCACAGATGGTTTTACAAAATATCAGCCGGAGCTGTTGTCGAAAATTAATTGGAAAGTGTTCTTAACACCGATAATTCTTACTCTAGTATTGGCATTTGGGCTTTCATCTTTTGAAACGTTATTCCCATTATATACTGCAGATAAAGCACATTATTCGCCTTTAGATATTTCAATAGCTATTACTGGTGGTGGGATATTTGGTGCAGTATTCCAAGTCTTTTTCTTCGATAAATTTATGAAATACTTTAGTGAGTTAACTTTTATCACATATGCACTCATTTATTCAGCAATTATATTAGCTGCGCTAACACTAACAAATAGTTATTGGGCAATTATGGTAGTCAGCTTTGTAGTGTTTATTGGTTTTGATATGATACGACCTGCCATAACTAATTATTTTTCAAACATTGCAGGTGATCGGCAAGGTTTCGCTGGAGGATTGAACTCCACATTTACTAGTATGGGGAACTTTATCGGTCCATTAGTTGCAGGAACTTTGTATGATATTAATTTTGAATTTCCAATTTACATGGCTGTTTTAGTTATGATTATAGGCATTATTGTAATTCGAATAGAAAAAGTATTGAGAGTTAGACGTAATAGGAAAGCTAGTTAGAAAAGTAATATTATAAAAGGAACTAACAGATAAGGGATGCATTCTTAACTGTTAGCAAATTATATAGTAAAAACACTGTAGCAAATCGCTACAGTGTTTTTTTGATGTAGATAGCTGTGCTGTGAATTATCAGAATATTGGCCATTATAACTACTATGTGACAAAGATGTTAATCATAGCCAGTGAATTTATTAATATTGTTACAGAGATTACATTTATTTTAAGTTGCATTCTATATAACTTTTTAAATATCATTTTATGCTAATATAAATATAAATAAAACATACTAAAGAAAGGAGCGTTTATGAAAAATTTAATATTAAGCATTGTAGCTGTTATGCTTGCCTGTTTTCTAGCGTTCCTTCTTTTTATAGCTACTAACCAACAAGCGTTAGTAAAAGTTCACGAAACGATTTCGAACTTTTCAACATTTGATAGTGTAGCGAAAGGTAAAACATTGATAAATACAGATGAAAACCATTCTGCGAAGGCTGCAATTACAGGTGACAAAGCTGAAGAAAACCCCTATAATGCTAAAGATTATGTACCTATTGCCGAAGAAAGTTCTCATGATGCTAGTAATAAAAAAGTGGCACAAGCTAACTTGCCGTCGTTTAATGTAGCATTAAAAGCTGCTCAAGAAAAAGTGAATAATAATAATAACTCACAAAACGAATACAATGATTACGCTATCGACAACACTTGTCAGGGGGCGTATTATTATATTTTTACATTCAAAAATGCTAAGAAACCACATAGTTTTTATAGAGTAACAGTTGATAAGCATGAAAATGCTGTAATATTTGATGATGCATATAAACCAGTGCCACAAGATGAAGCTCGAAAACCAAATGTGTCAGCACAAGAATCTGAGGTCATCGCGCAAAAATATGCAACAGATCATTTTACCCAAACACCACGATTAGAAAAAGTTAAAGAAGCTAAACAAGGAATGCTATATGTTTTTGTTGATGTACAAACTAAAAAAGAGCTGAAATTAGTAATTACTAAGTCTGGAAAAATTATTACACAACCAGCGCTAAAATAGTATAAACAAAATAAAAATGTTATGATTCACATAAGTTGTGTTAACGACTTATGTGAATTTTTTTGTTTTGTTTATAAATAACTAAAGCAGGTTATCATTATTATAATAATAGATGTAAATGAGTACTTTGATGAAAAGGATGAACGTTGTGAAACAGATAAAGAAAGCAATTATACCAGCAGCAGGTCTAGGCACTCGATTTTTGCCTGCAACTAAAGCAATGCCTAAAGAAATGTTACCTATATTAGATAAACCAACAATCCAATACATAGTTGAAGAAGCGGCACGTGCCGGCATTGAAGATATTATTATTGTTACCGGTAAACATAAACGTGCAATAGAAGATCATTTTGATAATCAAAAAGAACTAGAGATGATATTAGAATCAAAAGGAAAAAATGAATTGTTAGAGAAAGTTAAATATTCAACTGAACTTGCTAATATTTTCTATGTAAGACAAAAAGAACAAAAAGGACTTGGTCATGCCATATACTCCGCACGTCAATTTATTGGTGATGAACCCTTCGCAGTCTTATTAGGTGATGATATTGTTGAATCTGATACACCAGCAATAAAACAATTGATGGATATTTATGATGCTACAGGTAATTCTGTTATTGGAGTTCAAGAAGTGCCAGAAGATGAAACACATCGTTATGGTATTGTAAAACCATGCGCGCAACAACAACGTAGATATGAAGTTGAACAATTCGTTGAAAAGCCGAAAGCTGGCTCAGCACCTTCCAATTTAGCTATAATGGGACGTTATGTCTTAACAGCTGATATCTTTAGTTATTTAGAAACTCAAGGTGAAGGTGCCGGTGGTGAAATACAATTGACGGATGCGATTGAGCGTTTAAACAAAGATACACAAGTTTATGCTTATGATTTTGAGGGTGATCGTTACGATGTTGGTGAAAAACTAGGTTTTGTCAAAACGACAATCGAATTCGCGTTAAAAGATGCATCAATGCAAGATGATTTAAAGGCATTTTTAAAAACTTTAGAGCTTGAAAATTGAAAATGTGCTACATCGTAATTCTAGAAAAGTGACATTACTTACAATGTCAGACTTAATTACAAAAGAGGCGATACAATCAACGATATAGGTTGATTGTATCGCCTCTTTTTTAGTTAATAACATTCGTAAACGGCACATATGACTGAAAACGTTCAAAATTAAAGTTAAATTTGATTGTTTTTGAATGAAAATGATAAAAAATGATTGATTTAAGAAACCGTATACATTATAATATAGCGAAGATGAGGTGAACCGATGATTACAGAAAAGCGTCATGAATTAATTTTACGTGAACTTTCTAAACGAGAGTTTTTGTCATTACAAGAATTAGTCGAAAGAATTGGTTGTAGTACATCTACAATCCGCCGAGATTTATCAAAACTCCAAGCTATTGGTAAATTAACAAGGGTTCATGGAGGAGCAAAACTGAATCAATCCGTTGTATTAGAGCCGAATTTAACAGACAAAAGACGACAAAATTTGGAAGAAAAAAAAGAAATTGGCAGATTTGCTGCTACTTTCATTCAAGATAACGATTGCGTGTTTTTAGATGCTGGATCGACAACGCTCGAAATGATTCCTTACATTGAAGCGTCTGATATAACAGTGGTGACTAATGGGTTAACACATATAGAAGAATTATTAAAACATGGAATTAAGACATTGACACTAGGTGGTGAGGTGAAACCTACCACTTTTGCCACAGTAGGTCCTAATGCGTTAGCGTCTTTACAACGTTACCGTTTTGACAAAGCTTTTATAGGCATGAATGGTATTGATTTAAAGTATGGACTGACAACACCAGATGAGCAAGAAGGTTTGATCAAACGAGAAGCTATGAATTATGCCTTGAATACATTTATTGTGGCCGATACTTCGAAATTCCATAAAGTGTACTTTGCACATGTTCCAATGGTAAATGAGGCAACAATTTTAACCTCACATGCAGTTTTACAATTAGAAACATACGAAATATTTTCACAACATTACCGAATTTTAGGAGGCACAAGATGATTTATACAGTGACATTCAATCCTTCCATTGATTACATAATGTTTGCTGATGATTTTAATCTTAATCAATTGAATCGGACATCAGCGACTTATAAATTTGCGGGAGGTAAAGGTATTAATGTATCTAGAGTATTGAAAACACTAGATGTGCAATCAACAGCTCTAGGATTTGTTGGTGGGTTTCCTGGTGCCTTTATTACAAATACCTTACATCAGCAAAACATTGCTACAGACTTTGTTGAAATTGCTGATGATACACGTATTAACGTGAAATTAAAAACAGGTACTGAGACAGAAATTAATGCGCCTGGTCCCAATATTACGCAACAACAATTTCAAGATTTACTGACTAAAATAGGACAAACTACACCGCAAGATATAGTTGTAGTAGCAGGTAGTATACCTAAAAGTGTTCCTGCAGATGCATATCAACAAATCGCTGCATTGACACGAAAAACAGGAGCACAATTAGTGGTGGACGCTGAAAAAGATTTGGTGGAGTCAGTGTTATCTTATGAACCATTATTCATTAAACCGAACAAAGATGAATTAGAAGTGATGTTTAATACTACGATTAATTCAGATGAAGAAGTAGTGAAATATGGTAAAGAAATTTTAGCGCGTGGGGCACAATCAGTAATCATTTCACTTGGTGGTGCAGGAGCTATATACATTGATAAGTCACAAAGTTTAAAAGCAACTGTACCAAACGGTAATGTTATTAATACTGTTGGCTCGGGAGACAGCACAGTAGCAGGTATGGTTGCAGGATTAAATCAAGGATTGGCTATTGAATCGGCATTCAAACAAGCAGTTTCAGCAGGTACTGCAACAGCATTTACTGAGGATTTAGCACAACAACAAGCAATATTAGATATTAAGCAACAAGTCGTCATTAGTAAGATAGATGGGAGTGAATATTTATGAGAATCACCGAGTTATTAACATTAGATACAATAGCGATGGATGTCGAAGCAACAAATAAAAATGGGGTTATCGATGAACTAGTAAACCAATTAAATCAAGCAGGTAAATTGAATGATGTCGAAGCATATAAAGAAGCTATTCATCAACGTGAAGGTCAAAGTACAACAGGAATTGGTGAAGGGATAGCTATTCCGCACGCAAAGGTTGCGGCTGTTGAGACACCAGCAATCGCTTTTGGTAAATCTAAAGCAGGTATAGACTACCAAAGTTTAGATATGCAACCGGCACATCTCTTCTTTATGATTGCAGCACCAGAAGGTGGCGCGCAAACACATTTGGATGCTTTAGCTAAATTGTCTGGTATTTTAATGGATGAACAAGTTCGAGCAGATTTATTAGCTGCTGAAACACCCGAAGAAGTACAAGCAATTATTAATAAAGCTGATGATGAAGCTGTAGAAGATGAAGAAGAGAATGATAGTGCTGCAACAACTACCGATGAGGAAGTGGCTGAAGATACTCCATATATTTTGGCAGTAACAGCTTGTCCTACAGGTATAGCACATACTTATATGGCACGCGATGCTCTGAAAAAGCAAGCGAACCAAATGGGTGTGAAAATGAAAGTAGAAACGAATGGTTCTGGAGGTATCAAGAATCATTTAACAGATGAAGATATTAACAAAGCTACTGGTATTATTGTAGCAGCCGATGTTCATGTTGAAACAGATCGTTTTGCAGGCAAAAATGTAGTTGAAGTACCTGTAGCAGATGGTATAAAACGACCAGAAGAATTGATTAATATGGCACAAGATGATTCACGCCAACCATTTGTGGCTAAAAACACTAACAGTCAACAATCAACAGAGAAATCAACTGAAAAGCAAGGCGTTGGGAAAACAATTTATAAACACTTAATGAATGGTGTTTCTAATATGTTGCCATTAGTTATTTCTGGTGGTATTTTGATGGCAATTGTATTCCTATTTGGTGCGAATTCGTTTGACCCGAAAAGTGGAGATCATAACGCTTTTGCAGAACAATTATGGAATATAGGTAAAAACAGTGCTTTTGCCTTAATTATCCCTATTTTATCTGGTTATATTGCACGTAGTATTGCTGATAAACCTGGTTTTGCGGCTGGTTTAGTAGGTGGTATGCTTGCTATTTCTGGTGATTCAGGGTTTATCGGTGGTATTTTAGCAGGTTTCTTAGCAGGTTATTTAACACAAGGTGTGAAAAAATTAGTAAGTGGTTTACCACAAGCATTAGAAGGTTTGAAACCGACATTAATTTATCCATTACTTTCAGTGACAGCTACAGGATTACTAATGATTTATGTTATTAATCCACCTGCATCTGGATTGAATAACTTATTGTTAAATGGATTAAACAGTCTTTCAGGAGCGAATATTGTATTACTTGGTTTAGTTATTGGTGCAATGATGGCCATTGATATGGGTGGACCATTCAATAAAGCAGCATATGTATTTGCAACTGCTGCATTAACAGAAGGTAATACTGCTCCAATAACTGCAGCTATGATTGGTGGAATGGTACCTCCTATGGCTATCGCAACAGCTATGCTCTTATTTAGAAAGAAATTTACGAAAGAACAAAAAGCTTCTATTGCGCCTAACTATATTATGGGCTTATCTTTTATTACTGAAGGTGCAATCCCATTTGCAGCTGCAGATCCGCTACGTGTAATACCTTCAATGATGGTAGGTTCTGGTGTTGCAGGAGCCATTTCACTTGGTCTAGGATCAGCAATTCAAGCGCCTCATGGAGGTATTATTGTTATGTTAGCTACAGACTTTGGTCATGTAGTGCAATCATTAATAGCTCTAATTATAGGTGCGCTTATAGGGGCAATAATGTATGGCTTGTTGAAAGCAAAACCAACTGAAAATGAATTAAATGCTTTACAAGAGACAAATGACTAATTGGCAGACGTAAGCTATTAAACTATTTTGTTCGAAGTAGCTCTGTTATATAAATAAGTTAAGTAAGAAATTAAAGAAGTAGGGAAATCAGGTAAGTTATTCTTGATTTTTAACCTACTTCTTTTTTATGCTTTAATAAATGTATATATTATTCACGGTGAACGATTTCATGTAGAATATAAGTGATAGTGAAAAAACAATAATAAACAAATAAAGAAGGTTTGAATGTTGGAAAATTACGTTATTACAAATGGGACAATTTATACAGAGACTGGTGTTATTGAACACGGACATATTGAAGTAGCACACGGCAAAATTAAGCATGTAAGTAAAGGGGACTATCAAGGACAACTACCGACTATTGATGCCCAATTTAATCATATATTACCAGGTTTTATTGATATTCATATTCATGGTGGATATGGAGAAGACGCAATGGATGCATCTGCAAAAGGTTTAACACATTTAGCAACTTCGTTATTAGCAGAAGGCACAACAAGCTTTCTAGCTACGACTATGACTCAGTCTGATGACAACGTGACTCAGGCTTTGAAAGTTATTGCACAATATATCGATAATCAAGACGATAACAGTGCTGCAGAGATTGTAGGTATCCATTTAGAAGGGCCATTTATTTCAGAAGATAAAGTGGGAGCACAAAATCCTAAATATGTACAACGACCATCAATCGACAAAATTAAATATTTTCAACAACTAGCACAACAAAATATAAAGATTATTACTTTTGCTCCAGAAGTTGCAGGTGCAAGTGACACACTTAGTGCATTACATGATGATATTATCTTCTCTATTGGACATACGACTGCGACATTTGATGAAGTCAATGAGGCACAACAACTAGGAGCACGACATGTGACACATCTTTATAATGCAGGGACGCCGTTTGAACATCGTCAACCGGGGCTGTTTGGGGCTGCTTGGACTAATGATCAGTTGCGTACTGAACTCATTGTAGATGGTATTCATGCACACCCTGCAGCTGTGAATATTGCGCTTAGACAAAAAAGAATAGAGCGTTTTTATCTTATTACTGACGCGATGCGAGCTAAAGGAATGCCTGACGGAACTTATGATCTCGGTGGTCAAGATGTCATCGTCCGAGGTTCAGAAGCACGTTTAGCTTCAGGAGCGTTGGCAGGAAGTATTTTAAAAATGAATGAAGGACTCAAAAATTTAATGTCATTCACACAGCGTACATTAAATGAATTATGGCGTGTTACGAGTTTAAATCAAGCGCTAGCTTTAAATCTTGCACACCGTAAAGGTAGTATTCAACATGGCAAGGACGCAGATTTAGTTATTGTAAATTCTAACATCGAAGTGCTTACAACTATTAAAAAAGGTACCGTCCACGAATTTAATAAGTAACTTACAATGTTAGATTGAATATGAATAAACTTAAATTGAAAATATATTGAATTCTAAGCTCATGATTACAATTGACACTTACCTTGTGATAAAATGTAGACTATACGTCAATTTTTAGGGAGGTGTCACAATGGGAAGGATCTAAAGTTATCTAAGAATGCATTACAACTATATTTAACATACACGGCCACCTATTGTGGCACGTAAAATTTGGAGGTGAATCCCTAGAAATAGGGAATTAATTGGAAACAGTACCCATAATGAACTTAATTATATTCTTTCTACTAATCGCATTAACTACAGTCTTCGTAGGTTCGGAGTTTGCATTGGTGAAAGTAAGAGCCACTCGAATAGAACAACTTGCATCAAAAGGTAATGGTGGCGCTAAAGTTGTTAAAAAAATGATTGAAAAACTAGATTATTATTTATCAGCTTGTCAACTTGGTATCACGGTAACTTCATTAGGACTTGGTTGGTTAGGTGAACCTACTTTTGATAAATTGTTACATCCGTTATTCGAACTAATGCAATTACCGGAAGCATTGACGACGACAATTTCATTTATCGTAGCATTTATTATTGTTACTTATTTACACGTAGTATTAGGGGAGTTAGCTCCAAAAACATTAGCAATCCAACACACTGAAAAAATTGCATTAATTTATGCACGCCCATTATATTATTTTGGCGTTATCATGAAACCATTAATTTGGTTAATGAATGGTTCAGCTCGTGTCATTATTCGTATGTTTGGTGTAGATCCAGATGCGAACAATGATGCTATGTCAGAAGATGAAATTAAAATCATCATTAATAATTCTTATAATGGTGGTGAAATTAACCAGACTGAATTAGCATATATGCAAAATATTTTTTCTTTTGATGAAAGACACGCTAAAGATATTATGGTTCCACGTACACAGATGGTAACGCTAAATGAACCATTTAATTTGGATGAATTGTTAGAAACATTAAAAGAACATCAATTTACACGTTATCCAATAACTGAAGATGGTGATAAAGACCACGTTAAAGGCTTTATTAATGTTAAAGAGTTATTAACCGAATACGCATCAGGAAAAGCAATAAACGCAAGTGACTTTGTACATGAACTGCCTATGATTTCGGAAACAACACGCATTAGTGATGCATTGGTTCGTATGCAAAGAGAACATGTGCATATTAGTTTGATTATTGATGAATATGGTGGAACTGCTGGTATTTTAACAATGGAAGATATCTTGGAAGAAATTGTGGGTGAAATTCGCGACGAATTTGATGATGATGAAGTTAACGATATTGTGAAGAAAAATGACGAAACTTACCAAATCAATGGCCGCGTATTACTAGATGATTTAAACGAACAGTTCGATATTGAATTTGAAGATTCGGAAGATATAGATACAATAGGCGGTTGGCTACAAGCACACAATACTAACTTGCAACAAAATGATTATGTCGATACTGAATATGATCGATGGATTATCTCAGAAATTGAAAATCATCAAATTATTTCTGTAATTTTAAAAATAGAATATAATCAAGAGCGAAAAACACCTGAAGAATTAGAAGAAGAAACCGACGATTAATAGTTAACGTTTATTAAATCACATATTTAAGTGATTTAATAAACGTTTTTTTATTTGTAATTTATAGAAGATGGTTAAAATTTTAAAAAAAAGGCAATAGAGAATTATTAACACTATTAATATAGCAACATAACCATGAGAGGAGTTATACAATGGAGAATGATGTTTATTATTTAAACAATGGTTACCCAATGCCTAAAATTGGACTAGGTGTATATAAAATTACTGACAATGAAATGGCAACAGCAATTGAAAGTGCCTTAGAAGTTGGTTATCGTGCATTTGACACTGCTTACCTGTATGACAATGAAGTAGCGTTAGGACGCGTATTAAAGCAGTCAGAAATAGCAAGAGATTCCTTATTTATTACATCGAAACTATGGAATGATTATCAAGGTTTTGAAAGTACGTTAAAACAATTTAATCAATCATTAGAACGATTAGGTACAGATTATTTGGACTTATATTTAATTCATTGGCCATGTGCTGAAGATGATTTATTTATAGAGAGCTATAAAGCTTTAGAGCAATTATATGAAGAAGGTAAGGTACGTGCCATTGGTGTTTGTAATTTTACTAAAGAACATTTGGAGAAATTAATGGATGCAACTGACATTGTGCCAGCAGTGAATCAAGTAGAAGTGCACCCGTATTTTAATCAACAACAATTACAAGATTTTTGTGATGACAACGACATTGCTGTTACTGCATGGATGCCACTAATGCGTAATAGAGGGTTATTGGATGATCCAGTTATTGTAGAGATAGCGAAACGTTATAATAAAACCCCAGCACAAGTTGTTTTGCGTTGGCATTTAGCCCACAATAGATTGATTATCCCAAAATCTAAAACACCTGAACGTATTGAAGAAAATTTCAATATTTTTGATTTTAATTTAGAAGTTACTGATATTGCGGAAATTGACGCATTAAATCGCAATGATCGCCAAGGTCATGATCCTGATTCAGTTAAAATAGGTACATTACGTTAACTTAATGTCGCATCATACATTACTTGGAAGTGTGATATAAAGGTTTTTAGTTCATTTATTTAAGAATACTTGGTAATATAAAGTTACAAATTATATTTTAAAGAAAAGTATATATCCCACTACTTAAAATAGTATTTTAAGCAGATACTAATTGCTTAATTATCCCCGTTATTAGCAATTAAATTAAATAACAAGTAATTTATAAGCACTTTATTAACTAGGCATTAAGATTGTGTAAATTTAATTGTTTGTTATGGAATCATGCGATTTATTATTGATAAAGTGGAAGAGAAGTAAATGGAATGAAGGTGTTGATGAGATGAATATTAGAGTTATAGTACCTTGTTATAATGAAGGTGAAGTTATACTAAAAACATATCAACGATTAACTGAAGTGTTATTAAATGACAGTATACGTCATGATTATGAATATGATATTTTATTTGTCGATGATGGAAGTAAAGATGCAACAATCAATTATATTCAAGATGCCGCACAAAAAGATAATCATGTAAAATTTATTTCTTTTAGTAGAAATTTTGGTAAAGAATCTGCGATGATAGCAGGTTTTCAACATAGTAAATCGTGTGATGCAGTCATTATGATTGATGCAGATTTGCAACATCCACCAGAGCTTATCCCTCAAATGGTTGACGGTTATATGGATGGTTATGATCAAGTAGTTGCTAAGCGTAACAGAGAGGGTGAAAAGGAATCACGTAAGTTACTCACGCGCTGTTATTATAAAATGATCAACTACTTTGTTGAGGATATCAAATTAGAAGATGGTATTGGCGATTTTCGTTTGTTAAGCCAACGCGCAGTTAACTCCATGGCTTCATTGGAAGAATATAACCGTTTCTCTAAAGGTTTATATGAATGGATTGGTTATAATACTAAAGTCTTCACTTATGACAATGTAGAGCGTGAAGACGGTGAATCTAAGTGGTCTTTCAGTAAGTTACTCAATTATGGAATTGATGGCTTGATTTCGTTTAATAATAAGCCATTGCGTGCCATGATTTATTTAGGGCTGTTTATTTCTTTTGTGAGTGTATTATATATTCTATTTGTCTTCGCAGGTATTGTTTTAAATGGTATCGAAACACCAGGTTATTTCTCAACGATTGCAGCCATCTTATTATTAGGAGGTATCCAATTAATATCAATTGGCATTATTGGGGAGTATATAGGGCGCATCTATTATGAAGTTAAACAACGTCCGAAATATATTGTATTAGCGACGAATATTGAAAGTGATGAAGCTGATAAAGCTGATGTCAAACATGCTAACCAAATGCATCATGAGGAATTGAACCAAAGCATAGAAGAAAAAACACAGCGGTCGTTACTAAAAAATAGATAATTAGTTTTCAGTGAGTAGATAAGATCTAGTATTTTAACTCAACACAAAAGCAGCTAACTCATAGTAAAACTATGGGCTAGCTGCTTTATCATGTTACAAACATAAAAAGATGATGTTAGGTGTTATCATCTTCCTATTAATTTATTTTTTACGTAGTTTACCAACGACAAATGATACGATTGCTACTAAAATGATTGTACCAATCAATGCAGGGAAAATGGCAATGCCGCCTAAATGCCAACCCCAGTCACCAAGTAACCAAGAACCAAGTGCTGAACCTACGATACCTGCAATGATATTACCTAAAATACCACCGGGTATATCTTTACCTACAATGCCACCAGCTATCCAGCCGATTAAACCACCGACGATTAACATTAGTATAAATCCCATGACTAAGAGCCTCCTTCTAACAAAATTTAACAGTCTATCTATACCACAAAAATAAATCAATTAATCATTTTGTTTAGAAAAAATATTTTGCCAAAATATAAATGCAATAAATACAATGTAAATAATTAAAAATGCATACCAGTATGGTGTTAATAAAGTCATTAAGATAAAGGACATTATGAGCATAAGGTTACCAATTAAAATTGGACGTTTAATTTTATTAATAAGTTTAAAGTGCATTTGTTCTTCTGGTTGAAATGTACTGTAAAATAAAAATATTGCACCTATAAGGGCTATGGCTGGTGCTAAATAAGGAATAGACATGTAGTAAGAATCATGACTAGTGCTATATGTAAGAATAGTTGATGTACTTAAAATAATAGTAAGTACCACCGCAATAAACTTTTGTTCTTTGATTACAAACACATCTACTACGCGATTAATATAAAGTTGCAATAATGTCCATGCTAAAAATAACAAAATTGTAAAAAAGGAAATATAATCATATTCGCCTACTATAAATAAATTAATAAGACCATTAATAGTGAGTGCAATGAGAACAGAGCTATACTTTAGTTGTTTGAAATTCTGGCGATAGAGGTCAATACCAAGAATGACAACTGTCGCAATAATGTTGATGATAATAGATATTAGCATTTTGGTCTCCTTACATTTTACTTCATTGCAACATTATACCAATTAATAATGTGTTAAGCATTTAATAACATTTGATATGTTAAAATTTTGTAAATTTCAGTGGCATTGAAGAAATAGGCAATAGCAAAGTTTCTGACATTATTGGCAGTTTTTGGTGCACGCTTTCCGCGGGCACTGCCTCAGCCTATAGTCTTCGACAAGTGTTATTCCCACAGGAGTCGGCCCAAAGCACTGCCAATATTATAGAAATTGCTTAGGAGAATTAATATCTAAAGTTTATTTATTGCCAATACGCCAAGAGCTATCGGCAAAGTCTCCAATTTTGTTGGCAGTTTTTGTTAACGTTTACCGTGAGCATGGAGACTATTGTTTTTTAGATAAAGTAGTTCATTTTGCACTTTTCTTTAAAAACGATACAACTTGATGTCTTAGTCATCTGAATATATTGAATTTGTACTAAAGTATTTAAACGCCTTTTTTATTACTCCAAAGTAACGTATGAAGTTGAGGTAAGACATAGACGTTATTCATATCAGCACTGCCCATTACACGATTGACCAGTGATTCATATAAAGATAATAGTTTGGAGGTGTGATCAGCTACCTGTTCACCGTCTAAATAAGGATTTCCAACTTGTAAATAGAAGGGAATGTTAGGATATCTGTGATGAATCATTTTTGCAAAGTCGTAATCTTCATCGGTAAAAATAACGACTTTAAGACTTAATGCCTCGTCGTGACATTGTTCAATAACATTGTCTAAGATGGGTAAATTTGGTTTCATTAGTGAACTTGGTGGCTTAGGGCTAATAGTTAAATCATCAATTTGTAGCATCCAAGGTTGGAATTTGCTGCCTTGAGTTTCTAAAGCACTTTGGATGTTTTTGCTATCAAATAGGTCTACTAGGTCTTGAATACCTTTGATTAAAGCTGGATTGCCCCCTGAAATAGTTACATGATTAAATAATTCGCCGCCGATTGCATACAATTCCTCGTAGATTTCTGCTGCAGTCATCATGCGAATGTCTTCTTTTGCACTACCATCCCATGTGAAGCTAGAGTCACACCAACTGCATCGATAATCGCAGCCAGCTGTTCTGACAAACATAGTTTTACGACCAATAACACTACCTTCACCTTGAATAGTAGGTCCAAATATTTCTAACACTGGAATTTTAGCCATTGCGATGCTCCTTTGGACGAAATACTACATAACTCGTTGGAGTTTCACGGACATACACTTGTAAACATTGTGGCTGATTAGTACGTTGGTTAAGGGCATTTTGTATTAATTCATAGATTGTATGTGCTACAACTTCAGTCGAAGGGCTTTTTCCTTGAAATTCAGGTAGCTCATTGAGTAACTGATGGTCAAATTTGCCATGTACTAATTGTTTTAAATCGCTAAAATTAACGAGAAATCCGTTATGATCCAATGTATCACCTGCAATAGTCAAATTCACAAAGTAAGTATGACCATGCGTTCGCATACATTTTCCAGCATCTTCACTAGGTATATAATGAGCGGCAGAAAAGTTAAAGTCTTTATTTAATTCATACATATAATCATGTGCTACATTCGGATAATTTTGTTGAAACATTAAAGATTCTCTCCTTTAGTCGCTAAATATTGCGTGAGGCCACGTGTTCTCAAATGACAAGCTGGACATTCACCACAACCTTGACCAATAATACCATTATAGCAAGTAAGTGTTTGGTCTTTAATGTAATCTAAGACACCAAGTTGGTCACTGAGTTTCCAAGTTTGTTTTTTATCTAACCACATTAATGGAGTATGTAAGACGAAATTTTTGTCCATTGCTAAATTCAATGTTACATTCATTGATTTTACAAAGCTATCGCGACAATCAGGATAACCTGAAAAGTCTGTTTCGCAGACACCAGTAATGATATTTTTAATATTTAATTGATAAGCTAAAGCACCAGCGAAAGATAAGAAAAGTAAGTTTCGTGCAGGTACAAAGGTGTTAGGGACACCATCCTCAGCTGTATCGATTGCGAGCTCATGATTAGTTAAAGCGTTTGGAGTGAGTTGTGATAACAACGACATATCTAATACATGATGTTGTAAATTTTGTTCATGTGCAATACGTTTTGCAACGTCAATTTCCGTCTGATGTCGCTGACCATAATCAAATGTTACTAAAGTCACCTCATCAAAGCGTGCCTTTGCCCAAAAAAGACAAGTCGTACTATCTTGTCCGCCACTGAAAACGACTAGCGCTTTACTGTGGTCTAATATATCTTGTGTCATAATTAAGTTTGCTCTCCTTTAAAAGGTAATAGCTAGCAATATTAGAAAAATAGACATAAAAAAACGTCTATCTCTATAAAAAGACAGACGAAAGTGTGTCTAGTTTTTTATAGAGGGTATCAGCTAGAAACCTCTGTTAATTAAATTATACGGAGAATAGAATAATATATTTAAGCTGTAAAAGCAAGTCGATATTTGGGATAATTAAAGTGTCTACAAACCAAAATGTTGTTATGAAAGAGGTAAAAGTTAACATGATAGTTATGATAGATAATAAAGATTCATTTACATATAATTTAGTAGACTATTTAAATAGTATGAGTCAGCAACCGATTACTGTTATCGACGTTGATGACTTAAATATAGCTCAATTACAAGCAAGTAAACCAAGTGCCATTGTTATTTCACCAGGTCCTGGTCGTCCAGAAGACTATCCAATGTTATATCAATTAATTCAAACATTTGAACAACAAATACCGATATTAGGCGTGTGTTTAGGTTTCCAATTACTTGTCTCGTATTATGGTGGAGAAATTATACCGAATGTGCGACCAGTACACGGACATGTGGCTGCACTAACGCATACTAATCAGGGCATATTTTATGGTATCCCACAACAATTTAGTGTGATGCGCTATCATTCACTCATGGTCAATAGGCAAACGTTGCCCAAATCTTTAATAATAACTGCAGAAACGAGTGACCATATTATCATGGGCGTGCAGCACCGAGAGCATCCCATCTTTGGTGTACAGTACCATCCAGAGTCCATTTTAAGTCAATATGGACATAAACAATTACGATTATTTCTTGAAAAGATAGGTGATACAAGTGCAAGTCCATTTTAATTATCGGTATTATTTAGATGATGTTGACTATCAAACTTATAATATGACATTGACTCAATATATTGATAAAGCTGTTGCTCGACAACTTTATCAAGTAGGAGATGTCGTGGCTTTTGCAGAACAGATGCAAGCAGCTGGCTATTACGTTGCGTTGTATTTACCTTACGAAGCGGCACCTTTTTATAATGAAGATATGGCTACTTGTACAGTGCCGTCTTCTTACATCTATGCGGCAGCATATGTATTTGCTGATACAGTTCAAGGACATCAAATTGAGTCAATACAGCAGACGGAAAATAAACATCAATTTCAATTTATATTGCCAGATGATACGTTAACAACTCATATTAAAACAGTGCAACAAGAAATTGTTAATGGTAATACGTATCAAGTAAATTATACGACACGACTAAAAGCTCCTATACAAGAGCATATTTCTACATTGTATTATCAATTACGATGTCACAATAATGGAAATTATGGAGTGCTACTAGATACAGATGAAATTAAAGTTGCCTCGGCATCACCTGAATTATTCTTTCAACAAGGTGATTTTCAAGGGCATTCGAATATGATTGTAAGTAAGCCAATGAAAGGAACGATTGCACGTGGTGTTACACCAGCAGCAGATGCAGCAAACTATGAGCGTTTACGAAACTCGTCAAAGGACCAAGCTGAAAATGTTATGATCGTTGATTTATTGCGTAATGATATCGCTCGAATTGCTCAAACAGATACGGTTAAAGTGTATAATTTATTTGCTATTGAAATGTATCATACAGTATATCAAATGACATCTATGGTTAGTGGCAAACTACGAACTGCGTTATCATTGAATAATATAATGGCGGCATTGTTTCCATGTGGCTCGATTACAGGTGCGCCGAAATTAAATACAATGAAATATATTAAACAATTAGAACAAGTGCCTAGAAATATATACTGTGGCACTATAGGTTTATTGTTGCCAGAACAGCGTGCGATTTTTAATGTTCCAATTAGGACATTACAGTATATTGAAAATGAAGCGGTCTATGGTGTGGGTGCAGGTATTACCATTGATTCTGATCCACAAGCAGAAATACAAGAATTTAAAGATAAATCCAAAATATTGGGGAGATTGTAATGATATTATTTGAAACTATGCAATTAGATGAAGGTCAAATAAAGCGTTTAGCCTATCACAAAGCACGTATTAAACAATCGAGTAAACAGTTTGCATACCCATTTAACGACAAGTTGTGGGATGACACGATTACATCAATCGAAAAGCAATATCCAACACAAATGAAACGCATTAAATTGACATTGGATGAAAGTGGGAAAATGGACTATCAAATATTCCCACTTACAACTAAAAATCACTTTACTGCAAAATTACAGTGTGTGTCTCAACATGTACCTAAAGCATATGTCATTAATAAAACATCACAACGCGAGCATTTACGACACAATCATGAAACGGATTTAATTTTATTATATAATGAAGAAGGTAAAATATTAGAATTTGATATTGGCAATATTGTTATAAAAGAAGATGGTCAATGGTATACACCGTCTTATAATGAGGACTTCTTGCGTGGGACAATGCGTCAATATTTATTAGAACAGGAAAAAGTGAAAGTTAAAGATTACGATATAGCGTCATTTAAATATAAGGTACAACATGATTTAATTGAAGTAATGTTAATAAATAGTTTACGCGAGGTTGCTGATGTTGAAATTTATCTATAGAATAGGTGAAGTATTGAAGCAATGCGTTTTATAAAGACGCATAGTTATTTTATTAGTTCTTAACGCGTAATTAAGAATACAATGAAAATATAAAGATGTGAATTAGTATAGACTGGAGTTAACAAATGTTAATAATATGGTTAGTACTTATTATAGTGACAACGCTGCTAGTTAAATGGTTACTCACTACAAAACATGAACAGTATACTTGGGGCCTTTCATTTAGTATTCTCGTATTACTTTGTATTTTAGAAATGGTGTTTGTCTATTTTTTTATAGGTACAGTTGTAGATAAAATAATCCAAGGTTTAGAAGTATTTTACAATTAGAAACAAATTATGAGGTGAAGTTATGAAGATTTATAGTCAAGGGGATCAAGCAATTGTCGTTTCTATTGAAAAAGAAGTATCTCAAGATTTAACGGAGGACTTGTTAGCATTAAAAGATTATTTTGTTGCCCACGATTATCCATTTATTACGGAAATTGTACCAACAGAATCCGACATTATGATTTGTTATGATGCACGAGATATGATTAAACATCATAATATTAATTCTCCATTTAAATATATGAAAGATTTAATAGAATCTATCCAATTAGAAATTCGACATGTACCTTCATCTGAAAATGTGACTGAAATCCCAGTTGTTTATGGTGGTGCATATGGTCCCGATTTAGATGCTTTATTAAACTTCTATGATATGGATTTATCTTCATTTATAAAGTTACATACACAAAATAACTATTTTGTGTCGATGATGGGTTATTCACCAGGCTTTCCGTATTTAACTGGAATGGACAAACGCTTATTCGTTAATCACACAGGAAAGGAAAAGACATTTATTCCTGCAGGTGCAGTAATCATTGAAGGTAAAAAAACAGGTATTAATACTACAGATACATATGGTGATTGGTTAGTTATTGGTTATACACCTATAAAATTATTTGATCCACAACAAGAAGATTTCACAAAACTTAAACTCGGTGATAATGTTCAGTTTAAAGCTTATCAACCACATGAGTTAGATTTAGGGGGCTTTAATCCATGTCAATCATAATTGAAAATGCAGGTTTGTTTTCAAGCTTTCAAGACTTTGGACGTCAAGGGTACGAGCATTTAGGTGTTATTAGAGGTGGCGCTTTAGACCCTCTATCTCATGAAATTGCTAATCGTCTTGTGGCAAATGATAAGAATGAAGCAACGCTTGAAATGACTAATAAAATGGCGAGCATTAGGTTCACGGAACCAACGTTAATAGCATTAAGCGGTGGCACGTTTAAAGCAGCAACAGCAAATTTAACTATTTTGCCGAACAAATTATACTTAATGGAAAAAGGTGATGTTTTAACTTTCATTGAAACTAACCGTACTTCAAGAGTGTATTTAGCAGTCGGTGGTGGTTTCGAATTGGACGATTGGTTAGGTTCTACTTCTACGGATTTTAAATCACACATTGGTGGCTTTGAAGGTAGACAATTACAAACAGGTGATGAAATTAATATGAAGCGTGAGTACACTGAACGCCATCACAAACTGTTTGAAAATTTAGAAGAAACGCATCAAACAAATTGGGGCATAGATGGTTACGCACTATCATTTAATTATATGTCAGATGTTTTTCACGTAATAAAAAATAAAGGTACAGATGATTTTGACACTATGGTGTTAGAACGTTTTACTACAGGTGAATATAAAGTTACGAGTAAAGCAAATCGAGTAGGAATGGTTGTAGAAGGACAATCTGTGAAAGCTTATTATGATGACATGCCTCCGCATCAATCTGTACAAAAAGGGACAATTCAAGTAAAACGTGATGGCACCCCAATCGTGCTGTTAAATGATCATTACACGTTAGGTAGTTATCCGCAAATTGGAACGATTGCTACGTATCATTTAACGAAGTTAGGGCAAAAACATCAAGGTGAAAAACTGAAGTTCCAATTTATCGATGTGGAAACAGCAGAAATGAATTTAGTAAAATATAGCAATTGGTTAAATCAACTGTTTCATGGTATTGAGTATAGAATGCAATTAGAAATGCTTAAATAGTAAATACGTAAGTTGTGGGCAGACTTTAATAAGTACTTGGCTTATTTGGACTTAAACACTACTTATTAAAATTAATGCGAGAATAATGAAAACACGAAGACATTGTTAGAATGTTGCTTCGTGTTTTTATTTGTTAATAAGACTATAGTCCGATTAATTAATAGTAAAACCTACGTATAATTAAATAGCGACTTCAATTTTTGCAATAAAAGCCGAATAAATAATGTTAAAACAAACGGAAACGTTATGCTTTCACTTGAAATTTTGCTGGAATTGCTTTATATTTATTAATTGAACTATATACGTTTTGTTACAAAAAGATTACAAAGCACTCTTGATTGTAAATTGTTTATATAAACTACAAAGAAGATTTTAAATCTAATTTACAGTTGATGTTTAAACTATAAAATTTAAATATTGTGTTAAAATAGTTCACAATAAAATCATGATAATGACATTAATGACAAAATAAAAATGACATATGAGTTATGTTCTTAAATCGACTTTAGAAAATTAATTCAGAAAATATGACAAACTCATGAAGTAACTTCAGCCAAACGCACTATGCGTTGTCTGCGTTATATATTTAATGCAAACAATACATATATTAAATAAAAGTATTTTATTAACTTTTAGGGAATGGAAGATACGATGTCCATCCTATTAAAAAAATTAACGGGGGAAACAATCATGAGTATACACAAGAAAAAATTGACGCTATTTGCGTTTTTTATACTAACAGTGATTACGGTTACGTTAAAAACGTATTTTTCGTATTATGTTGATTTTTCTTTAGGTGTAAAAGGGTTAGTACAAAATTTAATCCTTTTAATGAATCCATACAGTTTAATAGCATTAGTATTGAGTTTATTTTTATTCTTTAAAGGTAAAAAAGCATTTTGGTTTATCTTTATTGGTGGCTTTTTACTTAGTTTCTTATTATATGCGAATGTTGTTTATTTCAGATTCTTTTCTGACTTTTTAACATTCAGTACATTAAATCAAGTAGGTAATGTAGATTCTATGGGTGGTGCCGTAACGGCTTCATTTAAATGGTACGATTTTATTTACTTTGTTGACACAATAATCTATTTGTTTGTTTTAATATTTAAACAAAAATGGTTAGATAAACGTGTGTTTAGTAAGAAATTTGTACCAGTCGTGATGGCAGCATCAATTGCATTATTCTTCTTGAACTTAGCGTTTGCTGAGTCTGATCGTCCGGAGTTATTAACTCGTACATTTGATCATAAATATTTAGTGAAATATTTAGGACCATATAACTTCACAGTCTACGATGGTGTAAAAACAATTCAAAATAAACAACAAAAAGCTTTAGCAAATGAAGATGATTTAACTAAAGTGTTGAATTACACTAAACAAAAACGCGTAGAACCTAATAAAGAATATTATGGTGCTGCGAAGAAAAAGAATGTTATTAAAATTCATTTAGAAAGTTTCCAGACTTTCCTAATAAATAAAAAGGTTAATGGTGAAGAAGTGACACCATTCTTAAATAAATTATCTACTGGTAATCAAGACTTTAGATATTATCCAAACTTCTTCCATCAAACTGGGCAAGGTAAAACATCGGATTCAGAATTTACGTTGGATAATAGTTTGTATGGTTTACCACAAGGTTCTGCCTTTTCATTAAAAGGTGATAACACATTCCAATCGTTACCAGCGATTATGGATCAGAAACAAGGTTACACATCTAGTGTTATGCATGGTGACTACAAAACGTTCTGGAACCGAGATCAAATTTATAAACACTTTGGTATAGACAAGTTCTACGATGCGACTTATTATGATATGTCACAAGAGAACTTAGAAAATCTTGGGTTAAAAGATAGAGAATTCTTTAAGGAATCAGCAAATTATTTAGCCAAAGAAAAACAACCATTCTATAGTCACTTGATCACATTAACAAATCATTATCCATTTACGTTAGCTCCAGAGGATCAAACGATAGAATCACCACAAACGGGTGACTCTACAGTAGATGGTTATGTACAAACAGCGCGTTATTTAGATGAGTCTTTAGAAGCCTTTATTACAGATCTTAAGAAAAAAGGTATATATGACGATTCAGTAATTATGATTTATGGTGACCATTACGGTATATCAGAAAACCATAACAAAGCTATGGAAAAATTATTAGGTGAAGAGATTACGCCGGCTAAATTCACAGACCTTAACCGTACAGGATTCTGGCTTAAAATACCAGGTAAAGAAGGTACTGTAGATGAAACATACGCTGGACAAGCGGATGTTATGCCGACAATGTTACATTTATTAGGTATTGATACGAAAAATTATCTAATGATGGGAACTGATTTATTATCTAAAGAACATAATGATACAGTGCCATTTAGAAATGGTGACTTTATTACAGAAGATTATAAATATGTAAATGGTAAAATTTACTCCAATAAAGATAATGAATTAATCACCGAGAAACCTAAAGACTTTGAAAAACGTAAACAGCAAGTTGAAAAAGACTTAGAAATGAGTGACAGCGTGTTAAATGGTGACTTATTCAGATTCTATGATAATCCTGACTTTGATAAGATAAAACCATCTGAATATAGTTATGAACCAGGCCCTAAAGGGCAAGAAAAACATTAATCATGTAAAAAGCTAAGGCGATGAATATTCGCCTTAGCTTTTTTGTGAATATAGTAATTTTAATAAAAAAACTGAGTGTAGCAAGTAAATAATTGCTACGCTCAGTTTTTTAGTGCCATTATTCAATTAATAGTTGTTCATTATAGCTATTAGTGGAAAGAATGATACGATTATAATTTTCTAAATGTCAGTAATTAATATAGGGAAATTTAACCTAAAGCCACATCTAAAATCATCATAATGGTAAATCCTAACATAAGGCTAAGTGTGGCTAAATCAGTATTTTGACCAGATTGAGAGTCGGGTATCAATTCTTCTACTACAACGAATATCATTGCACCAGCAGCAAACGCTAATGCATAAGGTAACATTGGTGTAATGATTAATACCGTAGCGGCTCCAATAGTGGCAAAAATAGGTTCTACAATAGCAGAAGCCTGACCATAATTGAAAGCTTTCCAACGTGAGGCACCAGCGGCACGTATAGGCATAGATAATGCTGCGCCTTCAGGGATATTTTGAATTCCGATACCGATGGCTAAACCTAGTGCACCTAAGAATGTCGCTTCACCATTTCCTGAGACAATACCACCAAAAGCAACCCCAATAGACAAACCTTCGGGGATATTATGCAATGTAATAGCCAATACAAGAAGGGTATTTTTGTTTAGTTTGTTTGTTTTAGGACCTTCTTGGTATTGCTGGGCATCTACTGCATTTTGGTGTATGTGCGGAATGATAATATCTAAAGCTCGAATAAAAAAACCGCCTAATAAAAAGCCTATTGCAACCGGTAACCATGATAAATTTGAATCCTCATTATAAGAGATAGCAGGTTGCAATAATGACCAAAAACTAGCTGCTATCATGATACCAGCAGCAAAACCTTGCATAGAATTCAGTATTTTCTCGTTAACGTTTTTGAACACGAAAACGGATGAAGCTCCTAAAGCTGTTAAGAGCCAGGTAATAATACCTGCAATAAGTGCTTGCAGATATGGAGGTAAATCTTGAAAAAATTCAACCATAAGCTAATCTCCTTTGTATCATTTGAACTCAAAAAGGTGTATAATATATGGAACTGAAAATAAGTTTAACAGAGATACTCAGAATTTTCGATATTTAAAGGATGTTGAGCATGGAAGCATATAAAATTGAACATTTACATAAATCGTATGCGGACAAAACTATTTTTGACGATTTACATTTATCTGTTTCGGAAGGTGAAAAAATAGGTCTTGTTGGTATAAACGGTACAGGCAAAAGTACCTTACTTAAAGTCATTGCTAATTTAGATGAAGACTATGAGGCTGACATTAATCATCCTAATGCATATCGCATTCGTTATTCATCACAAAAGCAAGAATTTGATGATGATATGACTGTGTTTGAAGCAGTGTTGTCTTCGGAAACAGAAACATTAAAAACAATCCGAACGTATGAAAATGCAATTGCACAATACACTGAACAACAAACAGAAGCTAATTTTCAAATGATGATGCGTGCGCAAGAAGCAATGGACACGCAAGGCGCTTGGGATTATAGTGCAGAAATTAAAACTATTCTATCTAAGTTGGGTATTGTCGAGACGTCGAAAAATGTTAGCGAATTATCTGGTGGACAGCAAAAACGTGTTGGCTTGGCTAAAACTTTAATTGAGCAACCAGATTTATTATTATTAGATGAACCAACTAACCATCTAGATTTTGAATCTATCAATTGGTTAATTAACTTTGTGAAACAGTATCCACACACTGTCTTATTCGTAACTCATGATCGTTACTTTTTAAACGAAGTATCAACACGTATCATCGAACTGAACCAAGGCAAGTTAACTACGTATCCAGGTAACTATGAAAGTTACATTACAATGCGAGCAGAAAATGAAGTAATCGCTCAAAAACAACAACAAAAGCAACAGGCTTTGTATAAACAAGAACTTGCTTGGATGAGAGCAGGTGTGAAAGCACGTACAACGAAACAACAAGCACGTATCAACCGTTTTAATTCGTTGGAACAAGATGTGCAAAATCAACAACAGCAAGATAAAGGATCGCTAAACTTAGCTTATTCTCGCTTAGGTAAGCAAGTATTTGAATTAGACGAAGTGACAAAACAAATTAATAATAAAGTACTATTCGACAGTATTACTGAAGTTATTCAAAATGGTCAACAAATAGGTGTTGTAGGGCCGAATGGTGCAGGTAAAACAACGCTATTAAATATTTTAAGTGGTGAAGATGATAACTTTACTGGTGAGTTAAAAATAGGTCAAACTGTTAAAGTGGCATACTTTAAACAAACAGATGAACGCTTAGACAGAGATATACGTATGATTGATTATTTGAGAGAAGAAAGTGAGACTGCCAAAGAAAAAGATGGCACAACAGTTTCAGTAACACAATTATTGGAGCGGTTTTTATTTCCTAGTGCAACACACGGTAAAAAGTTATTCAAATTATCTGGGGGAGAACAAAAGCGACTTTATTTATTGAAATTGTTAGTACATCAACCTAATGTTTTATTACTAGATGAACCTACCAATGATTTAGATACTGAAACATTAACTATTTTAGAAGATTACATCGATTCATTTGGTGGAACAGTTATTACGGTAAGCCATGATCGCTACTTTTTAAACAAAGTTGCCCAAGAATATTGGTATATTCACGATGGTAAATTAGAACGTATTATAGGCTCTTTTGAAGATTATGAAGCAGTGAAACGAGAACAAGACAAAGCACAAGCAGCAACAGAAAAAGCTAATAATAAAACTCAGCAACAGAATGTAAAAAAGAAGAAAAAAGGGCTATCTTATAAAGAAAAACAAGAATTTGAAACAATACTAGCTAGAATTGATCAAACTGAGGACAGATTGACAACGATTGAGCAAGAAATGATAGAGGCAAGTTCTGATTATGCCAAAATCAAAGAATTAAATGAAGAGCAACAACAACTAGAAAATCAATATGAGAATGATATTGCACGATGGAGTGAACTAGAAGAATTAAATGAACAATGAGGGATTTTAAAACATGGAAACAACTTTATCACATTATTTTGGTTATGAGACTTTCCGTCCTGGCCAAAAGGAAATCATTAGTAAAATCATAGATCATCGCAATGTGTTGGGCGTTTTACCTACAGGTGGAGGTAAATCAATTTGTTATCAAGTTCCAGGTTTGATGCTTGGTGGGACAACAATTGTTATTAGTCCACTCATTTCTTTAATGAAAGACCAAGTAGATCAACTGAATGCTGCTGGGATTAATGCAGCTTATTTAAATAGTAGTATGACTCAAAAACAACAAAAAGCTGTAGAACAAGAGCTATTACGTGGTGAAGTACAATTTCTATATGTAGCACCTGAGCGTTTTGATAATGGGTATTTCGTCAACTTATTACAACAATTGACTATCCCTTTAGTTGCTTTTGATGAAGCACACTGTATTTCAAAATGGGGACACGATTTTAGACCAAGTTACCAAGAAGTTATTCATAAAGTCTTTGCGTTACCTCAAGATTTTGCGATTGTAGCTTTGACTGCTACTGCAACTACAGAAGTGCAAAAAGATATTATGCAACGTTTGAATATTAATAAAAATGATGAGATTAAAACAAGCACTAAACGTCGTAATTTGGTGTTTAAAGTTAATCCAACGTATCAACGGCAAAAATTTGTCCTAGATTATGTTAAAGAACACTCAGATGTTGCAGGGATCATTTATTGTTCGACACGTAAACAAGTGGAAGAGCTTCATGAAGCTTTTCAAGATCAAAATATTCAAAGTACGATTTATCATGCGGGTCTATCAAATAAAGAAAGAGAACAAGCACAAAATGACTTTGTATATGATCGTGTTCGTGTAGTCGTAGCTACAAATGCCTTTGGTATGGGAATTGATAAATCGAACGTGCGATATGTAATTCATTACAATATGCCAGGAGATCTAGAATCCTATTATCAAGAAGCAGGACGTGCAGGTCGTGATGGATTAAATAGTGATTGTATTCTCCTCTTCAGTGAACGAGATATTGGCTTACATCAATATTTTATTTCAGTGTCTAAAGCAGACGATGATTATAAAGATAAAATGGGTGAAAAGCTGACAAAAATGATTCAATACACAAAAACTAAAAAATGTTTAGAGGCCACACTCGTACATTATTTTGAACCTAATGAAAAACTAGAAGAATGTCAGCAATGTAGTAATTGTGTACATGAAAATAAAACTTACGATATGACAGATGAAGCTAAAATGATAATTAGTTGTATTGCCAGAATGAAACAACAAGAAAGTTACAGCGTGATTATTCAAGTATTAAGGGGCGAGACATCGGACTATATTAAATATTGTGATTATGATCAGTTATCAACTCATGGATTAATGAAAGATTATACAACATCAGACTTAAGTCATTTAATTGATGAACTTCGCTTTAAAGGCTATTTAAATGAGCATGATGAAATATTAACGTGCGATGCATCAGTGAAAAAATTATTAAATGCGAATGCAGCAGTCTTTACAACACCATTTAAACGTAAGTCTAAAGAGAAAGTTAGTATTAACACGGTAGAAGGTGTTGATAAAGCTTTATTTGATGAATTAAAATCAGTGCGACAACAACTAAGTGAACAATTAGAAATAGCGCCTGTAAGTATTTTTTCAGATTATACATTGGAAGAATTTGCCAAACGTAAACCTGAATCAAAACAAGATATGATTGCTATTGACGGTGTCGGAAGTTATAAATTAAAACATTATTGTCCTAAGTTTTTAGAAACAATTCAATCCTATAAAGCACAAATTTAGTGCATATATACCGTTAGTTGAAGTACTAAAGGTACAAACAGAAGTTTAAAGCAAAACAAGCAGTACATGATCGTCTGCCCATGTGGTTTTGTGATGTAAACTTCTTTTTTTGAAAGAAACTAATAACTTTGACTTGTGTAAATAATTATATTTAAGATGTAAATGAATAGGGAATAGAGCAAACAATGAGGTATAACTACTATATTTCGAAATGAAAATGAAGGTGACAGTTATGATAGAATTTAAAAACGTAACAAAGCGTTATGGTGAGAAAACAGCAGTTGATGATGTGTCGTTTAACATTGAACAAGGGGAGTTCTTTGTGTTGATCGGCCCTTCAGGTTGTGGGAAGACTACCACTTTGAAAATGATTAATAGATTAATATCATTGACGAATGGTTATATATATTTTAATAGTAAACCAATTAGTGATTATCCAATATATGAAATGCGTTGGGATATTGGCTATGTATTACAACAGATCGCTTTATTCCCGCATATGACCATAAAAGAAAATATTGCTCAAGTGCCACAAATGAAAAAATGGTCAGAACAAGACATAGAACAGCGTGTGGATACATTACTTGATATGGTTGGTTTAACGCCAGAGCAATTTAAATACCGAAAGCCTGATGAGTTATCAGGTGGGCAAAGGCAACGTGTAGGTGTTATTAGAGCATTAGCAGCAGATCCACCCGTTATCTTAATGGATGAACCATTTAGTGCATTGGATCCTATTAGTCGTGAAAAACTGCAAGATGATTTAATCGAATTACAACGTAAAATTAAGAAAACAATCGTCTTTGTGACGCATGACATTCAAGAGGCAATCAAATTAGGGGATCGTATTTGTTTATTAAATGAAGGACGGGTCGAGCAAATTGATACACCTGAAAACTTTATGAAACATCCTAAAAATGATTTTGTGAAACAATTTTTAGGTCAACATATACAGACATCACCTACAATAGCATCTATATTACCTTATTTAAGTGAAGCGGAAGTGTCATCAGTTACAAACACTCCAACGTTAAAGAGTACGGCTAAAATAGAAGAAGCGTTTCAGTTATTAGCACAATATGACATGATAACCATTATTGAGACAGAGTCTAAGAAGAATTACCAATTGCATCGTAAAGATATGTTTACTTACTTAAATAAGCAAAATAAAGGGGGAGTGTTACAATGAATGCTTTAATTGAGACACTCTCGGAACGTAAAGGCGAACTATTGACGACAATTGTCGAACATATACAGTTATCCTTTATTGCTTTGTTGATAGCAGCTTTAATAGGGGTACCATTAGGTATACTATTAACTAAAACGACTAAATTTGCAGAAGTGGTAATGAATATCGCAGCGATTTTACAAACGATACCGTCTTTAGCGTTGTTAGGATTAATGATCCCATTATTTGGTATCGGCAAAGTACCTGCTGTAATTGCGCTTGTTGTATATGCATTGTTACCTATTTTAAGAAATACATATACAGGAATAAATGAAGTAGATTCATCTCTCGTTGAAGCAGCAAAAGGGATTGGTATGAAACCGGGTAGAAGGTTAGCAAAGGTTGAATTGCCAATAGCAATGCCCGTGATTATGGCTGGTATTCGTACTGCTATGGTTTTAATTATCGGCACAGCGACCCTTGCCGCACTAATCGGCGCAGGTGGACTGGGTGATTTGATTTTACTAGGTATCGACCGCAATAATTCAGCATTGATTCTTATTGGTGCTATTCCAGCTGCATTATTAGCCATAATTTTTGATATTGTACTACGGTTTATGCAACATTTATCTTATAAAAAATTAGTGATGTCATTAGCTATTATCGCTGTTATTTTAATACTAGTAATTATTGCACCGTTACTTGCTAATAAGGGTGATAAGGTAACAATAGCAGGTAAATTAGGCTCAGAGCCATCTATAATTACAAATATGTACAAAATTTTAATTGAAGATAATACGGATGATACTGTCGAAATTAAAGATGGTATGGGCAAAACATCATTTTTATTTAATGCTTTAAAATCTGATGATATTGATGGATATTTAGAATTTACAGGTACAGTATTAGGTGAACTGACGAAAGAAGATTTACAATCTAAAGAAGAAAGTAAAGTTTATCAACAAGCAAAAACGAGTTTAGAGGACAAGTTTGATATGACGATGTTAAAGCCAATGTCATATAATAATACTTATGCGTTAGCAGTAAAACGTGATTTTGCTGAAAAGCATAACTTAAAATCAATTGCTGATCTTCAAAAAGTAGAAGACCAATTAAAACCTGGTTTTACGTTGGAATTTAATGACCGAAAAGATGGTTATCCAGCTGTTAAAAAAGCTTATGGTTTAAATTTAAATAATATTAAAACAATGGAACCTAAGTTAAGATATCAAGCCGTTGAAAACAATGATATTAATTTAATTGATGCGTATTCAACTGATGCTGAATTAAAACAATATGATATGGTTGTTTTAAAAGATACGAAAAAAGTATTCCCACCATATCAAGGTGCGCCAATGTTTAAAGAATCTTATTTGAAAGACCATCCAGAAATCAAAGACCCATTAAATAAACTAGCTGGTAAAATTACAGACGAAGAAATGCAAGAGATGAACTATCAAGTTACCGTTAAAAAGCAAGATCCTTATGAAGTGGCTAAAAACTATTTAGAAAAACATAACTTGGTTGACTAAAATTACAAGATTCAAATATTTTGCTGAGATTAGCTATATAAATTCTACTAGCAATGTTGCATGTAGAACGCTAGTCTCAGCATTTTTTAATTAATGAGAGTAGATTGCTTTTCAACAGATTAAAGCGTTATAATAGTGGATAAGTTTTGAAATTTTTGTAGTTAATATGAAGGAGGACCGATGCAACGATGAAAAAGCAAATCGAACAATTATCAGCGTATCAACCAGGTTTATCACCACGTGCATTGAAGGAAGAATATGGTATTGAAGGAGAATTGTATAAATTAGCATCTAATGAAAATTTATATGGTCCATCACCCAAAGCCAAAGAAGCAATTCAAGCCAATGTGGACGAATTATGTTATTATCCAGAAACTGGTTCTCCATTACTTAAAGAAGAAATCAGCAAAGCATTAGACGTAGCACCATCACGAATTTTATTTGGAGCAGGTTTGGATGAAGTTATTTTAATGATTTCACGAGCAGTATTAACACCAGGTGATAAAATTGTGACGAGTGAGATGACTTTTGGCCAATATTATCATAATGCTATTGTAGAATCGGCAAATGTAGTACAAGTACCATTACAAAATGGACACTTTGATTTAGACGGTATATTAGCACAAATTGATAATGAGACAAAATTAGTGTGGCTTTGTAATCCAAATAACCCTACAGGTACATACTTTACACATGAGGAATTAACACACTTTTTACAAAATGTACCAAGTCACGTTCCAGTTATTTTAGATGAAGCTTACGTTGAATTTGTTACGGCCAATGACTTTCCAGATGCCTTAGCGTTACAAAAAGAATTTGCTAATGCCTTTATCTTACGTACATTTTCTAAAGCATATGGACTCGCAGGTTTACGTGTAGGCTATGTTATTGCTTCAGAGGAAGCGATAGAACAATGGAATATTATTCGACCACCATTTAATGTAGGACGTTTATCAGAATATGCAGCTTTAGCAGCTTTTAAAGATCAAGCATATTTACAATCTATTCAAGAACGTAATGCAAATGAACGTGAGAAATTTTTTGAGCTACCACAAAGTAAACATTTTTATCCAAGTCAAACTAATTTTATCTTTGTTAAGACCGATAAACCGCATCAATTATATGAAGCGTTACTAAATGTAGGATGTATTACTCGTGAGTTTCCAAATGGTGTGAGAATTACTATTGGTTTCCCAGAACAAAATGAAAAAATGCGTGAAGTATTGCAACAGTTTGAGTTTTAAGAGAGTCTTAAGTATAGTTAAGGTAGTATAAAAGTTTGGTATTTTGAGTTAAATGAACGAAAAGGGAGAAGAAGAATAAGATGACGAGACAATCAATCGCTATTGATATGGATGAAGTGTTAGCAGACACTGTAGGAGCACTAATTAAACGTGTCAATGAACGTACAGATTTAGGTATCAGCTATGATATGTTAGACGGTAAAAAATTACGTCATGCTATGCCAGAACACGATGGTTTATTGACAGAAATTTTACGCGAACCAGGATTTTTTGGTCAGCTAGAGGTTATGGCTCAAGCACAAGAAGTAGTGAAGAAGCTAACTGCATATTATGATGTTTATATTGCAACAGCTGCGATGGACGTACCGACATCTTTCCATGATAAGTACGAATGGTTGCGAGAGTACTTTCCATTTTTAGATCCACAACATTTTGTGTTTTGTGGTAGAAAAAATATTGTGAATGCAGATTATTTAATTGATGATAATCCACGTCAACTTAGTATTTTCACTGGAGAACCAATAATGTACACTGCATCGCACAATATTAATGATGATAGATTTACTAGAGTAAATAACTGGCAAGATGTAGCAGATTATTTCCTTGGAAATAAATAAAAAGTAAGGACAGTGTAACTCGTAAAAGTTGCACTGTCCTTTTATGTTGTTAGTTGGCATCTGTATTAACTGTAGGTGAAGTTAATGTCAGTATACGTACTGCACTTGGGATAATTTCTATTTGTAGTGGTGTTGTTAAAGCAATCTCCCCATCAATATCTACTTGATGTGTATCGTCAGTACTGATAGTAATTTGTTTTGCTGGGATATGTTGGATACCCTGAGAAATATTATTCCAGTTCATACTATCGCGTTGTTTAAAAACATCAGTAAAGACGCTGAATTTTTGGTTATCAAAAATAAAAACATTTAAATAGCCATCATTAGGCGATAGATCCGTCATAGGTATTCGATTGCCTCCGATAAAGGGGCCATTTGCTACGAGAATCATTGAAGATTCATCTTCAAGCTTTTTGCCATCTACATTAAGCGTATAGTTGACATATTCAGGATTCACTAATGTTTTGACTGTAGACCCTACATAACTCAATTTACCGAAGACATCTTTGTTGCCTTGTTGCACATTTAAAGCATTTTGAACTATTAAACCGAGACCTGCAAAATTTAAAGCATAACGATCGTTCACTTTCATCACATCATATGGTTGTGGAGTTGCATTTTGAAGTTGTTGACTCGCTATTTTATACCGTGGATCCAAGTTAAGCGTTTTGGTGAAATCATTAAACGTACCTCCTGGGATAATGGCAAGTGGCACATCTAAATTATGTTGTAAAACTCCATTGATGAGCTCATTGACTGTTCCATCTCCGCCTAAAATAAATAATATATCGACATCTGTACTATAGTCTCCAGTTTTTATTTGTGCGCAATATTTAATAATATCACCTTCATGCTCACTTAGCTGAATTGATAGATGTTTACAAAGAGGTGTTAGTGATTTAACGACTTCACCTAAGCCTTCATGGATAGCTTTAAGACCGGAACCTTTGTGGTAAAATAGAACACCGTGATTATATTGAGTTGTCATGCATGAGCCTCCCTAGAAATCATAGTTATCGTTACTATTGTACAGTACATTGTGAATAACACAAAAATAAAACACTGCAAAGTATAGATACTTGCAGTGTTTTAATATATTACAATAATTTTATCAGTTATAAGAGCGTTATCTAATACCTCTCATCGCTTTTACAATTTTAGGCACAAAGGCTAAAACAATAAGGCTGATGATAATGGAAATAGCTCCTAAGAATAAAAAGTAATTTTTATAACCAAGTGGTTCAATTAACTTAACTAATGTTCCGTTTATGGCTTGAGCAGTAGCATTAGTTAATAACCATAAACTCATCATTTGTGAATTGAATGCTTTTGGTGCTAATTTCACAGCAGCACTATTACCTGTAGGTGATAGACATAGTTCACCAATAACACAAATGATATAAGATAAAATAATCCAGTTAACACTAAATGTAGCGCCGGCAGTATAACTTACTAAGGCAATCATTATGTAAGAAAGACCAGCTAATATAGTGCCTAATACAAATTTTGTTGCCAAACTAGGTTGATTTCTAGCCATTTTTCTCCAAATTAATGAAATCACAGGTGCTAGTAACACGATAAACAATGGATTAATTGATTGGAAAATGGCTGGTCCGAATCCAGTTTGCCAGCCAAAGATATTTAAAGTCATATCACTTTGTTTTAATGCGAAAATATTTAAAACATTCGCACCTTGTTCTTGAATAGACCAGAAAAGAACACCTAAAATGAACAATGGTATAAATGCTTTGACACGAGAACGTTCGTCATCTGTAACGTCTTTACTACGAATCATAATTGTGAAGTAACAAATTGGTAACACAATACCAAGAACTAACACTGCTGTACTAATAATGTTAAATGATAGTGTTCCTGTAAGTCCTGTGATAAGTAAGACTAGTGCAATAATAAGTCCAATTGCAACAAACAAGATTGTATATTTTTTCTTCTCACTCGCTGATAAAGGATTAGTAGCTTTAACACCAATATCACCTAAATTTTTACGGTTGAACAATACATACCATACTAAAGCTAAAGCCATACCAAATGCGGCGATTAAAAAGCCTGTGTGGAATTTCCCGCTGTCAACAAATTGGTTTAAGATTAATGGTGAAATAAGTGCACCCATGTTGACCGACATATAAAAAATAACGAACCCAGCATCAATACGTTTATCATTTACTGGATAAAGTCGTCCAACAATGTTAGAAATATTAGGTTTCATTAAACCAGAACCAACTATGATGAAGAACATAGATGTAAATAGACCAGTCATGCCGATCGGTAAACTTAAACAGACATGCCCGATAATAATAAAGACAGCACCATACAAGTTAGCAGCACGTGTCCCAGTAACACGGTCTGCAACCCAGCCACCTAGAACGGATGTCATATAGATTAATGAGCCGTATACGGCCATGATTGATTGAGCAGTACCTTCATCAATGCCTAAACCGCCATCTTTGATTGAAAAGTACATATAAAATAGTAATAACGCACGCATGCCGTAATAGCTGAATCTCTCCCAAAATTCAACGAAAAATAATACACCAAGACCACGTGGATGTCCAAAGAACCCATGTTGAGGAACATTTGGAACGTCTTGATTTTGGGTGTTATCGTAAGCCAAGTAACATCCCTTCCTTTCTCCCTAAAAAAATGTATAAAAGGAATTTTACGCTTAAACAAAATTAATTGCAACAATATTCTAAAAATAAAAATATTCAAAATATTCAGTTTTTTAATGCGTATAATTAATATATGTTTTTATTTAATTTTAAACAATATGTGATTACGCCTAAGTAAAAACGAAACAATATAGTTACTAGAATGTATGAGTGAATATCATAATAATGGCAGTGGCAATCTGTGGGGAAAATCACTAGTCGGAGACTAAATAGGTTAAGGGAGTGCCCGCGGAAGACTTGCATAAAAAAACTGCCAACAAAGTCAGAGACTTTGTTGGCAGTAAGAACTGACTAACATAAATTAGTCAGTTGTATTAATTAGTGACTAGTAGACACCTTTCATACCACGTTTTACAATTGGCGAAATGAATAATAATAAAATACCAATCACAATCGCAACGATGCCTGAGTACATGAAGTAATCACTTTGATTTATTTTTGTATAAACTACAACGAGTTGTGCATTTAAACCTTGCGCCGTAGCATTACTTAACATCCATAAGCTCATCATACGAGCAGTAAATGTTAATGGTGCAAGTTTAGTAGATGTTGATAAACCTACTGGAGAAATACATAATTCACCGATGGTAATAAGTAAGAAACTTAATACTAACCACAATGGATTAACTAACTCCACACCACTTTGTAGCGGAATAATCATAACAATATAAGATAGACCGGCGATGATTGTACCATAAGCAAACTTATTTACTGTTGGTGGATTGTGTTTACCAAGCTTAACCCATAATGTTGCAAAGACAGGTGCAAGTAAGACGATGAAAATTGGATTTAATGATTGTGCCCATGAAGCTGGGATTGAAAAATCAATTAACCCACCTGTTAATTCAGACATTTCTAATTGTGTTTTTTTATCTGCGAAAGAGGCTAGGATAGTAGATCCTTGCTCTTGAATCATCCAGAATGCTACAGATGCTATGTATAATGGAACATAACTCCATACACGAGATTTTTCGTCTTTCGTTACTTGTTTACTCACTAACATATTCACAACAATATATATTGGTAATACAATGCCTAGGAACGTAATAAGTACACTGAAATTACCTAGTGTTAATGCGTTGTTTAAATGTAAAATAAATAGATAGAGACCAAATAAAATTAATACTATAACAGTGATAAGTGCTACACGTTTAATTTCTGGTTTAGTAAGTGGATTAGGTACGTTTAATCCCGCTAAACCTAAATTCTTTTTACGTTTAACTGCGTACAAAATTAACCCACAAAGCATACCAATAGCAGCAATTAAAAAGCCACCGTGGAAGCCAAAGCGTGTTTGGACGTAACCAGTAAGTAATGGTGAAATCAGAGCCCCTAAATTGATTCCCATATAAAATAATGTAAATGCTGCGTCTCTTCTAACATCATTGTGGTCATATAACTCTCCGACCGTTGTTGAAATATTAGGTTTTAATAATCCTGTTCCAGCGATGATAAAGAGTAATGCAATCATTACAAGTGTGAGATTATTCGGAAGCGATAGTAATATATGTCCAATCATGATGAGGAACCCACCATAGAAAACTGCATGTTGAGTGCCGGTAATACGGTCAGCAATCCAACCTCCAATAATACCAGACATATAAATTAAAGTTCCATAAAGTGCAACAATTTGTAATGCAACAGCTTCATCTAAACCAAAGCCGCCATCAGCAACACTATAGTATAAGTAATAAACTAATATTGCTTTCATACCATAGTAACTGAATCTCTCCCAAAACTCAGTAAAGAATAAAGTGCTTAGTCCTTTAGGATGACCGAAGAAACCAGTCCGCGGTGTGCTTTCCATAATTTCTTCGTGACTATAATTATTTTTTTTCATAATTTCCCTCCCCATAAATGGTTGAATTTATTCTATACTTTTAATAACGAAAAGACAAGAAAAATTTAAAGCGATAACATTTTATAATGAAGGAATTGTAAATTATAAAAAAAGTTGGGATAGAAATATCTCTGTGGGAAAAGCATTAGCCGAAGACTACAGGCTGAGTCAGTGCCCACGGAAAGCACGCACAGTTAAAAATAAAGAGGACTAATCCAAATTAAGGATTAGTCCTCTTATTTTGAGAATGGGATTCATGTCCCAGTCGCTTTCGGGTTAGTTTAACGATTATCTATTTTTTCTGGATAAAGGTCATGATTCATTAGGCGATGTTCTGCCATTGTTGCATATTTAGTATCAGGTCGACCGTAGTTCGTATATGGGTCGATGGAAATACCTCCACGTGGAGTGAATTTGCCCCATACTTCAATATAATGTGGGTCCATTAAATCAATTAAATCATTCATTATAATATTCATACAATCCTCATGGAAATCTCCATGATTTCTAAAGCTAAATAAATATAATTTTAGAGATTTTGATTCTACCATTTTAATGTTAGGTATATAAGAAATATAGATCGTCGCAAAATCAGGCTGTCCTGTAATAGGGCAAAGTGACGTGAATTCCGGACAATTAAATTTAACAAAATAGTCACGTCCAGGGTGTTTATTGTCAAATGATTCTAATACGTCTGGTCTGTAATCAAAGTCATACTTATTATTTTGGTTGCCTAATAAGGTAATATCTTGTAATTCATCAGATTTGCGTCCTTCAGTCATAAAAATGTCTCCTTTGTATAACATTTATTTCATCGTTTGTGATTGATTTTCTTGCGTTGCTTCTATTGGTTGTCGTCTTGCTTTTTCAAACATATAATAACTTGCTGCAATAATTATGACATAACCTAGAGTAGCGTACATATCAGGTGATTCTCCGAATAATACGAAGCCGAAAAAGGCAGTAAAGATGATTGATGCATATGTGAAAATAGATATATCTTTGGCAGGGGCATAACTATAAGCTAGTGTTATACCAATTTGACCAACTGCAGCAGCTAAACCTGCACCGATAAGGTACAATACTTGTAACCAAGACATAGGCTCATAGGTAAACAGTGTGAAAGGTATTAAGGCAACAACAGAGAAGAGTGAAAAATAAAATACAATCGTATAGGGTGCTTCTCTACTACTTAATGCACGTACACACGTGTAAGCACTGGCTGCAAATATGCCAGAGAATAAACCACCTAGTGCAGGGATCATTGCAGAAGAAAATTCAGGTTTTACTACAAATAACATACCAACAATTGCCACAATCATAGCAATGACTTGATATCTTCGTACTTTTTCGTGTAAGAATATTAAACTAAGTAATATCGTCCAAAAAGGGTTTAACTTCATTAATGTATCTGCATCACTTAACAGCATATGATCGATGGCATAAATATTAAGCAAGACACCGATTAGTCCTAAAATAGAACGGGTAATTAATAAAGGCTGACTGCTTAATTTGCCAAAAAGTGGTTGTTTGTATTTATAAATAAAAAATAACGGAATAAATAATGATATTAAGTTTCGAGCAAGAGATTTTTGAAAGACTGGTAAATCTCCAGCTAAACGAAAGAAGACTGACATAAAACTGAAGCCTATAGCGGAAATTAATATCGCTATAATACCTTTTACTTTGGGATTCAATTATATCGCCTCATTTGCAAAATTTTAACGTATTCATATTAGCACAATTTTAATGATAATGTACATAAGTAGTTGCGTTTAATCAAAGAATGTATTATCCTGTAATCGAACACATGTTCTTGTTTTTGAGGGTAAATCTGAAAATAAATTATGTTGTGATTTAATCTGCGTGAAATTCATTAATTTTATTATTGAGCGACGAGGTATGAGAAAACGCACAGTATCAAGAGATTAACATTGTTTCGAAAAAGGCAATTAAAAAGCCTTAAAATTCAATAAAAAAATCTTTTCTCAGAAAAAAGGCAATTTAAACTTGGAATGGTGCCATTTGTTAGTAGTTCGGTGAAATTTTACAAAAGCATTGCTCTTTAAAAGTGACAATTTATTATGTATAATTAAACACATAATATAGTATTAAGAATTACAGACAAACACAATATGTTGTGTTTTTGGTTTGTATATCGCATATATAAAAGCACCACAATTAAGTAATTTAACACCCAGACATATGGTGAAAACATGACAAATTAAGCATTATTACTATTTAAATGCTGATTTACATACAGTGCGATAGCTACTAACAAACACTATATGTTGTGCTTACCTATGGATAGAAGCAAGCGAACATTTATAATTGAATTACAGCTTAGCAATGATTTTAGAAAGTAGGTGGTCCAATGAAGGTCGTGTATTTTTCATTTTCAGGTAATGTGAGACGCTTTATCAAAAAAGCAGAACTTGAAAATACAATGGAATTAACACAGTTAAATTGTTCTGAACGCATAAACGAACCGTATATATTGGTCACTGGGACGATTGGTTTTGGGGAAGTGCCTCAACCAGTACAATCATTTTTAGACACAAATAGTGATTTATTAAAAGCAGTTGCTGCAAGTGGCAACCGCAACTGGGGACAAAATTTTGCGAAAGCAGGCCGTTCTATTGCAGAACGTTTCCAGGTACCGCTTTTGATGAAGTTTGAAGTACAAGGTACATCAAATGATGTGACCGAATTTAAAGATAAGGTGGGGCAATTCTATGAAGACTATGGACGAGAAGAAATACAATCACATTGAATTAAATAATGAAGTTACAAAACGTAAAGATAATGGTTTTTTCAATTTAGAAAAGGATCAAGAGGCTTTAGCCGTTTATTTAGAAGAAATTCACGACAAAACAATATATTTTGATACAGAGCTTGAACGTTTACATTATCTTGTAGATAATGATTTTTATTTTGACGTCTTTGCAAAATATTCAGAAGCAGATTTAATCGAAATTACTGAATTTGCTAAAAGTATCAATTTTACTTTTGCAAGTTACATGTCAGCAAGTAAGTTCTATAAGGATTATGTCTTGAAGACCAATGACAAATCACAGTATTTAGAAGATTATAATCAGCACGTAGCAATTGTGGCTTTATATTTAGCTAATGGTCATAAAGCTACAGCAAAACAATTTATTTCAGCGATGATTGAACAACGCTATCAACCAGCGACTCCAACTTTCTTAAATGCTGGTCGTGCGCGTCGTGGTGAGTTAGTATCATGTTTCTTATTAGAAGTAGACGATAGTTTGAATTCAATTAATTTCATTGATTCCACAGCTAAACAATTAAGTAAAATTGGTGGCGGTGTGGCTATCAACTTATCTAAACTACGTGCACGTGGTGAAGCAATCAAAGGTATTAAAGGTGTAGCTAAAGGTGTCTTACCAGTTGCTAAATCATTAGAAGGTGGATTTGGTTACGCAGACCAACTTGGACAACGTCCAGGCGCAGGTGCTGTATATTTAAATATTTTCCACTATGATGTTGAAGAATTCTTGGATACGAAAAAAGTTAACGCTGATGAAGACTTACGTTTATCAACAATTTCAACTGGTTTAATCGTACCTTCTAAGTTCTTTGACTTGGCTAAAGAAGGTAAAGACTTTTATATGTTTGCACCACACACAATTTACAATGAATACGGTGTGACATTAGATGACATTAACTTAGATGAATATTACGACGATTTAGTAGCGAACCCTAATGTCGATAAAAAGAAAAAAGATGCGCGTGAAATGTTAAATATGATTGCACAAACACAATTACAATCTGGTTATCCGTATTTAATGTTTAAAGATAATGCTAATAAAGTACATGCTAACTCTGATATTGGTCAAATCAAAATGAGTAACCTATGTACTGAAATTTTCCAATTACAAGAAACATCTATTATTAATGATTACGGTACAGAAGATGACATCAAACGTGACATCTCTTGTAATTTAGGTTCCTTAAATATTGTGAACGTAATGGAATCAGGTAAATTTAAAGATTCAGTGCATACAGGTATGGATGCTTTAACTGTAGTTAGTGATGAAGCGGATATTCAAAACGCACCAGGCGTTAAAAAAGCAAATAGTGAGCTACATTCAGTTGGCTTAGGTGTTATGAACCTACACGGCTATTTAGCTAAAAACAAAATTGGTTATGAATCTGAAGAAGCTAAAGATTTTGCAAATATATTCTTTATGATGATGAATTATTATTCTATTGAACGCTCAATGGAAATTGCTAAAGAACGTGGGGAAACTTATAAAGACTTTGAACAGTCAGATTATGCAAATGGTAAATATTTTGAGTTTTATACTTCTCAAACATTTGAGCCACAATACGAAAAAGTTCGTAAGTTATTTGCAGATTTAACTATTCCAACAGCAGAAGACTGGAAAGCTTTACAACAACAAGTTGAAACACACGGTCTATTCCATGCTTATCGTCTTGCGATTGCACCAACACAAAGCATTTCATACGTTCAAAATGCAACTAGCTCAGTAATGCCAATTGTTGATCAAATCGAACGTCGTACGTACGGCAATGCTGAAACGTTTTATCCAATGCCTTTCTTATCACCAGAAACTATGTGGTATTACAAATCAGCATTTAATACAGACCAAATGAAATTGATTGATTTAATTTCTACAATTCAAACTCACGTTGACCAAGGTATTTCGACAATTCTTTATGTTAACTCAGAGATCTCTACACGTGAGTTATCTAGATTATATGTATATGCACATCATAAAGGATTAAAATCACTATATTATACACGTAATAAGTTATTAAGTGTCGAAGAATGTACGAGCTGTGCAATTTAATCGTTAAACGATAAGTCTGTGTGATATAGCAGAGGTTGGTCTAGTACTGACCTCTGCATCTCATTGCATAAATTAAAAATATACACTGGATTGGAGCATCAAATACATGAAAGCAGTCAATTGGAATACACAAGAAGATATGACGAACATGTTTTGGCGACAAAATATTTCACAAATGTGGGTAGAAACGGAATTTAAAGTATCAAAAGATATAGCGAGTTGGAAAACTTTATCAGAAGCAGAAAAAGAAGCCTTTAAGAAAGCTTTAGCTGGTTTAACTGGGCTAGATACACATCAAGCGGATGATGGTATGCCTTTGATTATGTTACATACGACTGATTTACGTAAAAAAGCAGTGTATTCATTTATGGGCATGATGGAGCAAATTCATGCTAAAAGTTATTCACACATCTTTACAACGTTGCTACCATCTAGTGAAACAAACTATTTACTAGACCAATGGGTGATTGAAGAACCGCATTTAAAATTTAAATCTGAAAAAATTGTGAGTACTTATCATAAATTATGGGGTAAAGAAGCTTCTATCTATGATCAATATATGGCACGTGTAGCTAGTGTGTTTTTAGAAACATTCTTATTTTATTCTGGTTTCTATTTCCCACTTTATTTAGCAGGACAAGGTAGAATGACAACTTCTGGAGAAATCATTCGTAAAATTTTATTAGATGAATCTATTCATGGTGTGTTCACTGGTATGGATGCGCAAAGTTTACGTAATGAGTTGTCAGAAAGTGAAAAGCAACAAGCAGATTTGGAAATGTATAAATTGTTAGATGAATTATATAAAAATGAAGTAGCTTATACGCATTCTTTATATGATGAAGTCGGTATCAGTGAAGATGTTTTAAACTATGTCAGATATAACGGCAATAAAGCATTGTCTAACTTAGGATTTGAACCATATTTTGAAGAACGTGAGTTCAATCCAATCATTGAAAATGCACTAGATACATCAACGAAAAATCATGACTTTTTCTCTGTAAAAGGTGATGGCTATACATTGGCACTTAACGTTGAAGCGCTACGAGATGAAGATTTTATTTTTGAAGATTAATAGATCTAATTAATTAAACTATTTGAGCGTTCATTTATGTTAAAGACGCGAAACTAATACTCAAAATATAAAGAGGTTGGGACAATATTGATTTGTCCCAACCTCTTTTCATATTGGTAGTAGCTGACTACATTGAAAATGCGCTTTAAACCAAGCTTTTTCAACGCTAGTCATCCTTGCCGGGGTGGGACAACGAAATCATTTTTTAAAATCGGATTTCTGTCCCACTTCATGATTTATTCGAAATCTTTTTTCATATGGGCAGTAGCTGACTGCATTGAAAATGCGCTTCAAACCAAGCTTTTTTCAACGCTAGTCATCCTTGCCGGGGTGGGACGACGAAATCATTTTTTCAAAATCAGATTTCTGTCCCACTTCGTGATTTATTCGAAACTTTTTCATATTGGCAGTAGCTGACTGAATTGAAAATGCGCTTCAAATCAAGCTTGTTTCAACGCTAGTCATCCTTGCCGGGGTGGGACGACGAAATCATTTTTTCAAAATCAGATTTCTGTCCCACTCCCTTTATCGATATTATTGAGCGATATAAAGAAATTATTTAAAAAAATTAGTGACAATTTCCAGATACAGGTACTTTGTAAATACTGTAAAAAATACATCTACTCTAAAATTATGTTATAAGCTATTGAAATTATTGATAAAGATGATAAAATTTTAAATATACATATGATAATGATTATCAACATCATTGATTGCAATTATCATTAGATTTTGGGGGAAGAGGTACCATGATATGAAATTTTTACTAAATGGTATGAGCTTAGCGATTATGTTGATATTACTAACAATATTGTCATTGTTTGTTGGTGTTAGTAAAGTTTCCATTACTGATATTTTTCATTTAACGCAAGAACAACGTAATATCATCATCTCTAGTAGAATACCTAGGACAGTCAGCATTATCATCTCAGGAAGTACACTGGCATTATCTGGACTTATTATGCAACAAATGATGCAAAATAAGTTTGTAAGTCCCACAACAGCGGGAACAATGGACTGGGCCAAATTAGGTATCTTAATCTCACTTATTTGGTTCCCACAAGAAAATATTATGATTAAATTGGCATTTGCAGTGCTTCTAAGTGTAGGAGGTACATTTTTATTTGTTAAATTAGTCCAACTGATTCGCTTTAAAGATGTAATTTTTATTCCGTTATTAGGGATTATGTTAGGTGGAATTGTATCCAGTTTTGCTACATTTATTGCCTTGAAAACGAACACCGTACAGAGCATAGGCAACTGGTTAACAGGCAACTTTGCCATTATTACAAGTGGACGCTATGAAATTTTATACTTAAGTATACCTTTGTTAATACTTACATATATATTTGCTAACCATTTTACTATTGCAGGCATGGGCAAAGATTTTAGCAATAATCTAGGTGTCAATTATGACAGAATTATCAATCTAGGACTATTCATTTCAGCTACAATTACAGCTTTAGTAGTTGTAACTGTAGGCACATTACCGTTCTTAGGTTTAATCGTACCTAATATTATCTCTATCTTTCGTGGTGATCATTTAAAAAATGCTTTACCACACACAGCAATGTTAGGCGCTATATTTGTCATGTTTTCAGATATCATTGGTAGATTAATTGTGTATCCTTATGAAATTAATATTGGTTTAACGATAGGGGTCTTTGGCACAATTATCTTTTTAACTCTACTTATGAAAGGAAGACATCATTATGCAAATTAGTGCGAATAAAAAAATAATGATTATGCTTGGTGTGACAGTACTAATTGGTGCATTATATCTAGTTGCAGGCATTGATTTCGAAATATTTCGATATCAATTGTCGAGTAAATTACGAAAATTAGTTTTAATGTTGATTGTAGGTGCTGCCATTGGCGCGTCAGTCGTAGTCTTTCAAGCAGTGACTACTAATAGATTATTAACACCATCAATTATGGGGTTAGATGCAGTTTATCTATTTATCAAAGTATTGCTAGTTTTTGCATTTGGTGTGCAATCTTTCTTAGTGACAAATTTATATGTGAACTTCTTTATTACATTAATTGTTATGATTATATTTTCATTATTGCTATTTCAAGGTGTATTTCGAATTGGCAATGTTTCGGTATATTTTATTTTGCTCATTGGTGTAATATTAGGAACTTTCTTTAGAAGTATTACTAGCTTTTTAGAATTGATTATTAATCCAGAAGACTTTTTAGCAGTCCAAAGTTCAATGTTTGCAAACTTTGATGCTTCTAATGAAAAACTAGTAACAGTAAGTGGTATTTTATTAATCATTTTAATTATTATTGTTGTGATGTTGATACCGTATTTAGATGTTTTACTGTTAGGTAGATCCCAAGCCATTAATTTAGGTGTTTCTTATGAAACGATGACACGTATCCTTATGATTTTAGTAGCTGTATTAGTATCCGTGTCTACAGCATTAGTTGGTCCGATAACATTCTTAGGGTTATTAACTGTGAACTTAGCACATGAGATTATGAAAACTTATGAACACAAGTATATTTTACCGGCAACGATTTGTTTAAGTTGGATTAGTTTATTTTTAGCACAAGGCATAGTCGAAAATTTATTTGAAGCAACGACGCAAGTGAGTATTATCATTGATTTAGTAGGTGGAAGTTACTTTATTTACTTACTAATTAAAAGGAGAAATGCAAATTGATTAGTGTACATAACGTTAATAAAACAATTCAAGATAAACAAATACTAAGCGATATTTCTGTAGATATACAACCAGGACGTTTAACAACTATGATTGGACCCAATGGGGCAGGGAAAAGTACATTGTTATCGGCAATAACACGTATGATTGAACATGATGGTGGCGATATTGCTATTGAAGGTCGTGATATTCATAGTTATAAAAGTAACGATTTAGCAAAAAAACTGTCCATTTTAAAACAAACGAATCATACAGAATTGAATATAACGGTAGAACAACTTGTTAATTTTGGGCGTTTTCCTTATTCGAAAGGGCATTTAAAACAAGAAGATAAAGATCAAGTAGAATATGCCTTAGATTTATTGAAATTACAAGATATACGACATCAATCAATAAAAACACTTTCTGGAGGTCAACGTCAACGCGCATATGTTGCTATGACCATTGCACAAGATACAGAATATATTTTATTAGATGAACCATTAAACAATTTAGATATGAATCACTCTGTTCAAATTATGCAGACGTTACGTCGTTTAACACGTGATTTAAATAAAACGATAGTAGTTGTCATTCATGATATTAACTTTGCTTCATGTTATTCCGACGATATTATTGCCTTAAAAGATGGTGAGTTAGTCAAAGCTGGTACAAAAGATGAAGTTATTCAAGAAGAAGTGTTAAGCACACTATATGATATGGACTTGAGTATAGAAAATATTAGAGGTCAACGTATTTGTATCTATTTCGATGAACTGACAACAGTGAAAGAATATGAAATGGCCTTGTAACAGTTTTTAATTCTTTGAAGGGAGTGATGTAACCATTAAAGCAACAAAGTTTTTTTGGTGTATAAAAGGAAGGAATAATTATTTAATAGGAGGATTTAAGTAACATGAAAAAAATCGCTTTAGTAATCTTAGTAGGTTTAATGTTTTTATTAGTAGCTTGTAGTAATTCAGAAGATCAAAAGAGTTCGGACAGTAAGTCTGATGATAAATCATCAGATAAAACAGTAACTGTTAAAAATAGTTATGAAGCAAGTGGTGAAGAACGCGATGGTAGTGATGCAGAAAAAGTAAATGATACAGTGAAAGTGCCAGTAAATCCGAAAAATGCTGTAGTCTTTGATTACGGTGCATTAGATACTATGAAAGAACTAGGACTAAAAGATAAAGTTAAAGCTGTACCAAAAGGTGAAGATGGAGAATCATTACCTGATTTCTTAAGTGATTTTAAAGATAAAAAATATCTTAATACTGGAAGTTTGAAAGAAGTTAATTTTGATAAAGTTGCAGCAGCAAAACCTGAAGTAGTCTTTATTTCTGGTAGAACAGCTAATCAAAAAATTCTAGATGAACTTGAAAAAGCAGCTCCAGATGCAAAAGTAGTTTACATAGGTGCTGATGAAGAAAATTCAGCAAAATCAATGAAGAAAAACACTGAAATCTTAGGTAAAATATACGAAAAAGAAGATAAAGCCAAAGAATTGAACAAAGAATTCGATGATAAAGTTGCAAGCATTAAAGATAAAACAAAAGAATTCAAAGATCAAACAGCAGCATTCTTGTTAGTGAATGAAGGAGAATTATCAACTTTTGGTGCTAATGAACGTTTCGGTTCAATGATCTTTAATACTATGGGCTTTAAACCAGTCGATGAAAGTATTAAAAATAGTCAACATGGTCAAAACATTACAAATGAATATCTTGTAGAGAAAAACCCTGATATGATTTTTGCCATGGATAGAGGACAAGCTATTGGTGGTAAATCAACAGCGAAAAAAGCACTAGGTAATGATGTCATTAAAGATGTCGATGCAGTTAAAAATGACAAAGTTTATGAATTAGACCCTAAATTGTGGTATTTTGCTAGTGGTTCAACAACAACTTCTGTAAAACAAATTGAAGAAGTAGAAAAAGCTATAGATAAAAATTAATTACTCTACCGTGGGGGTTCAATAATTAATGATTAAACTAAACCGAATGACTTATGGCGTTGAAACGTTCATAAGGCATTCGGTTTTTTAATTTCGATTGAAGGTAAAGTGCCATTGACTGATAGAACTAAAAGTGGAAAAGTGAATAAGCCGTTGTTTAATAGAGACTAAATGAATTTTATAGTTATGGTTCAATATTATAAACGTTCATTCATATACTACTCCCAGTTGGCTAGCACGTGACTAAAATGTTATCAATGATTCAAATAAACTACAAAGGTCTATATAAACAAAGAAAACGTCAATTTCTATTTGAATAAAATAGAAATTGACGCTTTTATTTAACTAAAGTTATTTATATCTCAATTCGTTAAATTAATTAAACTGAAAAATAGTGATGATAATGAAATTTACATCTATTATTAAAATGTGCATCACAAGAAGGACAAGTTTCGGTCATCATATATTCGTTAATAGTCAACTCGTGGTGACAGACACCACAAAGTATAGCCCGCTCATTAAACTGATCTGTTGACCATCGTTGAATATTATGAGATTCATGTTCATTGTGACATTTGAAGCACGGATAGTATTTATTGCAACATTTAAACTTGATGGCAATAATGTCTAATGGTGTTTGGTAATGCGTACAACGTGATTCGTCGTCAACGAGTGAACCGTATAGTTTAGTCATATTAAATACTCCTATTGTTTTGAAGGATACTCTCCGATAATGCGAACTTCAGGATGTAAATCAATTTCAAATTTGTCTTTTACTACTTGTTGGACATAGTGTATTAGATCTTCATAATCTGTTGCTGTTCCGTTATCAACATTTACCATAAAACCAGCATGCTTTGTAGAGACTTCTACACCGCCAATACGATGGCCTTGTAACTCACTATCTTGGATTAATTTACCAGCAAAGTGACCTGGTGGTCTTTGGAAAACACTACCACAAGAAGGGTACTCTAAAGGTTGCTTAGTTTCACGACGTTCTGTTAAATCATCCATTTTAGTTTGGATTTCGTGCTGATTACCAGGCGTTAATGAAAATGAAGCTTCGAGAACTACTAAATGTTGTTTCTGAACAATACTATTTCGGTAATCTAATTCTAATTCTTGGTTAGTTAATTGGATTAAGTCACCTTGTTCGTTAACACATAGGGCATAGTCGATACAATCTTTGACTTCGCCACCATAAGCGCCAGCGTTCATAAAAACAGCGCCACCAATTGAGCCGGGAATGCCACAAGCAAATTCTAAGCCAGTCAAGGCATAATCTCTAGCTTTACGTGAGACATCGATGATTGCAGCACCGCTACCAGTAATAATGACGTTGTCGGAAACTTCAATATGATCGAGTGATAATAAACTAATGACGATACCTCTAATACCACCTTCACGGATAATTATATTAGAGCCATTGCCTAAATAAGTAATCGGAATTTCATGGTGATTGGCAAATTTTACAATAGCTTGAACGTGTTCATATTTTGTCGGTGATAGATAATAGTCAGCTTGTCCGCCAGTTTCAGTGTAAGTATAACGTTTAAGAGGTTCATCCACTTTGATAATATTTGATGGAACAATTGCTTCTAACGCTTTTAAGATGTCTTCTTTATGCAAGTGTAGTACATCCTTTCTTCTTGAATTCATTTTTTATTATATCAAGTATTTCCATAATTTGCTAAATAGTCTAATACAAATATACAATGATTTATAATAGCGCATAGCATTGTATTAGTATAGGTATATTTATAATTGTTGATATAAGTGTGCAAATATTTGTTGTTTACCATTTTCATAATCTCGAATGGTATGAGTTGTTTGAGTTAATTCTAATTTCTGTTGCTCAAACTGTTGGATAATATATTGATTATGTTCGAGTGCATCATCCATAGCTAAGTATTGATTGTATAGGTCGCTATCTCTTTGGATAATGTGTAGTCTAGTCTGTTGTTTTAAATCAATTAAATTATTGAATTGGGCCATGACTACTTTTTTCTTATAATGATGATGAAGGCGATAAAAATTTTCATAATTTAAACGTTTTTCATCTAAAGCAGTAATATCATGCAAATTATTAACACCTACGAGAATATCTAATATTGGTTCTGTTTGATAGTTGAAATGACGTGTACCACCAATGTGATAAGTCGTTTTTACTGGGGTGTCTAATAGTTGTTTCAGTGTACGCGCAATATGATTATAACATTGGTGATAAGTTGCTTCACTATCGGAAATAATAAAGGGTTGGACTGTACTGTACATACTACATCTATGCTCCTTAAAATAATTGTGATTTAAAAAGTCTGAATTAATATATCATATATCATTTTCAATATAAATATCTTTATGTATAATACGTTATGATAAGGAGTGCAGAAATGAAAAAAATATTATATCTTGTATTATTATGCTGCATTGTTTTTTCCTTAGCGGCATGTGGCAATAAAGAAGATTCAAGCATTAAAGATTTTGAATCAACCTTAAAGCTATCACAAAATAAAGGCCATGCATTAAAAACAACGGTTGATGAACTGAACATTGAACAATTAGATGAGTTAAGTAATAAAGAAACAACTGATAAAAATAAACGTGAAATTAATCAACTACAAAATGATATTAATAATAAACTTGTGCCGAAAATGACTGCTTATGAAGATTCTATTAAAAATATCAAAGCTTCATCTGAACAGGCAAAATCATTAAAAAAATCATATCGTAAAACGGTTGAACAACAAATAAATGCGTTAAAAGAGTTACAAACTTTTGTTAGTCTATGTAATCAATCTATTAAAGCAAATGAAGATATTTTAGATTATACAAGGTTATTTGAAAAAAATCGTTCTAAAGTAGAAAAAAATATGGATAATGCCTCCGCTGCTGGAAGTACTACTGATGTACATATTCTCACTAAAAAATTGGAATCAAATAGTCGTGAGCTGAAAGCAACAGCTCAAAAAAATGTTGATACAAATAATGATAAAGAAGCTAAAGCACAAATTGAAAATGACATTATGCCTTTGATAGAAAGTCAAATTAAAGATTTAAATCAAACAACAATTAGCGATAGTAATGTGAATGCAGCACGTAAAAATACTATAGAAATGTATTATAGTTTGCAAAATTATTATGAAACACGAAAAGAAACGATTACTATAGGTGAGAAACTCGACAAAATTGACTATAACAAATTACCTAAAAATGGGAAGGATTTAGAACAATACGAAAAACCATTTGAGCAAGAGCTTAAAGAAGTTGAGTAGGGTGCAATTAAATAATTCCCCAAGATTAATAAAACGATTTTCGAATAAGTGGTTAACAATAAAAAGTTATTTGTGTATAATGGGAACCATTGATAAGAATATTATCGAGTCGCTTACACCTAGAAATTAACTAGGGTGTGTGTTAAATACTTTTAGAGGTGAATAGAATGGCTATAAAGCTGAGTTCGATTGACCAGTTTGAACAAGTTTTAAATGAAAATAAATATGTATTTGTATTTAAACATAGTGAAACATGTCCAATTTCGGCAAATGCATATGATCAATTCAACAAATTTTTATATGAGAGGGACATGGATGGTTATTATTTAGTAGTTCAACAAGAACGCAAACTATCCGATTATATTGAAGACAAAACTAATATAAAACATGAATCACCACAAGCATTTTATTTTGTGGACGGTAAAGCAATATGGAATGCAAGTCATAATGATATTAATGTTTCATCATTAGCGACAGCAGAAGAATAACAATTAAATAGATAACAGGGCGCTGGTTATGTACACAAAAAGATTTGTCGATAACAAGCGCCCTTTTAATGTGAAATATTTCTGTAAGGCATGTATAATGTAACAATGAATGTTAATGTAGAATGCTACATAAAATCTAAACGCTTAAATATTGCGATACATGTATGATTGTGGAATGTAAGATGTTTTGGGAATGTTTGAAGGTAATAATAATCATACTGCATATTTAAATGAGTATTAATTTATGAGGTGACAAGAAATGAAAGTATTAGTTGCTATGGATGAATTTAATGGAATAATCTCTAGTTATCAAGCTAATAGATATGTTGAAGAAGCTGTCGCAAGTAAAATACAATCCGCAGACATAGTTCAAGTGCCGTTATTTAATGGTCGCCATGAGTTGATGGATTCGGTATTTTTATGGCAGTCAGGTACTAAATATAAAGTGATGGCACATGATGCGGTAATGAATCCAGTTGAAGCAATATATGGTATTACAGAAAGTAATATGACCGTCATCGAAGGAAATTTGTTTTTAAAAGGTGAAGGTGATATCACGCATTGCTCAAGTTATGGTTTGGGAGAAGTAATGTACGATGCATTAGAAAATCAAGCAGAACATCTAGTCATATCATTAGGTGGTATTGATAGTTTCGACGGCGGTGCAGGTATGCTACAAGCTTTAGGAGCTAAGTTTTATGATGATGAAGGTGAAGAAGTTGATACAAGACAAGGAAGTCGTGTATTAAAATTTATACGAACTGTTGATTTTAAAGGCTTGCATCCGCGTTTACAAGAAGTGCGATTACAATTGATGTCAGATTTTGATAGTAAACTTTATGGTAAGCATAGTGAAATTATGCAAATTTATAAAAATAAACAAGTGACATATACAGAAGCGGTGGAGATTGATAACCTCATTTGGTATTTTAGTGAAATTGTGAAAAATGAAGTTCAACAATCTTTAGGACTCATTGAACGTGGAGGTGCTGGGGGTGGCATAGCCGCAGTCCTACATCAATTATATCAAGCAGAAATTTTAACTAGTCATGAACTTGTCGATCAAATAACCCATTTGGAATCATTAATTCAACAAGCAGATTTAATCATCTTTGGTGAAGGGGTAAATGAAGAGGATCAAATTTTAGAAACAACTACGATACGTATAGCTGAATTAAGCACAAAATATGATAAACCAGCAATTGCTATTTGTGCTACAAGTGATAAATTTGACCAATTTGAATCCTTAGGTGTTACCGCTATGTTTAACACATTTATTGAAATGCCAGAAAGCTTTACTGACTTTAAAATGGGCATTCAAATTAGACATTATACTGTCCAAGCGCTTAAACTATTACAGCGAGCATTTGATTAAATTTATATAAAGCAATCGCCAATGTCAGTGTTCTAAGAACCTCGGCATTGGCGATTTTTATGTTAGTTATTAATTTTCTTCATAATAGTGAACGACTTCTTGAGCGATATTAACGACTACATGTACAGCTTGTTCCATAACATCAATTGAAGCGTATTCGAAAGGTCCATGGAAATTTGCACAACCTGTAAAAATATTTGGCGTAGGTAAACCTTTGAAGGATAGTTGAGATCCGTCTGTGCCGCCTCGAATAGGGTCTGTATTTGGTACTATGTCTAAGTTGTTAAAAGCACGTTTAGCGATCTCTATTACATGTGGATTTTGGTTTATTTGCTCGCCCATATTATAATATTGATCATTAATAGTGACCGTAATCGGATCATCTTCATAATGGTCATTAATCGTCTCTTTAAGTTCAATCATATGTTTTTTTCGCACATCGAAATTTTTACTATCATGGTCACGAATAATATAATGTAAAGATGCTTTTTCAACATCACCATTAAATTGCATTAAATGATAAAAGCCTTCATAACCCTCTGTGCGTTCTGGCACTTCATTTTGCGGTAATAGCGAATGATATTGGTGTCCAAGAGACAGTGCATTAATCATCGCATTTTTAGCTGAACCAGGGTGGACATTAACGCCGTATGCAGTGACAATCGCTTCAGCTGCATTAAAGCTTTCATATTGTAATTCTCCTAATTCGCTACCGTCCATAGTAAAAGCAAATGCCGCATTAAAACGATCGACATCAAATTTATGTGGGCCACGGCCAATTTCTTCGTCCGGCGTAAATCCTACACGAATAGGGCCATGTTTAATCTCTGGATGGTCAATTAAATACTTGAGTGCTTCCATAATTTCTACTACGCCAGCTTTGTCATCTGCACCTAATAACGATGTACCGTCAGTAATCATTAATGTATGACCTTCAACATTTTTCATAGCAGGGAAGGTTTCTTGGCTTAATACCCGATTTGTATCTCCCAATTTAATCGGCGTACCATCATATTCTTGGATAATTTGAGGATTAACATTTGTGGCATTGAAATCTGGTGACGTATCGACATGTGCTAAGAAACCGACAGTAGGTAACTCATATGAAACATTGCTGTCGAGTGTTGCAAATAAGTAACCATTGTCATCTACATCTGTAGTTAAGCCAAACGCTTGTAATTCGCTTTCCAGCACGCGCAATAAGTCCCATTGTTTTGCTGTTGACGGTGTTGTTGTGGACTCTGGGTCTGACTGTGTGTCTATTGTGACATATCGCGTTAATCGTTCAATAATTTGTGATTTCATGTAAAACACCCCTTAAGCTCTGTTGTTTATATCATAAGATTTCTTATATGTTTTGCCTTTCATTTTACCATAATATTGTTTAATACGCGTATAGAGAAAATACGATATTTCAGCACATAAAATTCCAAAAGCGATAGCTCCTGATATTAAAGTAACTTCTAAAAAGGTATTTACAGCATGTGTATATTGATTGGTAACGAGTAGGCGTGTTGCTTCATACGCAAGACCTCCGGGGACCAAAGGGATAATACCTGGAACGATAAAGATAATAACCGGTCGTTTATAGTGACGACTCATAGTGTGACTCATAATACCTAAGATGAGGCTACCAAGAAATGCAGCCATAACTTTACCTAAATCCATATCTACTGTAAATTTATAAATTGTCCAGCCCATCGCACCTACAAAACCACAGGCAAATAGGAGACGTCGAGGTGCATTGAAAATAATAGAAAATAGTGTGGTAGCAATAAAACTAATAGCAAATTGTGCTAAGTAATATAGCAATATCATGACTGTCACCTCCTAAAATAAAAGTAAGACTATAGCAACACCAGCTCCGATGGCGAAAGCTGTAATTGCTGCTTCGACACCACGTGACATACCTGCAAGCAATTCACCAGCAAGTAAATCACGTATTGCGTTGGTGATTAATATACCAGGTACTAAAGGCATAACACCGGCAATAGTTATAGTATCCTGATTGATTGCTAATCCGAGTTTAGTACTAATAGCTGCAATACTTATTACCACTGCAGCACTAATAAATTCTGAAAAGAACTTGATTTGTATAAAACGTTGGACAAAATCAAAAGTTAAAAAGGCGCCGGCTCCTGCTAAAACTGCAAAGATAAAGTCATGTGCAACGCCACCGAACATGAATAAGAAAAAACCACAGGCAACCATCGCAGCAATAAATTGTGTTACAAATGAGTATTGTAACGAGGCGTGGTGTAGTTGAAACAATTCCTCTTTGGCTTCATCTATTGTAAGTTCATTATTCGAAATTTTTCGAGATAAACTATTAGTTAAAGCAATTTTTTCTAAATCTGTCGTACGTTCTCGAATACGTATTAAGCGAGTATTGGTACGATCGTTTAAAGAAAAGATAATTGCTGTTGAAGTTACAAAACTATATGTATCATCTAGGCCATAACTTGCTGCCATACGATTCATTGTATCTTCAACACGATATGTTTCAGCACCACTTTCAAGTAAAATTCTACCTGCAATGAGTACTAAATCAATCACTTTATTTTCATCAATAATTGTGATTGAGTCAGACATTGTCGCCACCTCCAAATAATGTGTTGAACAATTGAAAGTTTACAGTCTCTTTGTACAACTTTCAATAGTTAATGTGGTTAGTCATATAGATTTAATATTATATTTGACAATATATAAAAACAATCCGTAAATCTTATAATTACGGATTGTTTATACATTAAATAATTAAAGTTTAATGATTGGGTTGAACATAACTTGATTTCGGCCTTCTTGTTTAGCTACATGCAACATATCATCTGCATCTTTAAAGACTTTACGTTGTGACTTATAATCATCTTGTGTTAAGAAACCAACACCAATAGATACAGATAATTTTATTACTTCTTTATTTGGCAAGTGGAATGATGATTGCTCTACACCATTGCGTATAGCTTCACTTAACTTAACGCATTGATCTAAACTATAATCTCTCAGTACGATTGAAAATTCTTCGCCACCATTGCGGTAAATATTGAAATGTGTTGGAACGTAATTAATAAGTAACTGTGACATTTGTCTTAACACTGCATCGCCAGCTTGATGAGAGTATTGGTCATTCACATCTTTAAACCCATCAATATCAATAAGTAACAGTCCCAAGCTTTCTTGATGTTGCTCCGCTTCACGTGAAACTTTATTCAGATGACGATCAAATTCTTTTACGTTTCCAAGTCCGGTTAGATAATCGATACTGTCTTCATTTTCATAGCGGTTAACTAACGAAAAGAAATGCCAAATATCAACAAAGGTAACTGATGAAGTAATAGTTAATACAAAGGATATAGGAATTAAGAATAAGACTTCCATCCAATCGACATATGGGCTTATAAGTGCTAACATTGCATAAATGATTAGACTAATTGTGTTTAATATCTGGATAGAAACAATGTCGCTTTGTTTTAAAAATGGGCCGATCATACTGACAATAATTGCAATTACAAGTAAGATAACCCCATTTATAATAGAGTGGTCAAATATAAAAATGCTTACTAAGGAAACAATAATTGCAGCTAGTACAGTATATATTAAGTTGGTATACCTACCTATGAAGAGTAACGGTATAAACGTTAATTCAATGATATATGCATCAAATAATGGGATAGGGTAGGCAGACAGTAATAAAGCAACAATTGTCATTAATACTGTAACGTAAGCTTTGGAAAATATCATGATTCTATTTTCTGAGTATTGTAAACGGTGAAATAAATAGATACCGGCTACAGTAACAGAAATATTATATATTATTGCTTCAAACATTTTATTAAACGCTCCTTTAAAATAACACTTTGTCATTGTAAGTGAAAACTTACAATTTGTCATCATCATTTCTATACAAATTCACAAAAAACCCGTTTTTTAATGTTAAAATGAACTAGCGAATGATATTATAATAAAATGAATAAACATTCGAGAAATCTTATAAAAAGGTTTTGTTAATATTATACTTATTTCGATTTGTAATCTTAAATAGTTTTAAGGTATGATTACTAAAGTAAATATTAAACGTAAATTAAATGTATACACTTGTTATGTATATTAAATTATTATACAGTAATAAGCATTATACAACTGTTATAAATAGGACATACAGATGTTGGATTCAGAGTGAAATTACAACATTTAGAATTAAATTAATGAAGGTGAACTGATGTATACATTATTATTAATCATTTTTTCAATGATAGTCAGTTTAATACTTACACCAATAATAATCAAAATTTCACATAAAATGGGGATTGTTGATAAACCAAACTTCAGAAAAGTGCACACGAAACCTGTTTCTGTGTTAGGTGGTACTGTCATATTGTTTTCGTTTTTACTTGGCATATGGTTGGGTCACCCAATTGAAACTGAAGTTAAGCCTCTAGTGATTGGCGCTGTAATAATGTATCTTGTTGGATTAGTCGATGATATTTATGACTTGAAACCCGTAATTAAATTACTTGGTCAAATTATTGCAGCATTAGTCGTTGTTTATTATGGTATAACTATTGATTTTATATCGCTACCCATAGGTCCTACAATTCATTTTGGTGTTTTAGGTATTCCTATTACTGTAATTTGGATTGTAGCTATTACAAATGCAATTAATTTAATAGATGGTTTGGACGGTTTAGCATCAGGCGTATCTGCCATAGCATTAGCAACAATCGGTTTTATAGCTATACTTCAAGCGAATGTGTTAATTATTATGATATGTAGCGTCCTGATAGGTGCTTTATTAGGCTTTTTATGCTTTAATTTTCACCCTGCTAAAATATTTTTAGGTGACAGTGGTGCACTTTTAATTGGCTTTATTGTTGGCTTTTTATCATTACTTGGGTTTAAAAATATTACATTCGTTTCGTTATTCTTCCCAATTGTTATTTTAGCGGTACCGTTTATCGATACGCTATTTGCAATGATACGTCGTGTGAAAAAAGGTCAACATATTATGCAAGCAGATAAGTCGCACCTACATCACAAACTGCTAGAACTAGGTTATTCACATAGACAAACTGTAACCTTAATTTATTCCATCGCACTATTATTTAGTTTATCCAGTATTATTTTGTATTTATCACAACCATGGGGCGTTGTAATGATGTTAATCTTAATAGTTGTTACGATTGAACTAATTGTGGAATTTACTGGCTTAATTGATGATGACTATAGACCGATATTGAAACTGATTGAAAAGAAAGATCACAACGAAAAATAGCATAATAAAAAGAGTTCTGAGACTAAATGATTGCTCGACCTATGTATTCTTACTTAGTTTAGATTACGTAGCCCAAGTTAATGATTTAATCTCAGAATTTTTTAGTTATGTGGTTATATCAAATGGTAGGTGTTTAACCTCACCTTCGATTAAATCGAATTTGCCAGCAGTCGTGCGATTTAAGAATGCTAAAAATGCGTCATATTCTGTGGCAACAACGTCAATGCTATAACTTACTTTATCAGTATATTGCGTATCACGTAACAGAAATGAAGTAGAAGCTAGTTCATATTCAAATTTACCAGTTAAATCATAATTAATCGCAACTGTAACAGGGACTGCCTCTTTTAGCGCTACGCGGCCGATATCATAAATTACATCTCGTACTGCGCCACTATATGCACGAATCAGTCCGCCTCCACCTAATTTGATACCTCCAAAATAACGTGTTACTACGACACAGACATTATGAGTCTCTAATTTTTTAAGTATATCCAACATAGGAACACCAGCCGTACCACTTGGTTCACCATCATCATTTGCTTTTTGGATATTCATTTGATTACCTATCGTATAAGCTGAACAATTATGAGTTGCCTCTTTATGTTCTTGTTTAACCTCAGCTATGAATGACTTTGCTTCGTCTTCATCCGCTACTGGTTTAATATGGGCTATAAATCTAGATTTATTTATAACATTTTCGATTTGATGTTCAGCTTTTATCGTAATAATTGGTTCTTCCATGTATGATTCCACCTCTATTTTTGACGCTCTAAATTTGGAAATTCTAATCTTTATACCACTAGAATGCTATAAAGGTAGTAGAATTACAAAAGCTAAATGTGTTACTTTCTATTATACTATAATACAAACAACAATTATAATTACATAAAGGAATTTTCTTTTGTTAGAAATTACGGTATGATAAATGTGAGTATAATTGAGGAGGATTATGATGAAGATTGCTGTCTTGACAGATTCCACAAGCTATCTATCTCAATCAATGATTGATAAATATAATATTAAAGTAGCTCCGTTAAGTGTAACTTTTGATAATGGTGATAATTTTATTGAAAACGAAACTATTTTTGCACCTGAATTTTATGAACGAATGAAAACATCTAAAACGATACCAACAACGAGTCAACCTGCGATAGGTGTCTATTTAGAATTGTATGAAGCCTTGCGTGAAGAAGGGTATACTGATGTTGTTGCTGTAATGATGTCATCAGGAATTAGTGGTAGTTATCAAACTGCAACACAAGCCGCTGAAATGGTTGAAGGTATTAAGGTGCATACGTTTGATTCCAAATTAGCTGCAATGGTTGAAGGTGCTTATGTATTAAGAGCAATAGAATTAATTAAGCTAGATTATAAACCTGAGGCTATTATTGCTGATTTAGAAAATATGCGTGAGCAAACTGGAGCAGTTTTAATGGTAGATGATTTAAAAAATTTACAAAAAAGTGGACGTATCACGGGTGCTCAAGCATGGATTGGTACAATGTTAAAAATGAAGCCTGTACTAAAATTCGAAGATGGTAAAATTTTACCAGAAGAGAAAGTACGTACCAAAAAGCGTGCTTTAAAGGCGTTAGAACAAAAAGTATTGGACCAAGTTAATGGACTTGAAGAATTTACACTATTTATTATTGGTGGAGATAAAAAAGAAGATTCAAAATGGCTTTACGAAGATTTAAAAGCGGCGCATCCAGATTATAATATTATTTTTTCTGAATTTGGGCCGGTAATCGCAGCGCATTTAGGTTCTGGCGGTATAGGTTTAGGATATACTTGCCGTACAATTACAGAAAAATAAATATAAGACGTTATTAGAGACTAGAACAATATGAGGGTGTTACAGTAGTTAACATTTAATATGGCTCTAGTCTTTTTTGAGGTGATGAACAATCAAACTATATGGTAGGTTAGTTACCAATCATGCTTTGCTGACAACTGAAAAGGTGATTTATTGTGGGCCAGGCATTACGCAAGAACGAAGTGTAACGACTTGTTTGCAGTGCGGTTCTATCTATAGACGTCACATTCACAGTTATTACTCACCACTATTACAACGTGATATATTATATTGTCGCTATTGCCTCCAATTAGGACGTATGGATAGTCTGTCGGATGTTTATATAACACAAACATATAATGTAGCTACATCTGCAGAATTTAATATACCTTTTAAGTTATCTCCACAACAACATTATGGTGCAACAGCGTTATTAGAAGCTGTTAAGTCAAGTCAAGATCAACTGTTACACGCTGTGACTGGAGCGGGTAAAACAGAAATGATGTTTCCAGCATTGCAATATGCAAGGCAACAAGGACTAAATGTTGCAGTAGTATCACCACGCACTGACGTAGTTATAGAGCTTACTCTGAGGTTACGAGCAGCATTTCAACAAGAATGCATAGATGTACTGTATCGAGGGCAACCTCAACGATTTAATGGTCATTTTGTTATTGCTACTGTGCATCAATTGCTACGTTTTAAACAGCATTTTCAACTAGTTATTGTAGATGAGGTAGATGCGTTTCCACTAGCAATGGATAGAGTATTGCAACATTCAATAACGTTAGCATCGACACACGACCGATGTCATATTTATATGACTGCAACGCCTCCCAAATCACTTTTAAGACAATTTAAAGCTTCGAATATAATTACATTACCTGCACGTTTTCATCGACAACCATTACCGATACCACAATTTCAATATTTTAAATTGACACCACAACGACCGCAAACCAACCTTGTACGACTACTATGTCGACAACAAGCAGCGGGGAGAATAACACTTGTATTTGTTCATAGTATTAAGCTATTAAGACAGTTAGAGCATACGTATCAAAAGGTGCTAGTACAGTCAGCATTTGTGTCGAGTGACGATGCACTACGCATGACCAAAGTACAAGAATTGAGAGCAGGGAAATATGTTAGCGTGTTTACTACTACTATCTTAGAAAGAGGGTTTACACTAGCTAAGTTAGACGTTGTTGTATTAAATAGCCACACTTTTACACAGCATGTATTAATTCAAATGTCAGGACGTGTAGGACGTAAAACTGAAGCTCCTACAGGTAATGTTTGGTTTTATCATCAAGGAATATCTACACAGATGTTAAAAGCAAAGCACGCGCTAAAACGAATGAATCGCATAGCACAACAACGGGGATGGATTGATGGTTAATTGTCTATGGTGTGATGCGCAAATTAATGAGGCGTTAACGATTACAAACTTTTACGCCCGTCCTGTACTAATATGTGAGGCGTGTGACGATGCTTTGCAACAATGTAAAATTCAGACAAAAGCGTGTTGTACTACTTGTTTAAAACCAATATCAGATAATCAAAGCCAATGTATGGATTGTGCTATGTTGGCTAAGCGCTATCAACGCATCAATCAACTATATTGTAATTTTCACTACAAAGGAATGATGAAAGCAGTGTTACAACAATACAAATTCAACAGAGATTACGTACTTTGTACATTGATAGCACGATATATACAGTTACCGCGTATGCATTATGACTATATTATCCCGATACCTTCTCATAGCTCTAGAGATCGTTGGCGGACATTTAATCCAGTGACTGCAGTGTTAGCATGTATGCATGTTAAATATACTAACTGTTTAACAATGCAGTATGATCGTAAACAATCATCTTTAACCAAACGTCAACGTTTAAGTCAGCCTAATCCATTTATAATTACAGCAGATTTGGACTTTACTAATAAAAATATTTTGTTAGTAGATGACATCTATACTACTGGAATTACTGTTCATCAAGCAGCATGTAAATTTTTTGTAAGAAAAATCAGAAAATTCGATGTCTTTACATTTGCACGCTAACGTAAACGTGGTATTATGAGAGTAAGCAACATTACCAATATAGAGGTTTTAAAGGAGTCGATTACTATGTTTAGATTTGAAATTCACGGAGAGAACCTCACTATTACAGATGCAATCCGTAACTATATTGAGGATAAAATTGGTAAACTCGAACGTTACTTTAACAATGTTCCAAACGCTATCGCACATGTTAAAGTCAAAACGTATCAAAACTCAGCTACTAAAATTGAAGTAACAATTCCATTAAAAAATGTAACATTAAGAGCTGAAGAAAGACATGACGACTTATATGCGGGTATAGATTTAATTAATAATAAACTTGAACGTCAAGTAAGAAAATATAAAACTCGTGTGAATCGTAAAAGTAGAGACAAAGGGGATCAAGAAGTTTTTGCTGAAATTGTAGAAGATAATAAAGCAGATGCTTTAGATGATACAAGTCAGGAAAATGACTTCGAAATTATTCGTTCTAAACAATTTAGCTTAAAGCCAATGGATTCTGAAGAAGCGGTGTTGCAGATGGATTTATTGGGTCATGATTTCTTTATTTTTACAGATCGTGAAACTGACGGAACAAGTATTGTTTATAAACGTAAAGATGGAAAATATGGTTTAATAGAAACAACAGAACAATAACTAACTATAAGTGTTGAAGCGTTCATGATTAAGTTAAATCGTGGACGCTTCTTTTATGTTATGTTAGTATGAAATAATTTGATAGCACAAAGACTAAGTTGTGCTAGGATAAGCGAGTTATTATATAGAACAGTATGAAATGTAAAGTATATTAACAGCAGCAAAGGAAATGTAAATATATTTATAACAATAATCCTATAAGTGTAATTTTAAGCTAATTAATGGTATTATAAATTGTTGTAAGTAATAGAGTTATTAAGCTAAAGGAGCGAACAGAATGGGTTTTTTATCAAAGATAGCTGATGGTAATACTAAAGAAGTAAAGCGCCTTGGTAAATTAGCAGACAAAGTTCTCAAGTTAGAAGAGGACATGTCTATATTAACTGATGAAGAAATAAAAGAAAAAACAAAATCGTTTCAAGATAAAGTACAGGCAGAAGAAGATGTACAGAAGCAAAATAAAATATTAGACGAGATTTTACCAGAAGCTTTTGCCTTAGTAAGAGAAGGTTCAAAACGTGTCTATAATATGATACCGTACCGTGTTCAAATTATGGGTGGTTTAGCAATCCATAAAGGTGATATTGCTGAAATGCGTACAGGTGAAGGTAAAACGTTAACCGCTACAATGCCGACATATTTAAATGCCTTAGCAGGTCGTGGTGTTCATGTTATTACAGTCAATGAATACTTAGCGAGCAGTCAAAGTGAAGAAATGGCAGAACTATATAATTTCTTAGGGTTGTCAGTAGGCGTAAATTTAAACAGCAAAACAACAGCTGAAAAACGAGAAGCATACGCATGTGATATCACTTATAGTACGAATAATGAATTAGGATTTGACTATTTGCGTGATAATATGGTGAATTATGCTGAAGAACGCGTTATGCGTCCACTACATTACGCTATTATTGACGAAGTCGATTCTATTTTAATTGATGAAGCACGTACACCATTGATTATTTCAGGAGAAGCTGAAAAATCAACGTCATTATATACACAAACAAACGTCTTTGCGAAGATGTTAAAAAGTGAAGATGACTTTAATTATGATGAAAAAACTAAAGCAGTGCAATTAACAGAACAAGGTATTGATAAAGCAGAACGTATGTTTAAAATCGATAACCTTTATGACGTTAAGAATGTTGATATTATTAGTCACATTAATACTGCTTTACGTGCACACGTGACACTTCAACGCGATGTTGATTATATGGTCAATAATGGAGAAGTATTAATTGTCGACCAATTTACTGGTCGTACGATGCCTGGACGTAGATTCTCTGAAGGCTTACATCAAGCGATTGAAGCTAAAGAAGGCGTTAAAATTCAAAATGAATCTAAAACTATGGCGTCAATTACTTTCCAAAACTACTTCCGTATGTATAATAAATTAGCTGGTATGACCGGAACAGCTAAAACGGAAGAAGAAGAATTTCGTAACATTTACAATATGACAGTGACACAAATTCCAACGAATAAACCTGTACAACGTGTCGATAAACCTGACTTAATTTACATTAGTCAAAAAGGTAAGTTTGATGCAGTTGTAGATGATGTCATTGACAAACATAAACAAGGACAACCTGTATTGCTAGGTACAGTTGCAGTTGAAACAAGTGAATATATTTCTAACTTACTAAAAAAACATGGTATTCGTCATGATGTGTTAAACGCCAAAAACCATGAACGCGAAGCCGATATAGTTGCAGGTGCTGGTCAAAAAGGTGCAATTACTATTGCGACAAATATGGCTGGACGTGGTACAGATATCAAGCTTGGTGATGGCGTAGAAGAATTAGGTGGTTTAGCAGTCATTGGTACGGAACGACATGAATCACGTCGTATTGATGATCAATTACGTGGTCGTTCTGGTCGTCAAGGTGACAAAGGTGATAGTCGATTTTATTTATCGCTACAAGATGAATTGATGGTCCGCTTCGGTTCAGAAAGATTGCAAAAAATGATGAATCGCTTAGGTATGGATGACTCTACTCCTATTGAATCCAAAATGGTATCACGTGCTGTAGAATCTGCACAAAAACGAGTAGAAGGTAATAACTTTGATACTCGTAAACGTATTCTTGAATATGATGATGTACTACGTAAACAACGTGAAATTATTTATGGCGAACGTAATAATATCATTGATAACGAGAATAGTTCAGAATTAGTCAATGCCATGTTGCAATCAACATTACAACGTAGCGTGACATATTATATTAATGATGATGAGGAAGAACCAGATTATGAACCTTTTATCAACTACATTGATGATGTGTTCCTTAATGAAGGTGAACTTAAAGTATCTGATGTTAAAGGAAAAGACAGTGAAGATATTTATAATCTTGTTTGGCAAAAAGTTGAAGCTGCATTGGTAGAACAAAAAACAGAGATTGGCGATCAATTCCCTGAGTTTGAACGTATGATTTTATTACGTTCAATTGATACGCACTGGACTGATCATATAGATACTATGGATCAATTAAGACAAGGTATTCACTTACGTTCCTATGGTCAACAAAACCCATTACGTGACTATCAAAACGAAGGTCATCAATTGTTTGATAGCATGATGGAAAATATTGAAGAAGATGTGAGTAAATACATCTTGAAATCTGTAGTATCGGTTGAAGATGATATTGAAAGAGATAAAACAACAGACTTCGGTAAAGCTGAGCATGTTTCAGCAGAAGATGGTAAAGAAAAAGCTAAGGCACAACCATTTGTGAAAGATGAACATATTGGTCGTAATGACCCTTGTCCATGTGGTAGTGGTAAAAAATATAAAAATTGTCACGGTGCTTAATGCTGTCGTGTAGAGCCTGGAGCATATTATTGTTCTAGGTTCTTTTGTATCGTTGAAAGTTATCACTAAACAAGAAATTGATGACACAGAGTGTCATGCACAAGCAACGTTAGAGGCATCATCAATGCTAATTACAGTAATAATTTATTGACTGAGGGACTAGGAGAATAAACTTACACAATGTAGACTATAATTAGAAGTGACAATTTATGTTAAAATATTAATAAAACGTTATTTAGGAGCGATGACTATGGAATTATCAGAAATAAAACGTAATATAGAGCACAATGCTGACAAGTTAGAACAACTTAGGGGGTCTCTTTGACTTAGAAGAAAAAGAGACAAATATTCAAGAATATGAAGAAATGATGACTGACCCTAACTTTTGGGATGACCAAAATACGGCGCAGAGCGTCATTGATAAAAATAATGCTCTAAAATCTGTAGTAACCGAATTTAGAAAGTTAGAATCACAGCTAGAGGATATGGATGCTACACGCGAATTACTTGCAGAAGAACAAGATGAAGATATGCAAGCAGACCTAGTAACGCAAGTTCAAGCATTTAAAGGTGATTTAGATCAATTTGAATTACAATTATTATTAGATGGACCTTATGACGCAAATAATGCAATCTTAGAATTACATCCAGGTGCTGGTGGTACTGAATCACAAGATTGGACGAGTATGCTATTAAGAATGTACCAACGTTATTGTGAACAAAAAGGCTTTAAAGTTGAAACTGCCGATTATTTACCCGGTGATGAAGCGGGCGTGAAAAGTGTAACAATAGTCGTTAAAGGTCATAATGCTTACGGCTATTTGAAAGCAGAAAAAGGCGTTCACCGACTCGTTCGTATATCACCGTTTGATTCTTCAGGTAGACGTCATACGTCATTTGCATCGTGTGATGTAATTCCAGAATTTAATAATACAGAAATTGAAATTGATATTAATCCAGATGATATTACCGTAGATACGTTCCGTGCATCAGGAGCTGGTGGTCAGCACATTAACAAAACTGAATCAGCGATACGTATTACTCATCACCCTACAGGTATAGTAGTAAATAACCAAAATGAACGTTCACAAATTAAAAACCGTGAAGCTGCTATGAAGATGTTAAAATCTAAATTATATCAACTTAAATTAGAAGAACAAGAGCAAGAAATGGCAGCAATTCGAGGAGAACAAAAAGAAATAGGCTGGGGCAGTCAAATTCGTTCTTATGTTTTCCATCCATATTCTATGGTTAAAGACCATCGTACAAATAAAGAAACAGGTAAAGTAGATGCTGTGATGGATGGTGACATAGGGCCATTTATCGAAGCATACCTAAGAAGTCAAATGGATCAAGCTGAAGAGTAATACATTAATAGTTCCAACAGTAGACTTTGAAATATAGGATTAACAATTTACCTTATAGCGATAAACGACTATGTAAGTGCAATACTTTGCGATGACATACGTGATGATGGATTTAATAATTAAGCAAGCAATATATTGCTTGCTATGACTTTTCCACTTTTAAATTTTTGAAATATCAATGAATAGAAGGCATAATTTAAGTAACTTTAATAATTAAGTTGGTATGAAAATTGATTTTCTTGTTTGTTATAATAAAAGCAAGTATAATCATTGTTTAAACAAGGAGGCGTATGTCATGGGTGTACATCAATATTTTAAACGCTTATCCGATTTGGAAAAGTTAATCAGACTACCAGGAAAATTTAAATATTTTGAGCATAATGTAGCTGCGCATTCATTTAAAGTTACAAAAATCGCGCAATATTTAGCAACTGTGGAAGAGTATAACGGCAACGAAGTGGATTGGAAAAGCTTATATGAAAAAGCATTAAACCATGACTTTGCTGAAATTTTCACAGGAGATATTAAAACTCCGGTGAAATACGCTAGTGGCGAATTGAAAAAATTGTTTTCTCAAGTTGAAGAAGAAATGGTAGATACTTTTATTAGTGAAGAAATACCTACACCTTATCAAGATGTTTATCGAGAACGATTACAGGAAGGTAAGGATGATTCATTAGAAGGACAAATATTATCAGTTGCTGATAAAATTGACTTATTATATGAAACTTTCGGAGAAATTCAAAAACGTAACCCGGAACAGCTCTTCTTTGAAATTTATGAAATGTCTTTAGAAACAATTATGCAATTTGACCATTTAAGTTCGGTACAAGATTTCATAGACAACGTAATTCCTGAAATGTTAACTGAGAAATTTATTCCAAAATCTGAATTGCGTGAAACAACAATGGCAATTTTAAATAAAAGAAATGAGTGACATATATGATTTGGTATATACTCGCATCATTCTTCCCGTGTATACTTGTCATTTTATTTAGTGTGGTGACTAGAAGTAAATGGGTTGGTACAATTTTAGTACTCGTCTTAATCGGTGCATCGATTCAAAAAGGTTTTTTTCATAATGAGTGGATTATCTTTATTGATGTAGTATCCATACTTGCAGGGTACGTGATTATTGACCAATTACAATTGCATAAAAAAGAAGATGAAGATTAACGGGTATATACAATGTATAAACAGTTCGATTGCAATAAATGCTGTTTAATAAGTATACTTATATAACTCAATAACAAACATGAAAAAACAAACATAGTGTGAACTATGTTTGTTTTTTTCTATGTGTGAGTGAGAGTAATCATTTTAAACGAACAAATGTTTGTATATTTCGAACAGAATCTGTTAAAATAGTATGCAAGTGAAATAGATTTTAAACAATTGATATAATTAATAATCTACAGTATGAGCAATGAATTAACTAACGTTAAACGTAATATATAGGAGGAATGTGTCACTATGGAACATTATCCATTCAAATTAGTTTCCGACTTTGAACCAGAAGGTGACCAACCGGAAGCAATTCGAAAAATTGTCAATGGTGTGAATGCAGGAGAACGACATCAAACCTTACTAGGTGCTACAGGTACAGGAAAAACATTTACGATGAGTAATGTAATTAAGGAAGTGGGCAAACCGACCTTGATTATTGCCCATAATAAAACCTTAGCAGGACAATTATACAGTGAATTTAAAGAATTTTTTCCAGAAAATAGAGTAGAGTATTTTGTAAGTTATTACGATTATTATCAACCAGAAGCATATGTACCTTCTACCGATACATTTATTGAAAAAGATGCTTCAATCAATGATGAAATAGACCAATTGCGACATTCTGCAACAAGTGCCTTATTTGAACGTGATGACGTTATAATTATTGCCAGTGTTAGTTGTATTTATGGTTTAGGTAATCCAGATGAATATCGTGATTTAGTTGTGAGTGTACGTGTTGGTATGGAAATGGATCGTAGTGAACTATTGCGCAAATTAGTAGATGTACAATATACGAGAAATGATATTGATTTTAGACGTGGAACATTTAGAGTGAGAGGCGATGTTGTAGAAATTTTCCCAGCCTCACGTGAAGAAATGTGTATCCGCGTTGAGTTTTTTGGAGATGAAATAGATCGCATTCGTGAAGTGAATTATTTAACAGGTGAAGTATTGAGAGAACGAGATCATTTTGCGATTTTCCCAGCTTCTCACTTCGTTACACGTGAAGAAAAAATGAAATCAGCAATACAACGTATCGAAAATGAATTAGCTGAACAATTAGAAAAATTACGCAGTGAAAATAAATTATTAGAAGCACAGCGTTTAGAACAACGTACCAATTATGATTTAGAAATGATGCGAGAAATGGGCTTTTGTTCTGGTATTGAAAACTATTCGGTGCACTTAACATTGAGACCGTTAGGCTCCACACCATACACATTATTAGATTATTTTGGAGACGACTGGTTAGTTATGATTGATGAGTCTCATGTTACTTTGCCTCAAATAAGAGGTATGTATAATGGTGACCGTGCACGTAAGCAAGTATTGGTGGATCATGGATTTAGACTACCTAGTGCACTTGATAATAGACCGCTCCAATTTGAAGAATTTGAGTCTAAAACACGTCAACTCGTTTATGTTTCTGCTACGCCAGGGCCATATGAATTAGAACATACCGATGAAATGGTCGAACAAATTATTAGGCCAACTGGTCTATTAGATCCAAAAATTGATGTACGCCCTACAGAAAATCAAATTGATGATTTATTAGGTGAAATCCAAGGACGTATTGAAAATGATGAACGTGTACTTATTACGACATTGACTAAAAAAATGAGTGAAGATTTAACGACCTATCTGAAAGAAGCGGGTATTAAAGTAAACTATCTTCATTCAGAAATTAAAACATTAGAACGTATTGAAATAATACGAGATTTACGTATGGGTACGTATGATGTCGTTGTAGGTATTAACTTATTACGTGAAGGTATAGATATACCAGAAGTATCCTTAGTTGTTATATTAGATGCTGATAAAGAAGGGTTCTTGCGTTCTGAACGTTCCCTTGTACAAACGATAGGTCGTGCAGCACGTAACAGTAAAGGTGAAGTTATTATGTACGGTGATAAGATAACGGATTCTATGCAATATGCTTTAGATGAAACAGAACGTAGACGTCAAATACAAATGGCTTACAATGAAAAACATAATATTACACCGACGACAATCAATAAGAAAATTCATGATGTTATTAGTGCTACGGTAGATTCAGATGAAACAAATGAACAACAACAAACAGAAGTACCGAAAAAACTTACGAAAAAAGAACGCGAAAAAACGATTCAAAATATCGAAAAAGAAATGAAGCAAGCAGCTAAAGACTTAGACTTTGAAAGAGCAACAGAATTACGTGACATGTTATTCGAATTAAAAGCAGAAGGGTGACATAAAGTATGAAAGAGCCATCAATTGTAGTAAGAGGGGCGAGAGCCCATAATTTGAAAGATGTTGATATCGAGATACCGAAAAATAAATTAATAGTGATGACAGGCCTTTCAGGTTCAGGTAAATCATCATTAGCATTTGATACGATTTATGCAGAGGGACAAAGACGTTACGTAGAATCATTAAGTGCTTATGCACGTCAATTTTTAGGACAGATGGATAAACCAGATGTAGATACGATTGAAGGTTTGTCACCAGCAATTTCAATCGATCAAAAAACAACAAGTAAAAATCCTAGATCTATCGTTGCAACTGTTACTGAAATTTATGATTATATTCGTTTACTTTATGCACGTGTAGGCAAGGCATACTGTCCAAATCATCATATCGAAATTGAATCGCAAACCGTACAACAAATGGTGGATCGTATTTTAGAATTAGAAGAACGTACAAAAATTCAACTATTAGCACCAATTGTCAATCATCGCAAAGGATCACATGAAAAATTAATTGAAGATATAAGTAAAAAAGGTTATGTACGTGTGCGTGTTGATGGGGACATTATAGATGTAAATGATGTTCCTCAATTAGATAAAAATAAAAATCACACAATAGAAGTGGTCATTGACAGATTAGTAGTCAAATCTGGTATAGAAACACGTCTTGCCGATTCAATTGAGACAGCATTAAATTTAGCAGAAGGTAATTTAGTTGTAGATATTATTGATGGTGATGAACTGAAGTTTTCTGAAAACCATGCTTGTCCGATTTGTGGATTCTCTATCGGTGAATTAGAACCACGTATGTTTAGTTTTAATAGTCCTTTCGGTGCTTGTCCTACCTGTGATGGTTTAGGTCAAAAATTAATGGTGGATTTAGATTTAGTAGTGCCAGATAAAAACGCTACATTAAATGATGGCGCAATTTTACCGTGGGAGTCTACTAGCTCTGATTATTACCCAACATTGTTAAAACGTGTATGCAAAGTTTATAAAATAAATATGGATAAACCATATAAAAAATTAACTGATAGACAAAAAGATATTATAATGTATGGTTCGAAAGGTAAGGAAATTGAATTTACTTTTGAACAACGTAACGGTCAGAAGCGTACACGTACGATGGAGTTTGAAGGGGTAGTTAACAACATCAATCGTCGTTATCACGAATCACCTTCAGAATATGTGAGAGAAATGATGAGTAAATACATGACTGAGTTACCATGTGAAACTTGTCATGGTCAACGTCTAAGTAAAGAAGCATTAGCAGTCTATGTAGCTGATTTAAATATCGGTGAAGTTATAAATAAATCAATTAAAGATGCATTGCACTTTTATGAAACGATTGAATTGTCAGCACAAGATCGTACAATTGCTGACCAAATATTAAAAGAAATCATTTCAAGATTGAAGTTTTTATTTAATGTTGGCTTAGAATATTTGACGTTAAATCGTTCTTCAGGCACTTTGTCTGGTGGTGAGGCGCAACGTATTAGATTAGCGACTCAAATCGGTTCACGACTATCAGGTGTCTTGTATGTATTAGACGAACCATCCATCGGTTTGCATCAACGAGACAATGATCGATTAATTGAGACATTGAAAGAAATGCGTGATTTAGGTAATACTTTAATCGTGGTTGAACATGATGATGATACTATGCGCGCAGCAGATTATTTAGTAGATGTTGGTCCGGGTGCTGGTAATCATGGTGGTGAGATTGTTGCGAGCGGTACACCGCAACAAGTTATGCAAGAAGCGCAATCTTTAACTGGTCAATATTTAAGTGGTAAAAAACAAATCGATGTACCTGAACATCGTCGAGAAATTACGCAACGACAAATTCACGTTACTGGTGCACGTAGTAATAACTTAAAAAATGTAGATGTATCATTCCCATTATCAACAATGACTGTAGTTACAGGTGTATCTGGTTCTGGTAAGAGTTCATTAGTTAATGAAGTTTTATATAAATCTTTAGCTAAAGAAATTAATAAGTCAAAAGTTAAACCGGGTGATTGTGACGCAGTGACTGGTATTGAAGAATTAGATCGTATTATAGATATTGACCAATCACCTATTGGGCGTACACCACGTTCAAACCCTGCTACTTATACAGGGGTTTTTGATAATATCCGTGATATTTTTGCACAAACTAATGAAGCCAAAATACGAGGTTATAATAAAGGACGCTTCAGTTTTAATGTCAAAGGTGGACGTTGCGAAGCATGTAAAGGTGATGGTATTATCAAGATTGAGATGCACTTTTTACCGGATGTATATGTTCCGTGCGAAGTATGTGATGGATCACGATATAATCGTGAAACATTAGAAGTAACATATAAAGGGAAAAATATCGCAGATGTATTGAACATGACCGCGGAAGAAGCGACTTATTTCTTTGAAAATGTACCTAAAATTCATCGCAAATTAAAGACACTTGTAGATGTTGGTTTAGGGTATGTGACTCTGGGTCAACCAGCTACGACGTTATCTGGTGGTGAAGCCCAACGTGTGAAATTAGCTTCAGAGTTGCATAAACGTTCTACTGGTCGTTCGATTTATATATTAGATGAACCTACGACTGGATTACATGTAGATGATATTAGTCGACTTTTATCTGTACTTAATACGTTAGTTGAAAATGGCGATACAGTTGTCATTATTGAACATAATTTAGATGTCATTAAAACTGCTGATCACCTGATTGATTTAGGACCTGAAGGTGGCGATGGCGGTGGTACAATTATTGCTACTGGTACACCTGAAGATATAGCGGAAGTATCAGAAAGTTACACTGGACATTATTTAAAAACAGTATTAGCACGTGATAAAGCTAACCAAAAATCATAAGAATTTTAATTTAGAGCAAAGTAGTCATTTGATATAGCAAATGGCTACTTTGCTCTTTTTATGTGTCAGGACAAGGTTTATGAGACAAGGTCACAACGATGTACAACGCGAAAGCGCCTTTTTGTGACTAATCCATGTACCACCGTTGGTTGAATTATGGTAAGTTGAATTTAACCAATAAAGGGGGGATAAAAATTATAGAAACAGAAAATTATAAAATTATTCTTCAAATTGTCAAGAACCCCGCAATTAAAAGTAAAACCTTAGAAACGCAATTTAATTTGTCACGTCGGCAATTAAGTTACAGAATTGACAAAATTAATCAATGGCTTAGTAAAGCTTCATATGAACAAATAACACGGACGAAGCAAGGTCATTTTATCGTTGATCCTACTGTTAAGGAAGCGCTCAACATTGATGATGTCGATATATCTGTAAATGACAAAGAATTTTACAATGTAGAGCAACGTCAGTACATTATTTTATTAATGTTATTTAACTCTACACCTTATTTATCATTAGATCATTTTGCGTTAGATCTTAAAGTAAGTAAAAATACTGTGCTTAATGATATAAAAAAAGTGAAAACACAGTTAGCTCAATACAATTTAACGTTACGTTATTCTCGAAAACAAGGATATGCCTTAATGGGTGATGAATTACAAACACGTAAATTGGCGATCAAACTTATTATTAACAGTACACATACACAATTGTCTAGTCACGAGATGAGACATTTTCTAGGTGTAACTGAAGATGATATGACGATAATTAATAAGCAAATGACCAAGATTGAAAGTTTTTTACGGAAAAAGTATGTAGATCATAGTTTAAATCTGTTCCCATATTTACTGAATATATTTTTTAATCGTATTGAACAAGGTTACATCATTAACCATTTTAAAATAGATTATAGTGCTTTGTCAGATACACAAGAATACAAAGCTACAGAAATTTTATTGGAGCCATTTTCTGATGTACCTATGGAAGAAAGGTTATATGTTACTTTGCACTTACTATCAACGAGCATGCAATGGTCAGAACAGCCAGAAACTACTGCTTTTCCACAATTGAAGTCAGTGCTTATTACTACACTACAACGATTTGAACAAATAACCTGTATTCAATTTGAGAATAAAGATCAACTTTTGAAACAATTACTATGGCATATGAAACCCGCATTTTATCGTATTAAATATCAATTATCTGATATCCAAGAGTTAGAAAATCCATTACATGGAGAATATCGAGAGCTGTTTCATTTAGTAAAGCAATCGATCCAACCGCTTGAACATTATTTAGGTCAAACATTGCCTGATAATGAAATTGCATATTTAACAATGCTTATCGGTGGCAGTCTGAGACGACAAGATATTGATATTGAACAAAGCTTAAAAGCAGTTGTAGTGTGCACGCAAGGGCATTCTGTATCACAGATGATGTTGCAAGAACTTAGAGGCCTATTTCCAGAAATTATCTTTTTAGATGCTTTGTCATTATCAACATTTAATAATTATTCTTTAGATTATGATATCGTCTTTGCGCCCATGCATGTGATGACTACAAAAACATTATTTATTACAAAATCGTTTTTAAATGCGCAGGAGAAAAAATTATTGCGACAAGAAGTGTTGAAAACGTTTGGAGATTCTACGGAAAATACAATGAATGTTGAAGCCTTTATGGAAACGATTAAAGCACATGCCAATGTGTTTGATGAGGAAGGATTATACGAACGTATTAAAGATCATTTAGCTTATCTCCAACCAATAAGTACGATTAATTCAGCAACATTATCTTTAAATAATGAATTGAATTTAAAAGATTTATTACCTACAACACATATAAAGCAATGTAATGAAGTTAAAACGATGGACGAAGCGATTGCATTAGCAAGTGAGCCATTATTAAGCGCACAATATATAGAACCTCAATATGTAGAAGCAATGCAACAACATTTTGATGATACTTATATGGTAATTCAAAATAACATCGCTATTCCACATGCCATGAGTGACGGTGGTGTAAAACGTACAGCTATGAGTATGCTCGTATTACAAGAGCCACTCATTATTAATAAGCAACATCCAATTCATATTATTGTTGTGATTGCTGCAACGGATAAGGTAAAACACTTGAGACCTTTGTTACAGCTAAGAGATTTGGCACAAAGCAACCAAGATATCAACTGTATTCAAGAAGCACAAACAATACAAGAAATCGTTCAAATTATTGAACAGTATTCCAAAATTGAATAAAAATGAGGTGCGCTTAGATGACAAAAATAAGTATTGAATCATCTAATGTTTTATTAGATGTACAAGTAGAATCAGCGTCTGAAGCTTTGCAGCAATTATCGCAAACGCTTTTTCAAAATGGTTATGTCAAAGCAAGTTATGAGTCAGCCGTAATAGCACGAGAACAAGAATTTCCGACAGGTTTGCCAACGAATTATTGTGGTGTTGCTATTCCACATACAGACCCACAACATGTAAATGATAAAGCAATCGGTATTGCTGTATTGGCAGAAGCAGTTCCTTTCGTAATGATGGGGGAAACTGAAGCAACAACACCAGTAAAAATAATTTTTATGTTAGCTATGGACAAAGGTGATGCACAACTAACATTATTACAAAAACTCATGTCTCTTTTGCAAAATGATGAAACATTAGCAACGTTAGCCGAAGCAACAAATAAGGAAACGATTGTCAGAGTGATAGAACAACAATTAGCAGAATAATTTATTATGTTCTGGTGATACAACACCAGAAAAAATATTCGAATATTCTGAAATTAAATTATCAATAAATAGTTAATATTAGGAGGAGTTATTTATGAAACAAGTATTAGTAGCATGTGGTGCAGGTATTGCAACTTCAACGGTGGTAAATAATGCAATTGAGGAAATGGCAAAAGAACACAATATCAAGGTGGATTTGAAGCAAATTAAAATTACCGAAGTTGGACCTTATGAAGATACAGCAGATTTATTAGTTACTACTGCAATGACGAAAAAAGAATATCATTTCCCAGTAATTAATGCACGTAATTTCTTAACAGGTATTGGTGTTGAAGATACTAAAAAAGAAATTTTAGAAGTGTTAAAACAATAACAACTCAATAAATTAGTAAAAAGGATCATTCAAAAATCATACTAGATAAACATAACGCATTATATTGTGATACAACCTAGTAAAAATGATCCTTTTTTATAAAGGGATGGAGCGATTATATGGATACTTTTGTAGATTTTATTAAAGGGTTTTTAGATTTAGGAGCAACAGTAATTTTGCCTATCGTTATATTTTTATTGGGGCTCTTCTTTAGACAAAAGGTTGGCGCAGCATTTCGTTCAGGTTTGACGATTGGTGTAGCATTTGTCGGTATCTTTTTAGTAATTGATTTACTTGTGAAAAATTTAGGTCCTGCAGCACAAGCGATGGTTAAGAATTTAGGTGTTAGCTTAAATGTAATTGATGTAGGTTGGCCTGCCACTTCATCTATAGCATGGGCATCTAGTATTGCAGCTTTTATTATACCTTTAGGTATTTTAATCAATGTGGCTATGTTACTTACGAAAACAACTAAAACAATGAACGTTGATATTTGGAACTTTTGGCATTATACATTTTGTGGTGCCATGGTGTATGCAGTGTCGGGTAGTATTTGGCAAGCCTTAGTGGCAGCTGTAATTTTCCAAATTGTCTGCTTAAAAGTAGCAGATTGGACAGCGCCAATGATGAGTGAATTCTTTGATTTACCGGGAGTGTCATTAGCTACTGGTAGTACAATTTCATACGCTCCAGGAATCTTCTTAGTTAAAGGGCTTCAAAAAATACCTGGCTTAAAAAAATTAGAAGCAGACCCGGATACAATTCAAAAACGTTTTGGTGCTTTTGGTGAATCTATTTTTGTTGGACTGGTATTAGGTCTAGCTATTGGTATTTTGGCCGGTTATGATCCAGGTAAAGTTATTAATTTAGGGATGTCAATGGCAGCAGTAATGGTATTAATGCCACGTATGGTAAAAATTTTAATGGAAGGTTTAATGCCTGTCTCGGAATCTGCACGTACTTGGTTGAATAAGCGATTTGGAGAACGTGAAATCTATATCGGACTAGATGCGGCAGTAGCACTCGGTCATCCAGCAGTCATTTCTACAGCATTAATTTTAGTGCCAGTTACAGTATTACTAGCAGTTATATTACCTGGTAACCAAGTATTACCTTTTGGTGACTTAGCAACGATACCTTTTGTTGTAGCGTTTATCGTAGGAGCTGCACGTGGAAATATTATACATTCAGTTATTGTAGGTGCAATTATGATTGCAATCTCTTTATATATTGCTACAGATGTTGCTCCGATATTTACAGAAATGGCAAGTGGCACAAATGTTGAAATGCCTAAGGGTAGTTCGCAAATTTCAAGTATTGACCAAGGCGGTAACATACTAAATTGGATTATTTATAAATTCTTCAATTTATTTAACTAGTGGAGGAGTGAGACATAATGAAAGGTTTAGTAAAAACGCAAGCTGGGTTTGGACATTTAGCATTACAAGAGCAAACAATTGCTGCTCTAGGTGACGACGAGATTAAAATAAAAGTACATTATGCGGGTGTATGTGGTACAGATATTCATACGTATGAGGGACACTACAACGTAAATTATCCAGTGACATTAGGTCATGAATTTGCTGGTGAAATTGTGGAATTAGGCAACAATGTAGAAGGCTTTAACATTGGTGACCGTGTGACATCAGAGACAACGTATTATATTTGTGGACAATGCCAATATTGTGCTACAGGTGACTATAATTTATGCAGTAAAAGAAGGGGACTAGGAACGCAACAAGACGGTGCATTTGCTCCGTTTGTTATTGCACGAGCGGCAAGTGTACATCGATTACCAGACAACGTCACTTATCAAGCTGCTGCAATGACTGAACCACTAGCTTGTGCACATCATGCCGTTGCTAAAATTGATGTTAAAAAAGGTGATAAAGCGGTAATTATGGGGCCCGGACCGATTGGATTATTAGTTGCTCAAGTTGTGAAAAGCAAAGGTGCAGAGATTATTATTACTGGCTTAGACAATGATCAAGCGCGATTAGATAAAGCAGCTGCGTTACAACTAGACCATGTTGTAAATTTGCAACATACCAATTTGCAACAATACACTGACGATCTAACTTCAGGTTATGGTGTTGACATAGTTATTGAATGTTCAGGTGCGGTTCCAGCAGCTAACCAAGGATTATCCTTATTAAGAAAAAAAGGTAGTTTTGTACAATTAGGTATATTTAAAGACGATAAAATTGAATTTGATATGGATAAAGTAATTCAAAAAGAGATTACGGTGGTAGGTAGTCGAAGTCAAAAGCCAGCGGATTGGGAGCCATCATTACAATTACTTAGCGATGGTTCGGTCAACGCTGAGACTTTAGTTACTAAAATTTTGAACATTAGTGAATGGGATACCGCATACCAACATATAAAAAGTGGAGAAGGAATTAAAGTTTTACTCAAACCAGTGGAATAATACGTTAAGAGGGAGACGATACTATGGTCGAAGCTATGTTAGATTTTATGATTGGACCGATGAGACAGCTTACAGACGTCTATATGGAACATCAATTGATATGTAATACTGCTGTGATTGCGAGTTATTTTGCAGCTATATTTGTGAAAAAACAAAGGGTAAAGCAAGATAATAGTTAAAATAAGATAGCACCGGTGTGTTTTAAGCTACCTTTTAGGAAAAGAGGGATGATATGAAGGCTTTGAATTTATATGGTGTTGAGGATATCAGATGCGAAGAGACAGTAATGCCAACGATTGTTAATCCAGATGATATACTGATAGAGGTTAAAGCAACGGGTATTTGCGGTTCTGATAGTTCAAGATATAAAAAATTAGGACCTTATATTAAAGGTATGACGTTTGGTCATGAATTTTCAGGGGTTGTCGCTGCTGTAGGGGCAGATGTGTCAACGGTGAATAAAGGTGATGCAGTCGTTGGTTGTCCTGCCATCGTTTGTTATGAGTGTGAATACTGTGAAAGAGGTGAGTATGCACGCTGTAACAATTTATTTGTGACAGGCTCATATCGACCAGGATCATTTGCTCAATATATTTGCTTGCCAGAAAGTAATGTCTTACCTATGGATGAAGCTATTGGATTTGAGCAAGGTGCTATGATAGAGCCGTCCGCAGTGGTGGCACATGGTTTTTATCAGTCACAAATTAAACCTGGAGATACAGTTGCGATAATAGGTTGTGGTAGCATTGGCTTACTTGCAGTACAATGGGCAAAAATATTTGGTGCAGCACAAATCATTGCCATAGATATTGATGATAATAAATTGACGCTTGCACAACAATTCGGTGCCGATATTTTAATTAATTCACACACACAATCATTGGCACAACAAAAAGAGCAATTGTTTCCCTCTGGTGTTGATTTAGCTGTTGAATCTGCGGGGGCGCCACAAACGATAAACGATGCCTTGATGTTGCCCCAAAAAGGTGGCGAAGTAATCTTAATAGGTATTCCTTATGCTGATATGGTTATTGAACGTCAATACTTTGAAAAAATATTACGCAATGAATTAAATGTTATAGGTTCTTGGAATGGTATATCTAGTCCGTTTCCAGGTAAAGAATGGAAAGCCACATTACATTATATGGCTACAGGTGACTTAAATGTAAAACCAATGATTACCACAAGAGTGGCTTTAGATGAAGGACCAGAAATATTTGATAAACTCGTAAATCATAAAGAAAAGTACAATAAAATTATGTTTATTCCATAACTAACAAAAAACCAGTGCTATATTTTATCATTATAAAATGTGGCGCTGTTTTTTATTGTTATAAAGAGGATGATTGCTAAATCTTAAAAAATTTTATAATTTAGAAGTTAGTTTGTATAAAGCATATTTTTTTATGTATAATGAAGTGTCTAATAACGTTACCATTTACGATGCACATTGATTTATAATAAATAGAAAATTTTAAAGATAGTTTTTTATATGGATAATCGCATCTTTTTGATATGATATTAACATGATAAGAATAGGAAAAACATTATTGAGGTGAACCTATGTTAACGACTAAAAATTTAGTGGAACGGTTTGATTTGGAATTAATTGCAGGGGAAGCGGGTTTAGAAAATCAGATTAAAAACACTGATATTTCCAGACCAGGATTAGAAATGGCAGGTTATTTCTCTCACTATGCATCAGATCGTATTCAATTATTAGGAACAACTGAATTGTCATTTTATAATCTATTGCCCGATGAGGAACGTAAAGGCAGAATGCGCAAATTGTGCCGTCCAGAAACACCAGCAATTATTATAACACGTGACTTAGAACCACCAGGGGAATTAGTAGAAGCAGCGAAAGAATTAGATACGCCGTTAATTACATCAAAAGATGCGACAACACAATTGATGAGCCGTCTAACGACTTATTTGGAGCATGAATTAGCACGTACAACATCACTACATGGCGTGCTTGTTGATGTTTATGGTGTAGGAGTTTTAATTACAGGTGATTCTGGTATTGGGAAAAGTGAAACTGCATTAGAGCTTGTGAAGCGCGGTCACCGTTTAGTAGCAGACGATAATGTTGAAATTAGAGAAATTAGTAAAGATGAATTAATAGGAAAGCCACCGAAATTAATCGAACATTTATTAGAAATCCGAGGTTTAGGTATTATTAATGTTATGACATTGTTTGGTGCAGGTGCCATTTTAACGGAAAAACGTATTCGTTTAAATATTCATTTGGAAAATTGGCATGAAGATAAATTGTATGATCGTGTTGGTTTGAATGAAGAAAAATTACAAATTTTAGATAACGAAATTACTAAAAAGACGATACCAGTTCGACCGGGCCGAAATGTCGCTGTTATTTTAGAAGTTGCAGCTATGAACTATCGTTTGAATATTATGGGGATTAATACTGCTGAAGAATTTAACGACCGTTTAAATGCAGAGATTTTACGAAATGGTAATCAGAATGAGAGGGACTCAAAAGAATGATGTTAAGCTATATAGATCCCATTGCATTTGAACTAGGGCCATTAGCTGTACGATGGTATGGTGTGATAATTGCTGTAGGCATATTACTAGGCTATTTTATTGCACAGGCAAGTGTGCAACGTGTTGGCCATGATAAAGATACACTTGTAGATATAATCTTTTGGAGTGCTATTTTTGGATTTATAGTAGCACGTTTATACTTTGTTATATTCCAATGGCCGTATTATATACAAAACCCTATAGAAATACCGATGATTTGGCATGGTGGTATTGCAATACACGGTGGATTAATAGGTGGTTTTGTTACCGGTATTATTTTATGTAAAATTAAAAATTTAAATCCTTTTCAAATTGGTGATGTTATAGCGCCAAGTATGATTTTAGGTCAAGGTATAGGTAGATGGGGAAACTTTGTAAACCATGAAGCACACGGTGGTCCAGTGTCACGTACATTTTTAGAAAATTTACATATACCGGATTTTATAATCAACAACATGTATATTGATGGTAAATATTACCATCCTACATTCTTATATGAATCTGTATGGGATATTTTAGGTTTCATAGTATTAATTGTATTACGCAAACATTTAAGAGTTGGAGATACATTCTGTCTATACCTTATCTGGTATTCAATTGGACGATTCTTTGTAGAAGGTATGAGAACGGATAGTCTGATGTTGACAGAAGGTATACGTGTAGCGCAATTGATGTCTGTTATATTAATTATTGTTGGCATTGCAATCATGATTATCAGACGTGTGAAATACGACTCACCGCGTTATCGTGAAGCGGGAGCACTAAGTTGGCCAACTAAAAAGGCGAAGTGAGATAAAACATGAGAAATGTTAAAAAAATAGCTGTATTAGGGAAAAATCCACTATGGCACATGTATCGATATGTTAAAAAAGTTAAGATCTTTAAACAAACTATAGTCATTGAACTATGTCGCTTTGTACCAAGTGTACGTTTGAAACATTTTCTTTATCGACATGTCTTGCATATGAAAGTAGGTGCTAATACTGCATTTGCTTATAAAGTGATACCGGATATTTTGTACCCAGAATACATTACAATTGGAAAAAATTGTGTTGTCGGTTACAATACTACAATTTTAACGCATGAATTTTTAGTAGATGAGTTTAGAACAGGTAAAGTAATTATCGGGAACGATACTTTAATTGGTGCGAATTGTACGATATTGCCTGGTGTGGTCATAGGTTCAAATGTTAAGGTGGGTGCTGGAGCTGTTGTAAGTAAAGACATACCTGACAATGCATTTGCCTATGGAAATCCATTGCATATTGTGAAACAATAAAAAGAACTTGCTAAAGGAGGTGAGCATGGATGGCACATAACGACAAAATTATATCAATGAAGTTAGACGCTGATTTTTATAAACGCAGAGGCGAATCAAAATTTGAACAACAGGATTATAATAAAGCGGCAACGTTTTTTAGAAAAGTGCTTGAAATGTCACCTCAAGATTTTGATGTTAAAGTCAGTTATGCCACGTGTTTAGTGAAATTAGGTCAAGGCCAAAGAGCTGAAAGACTGTTTTATGAAAGTGTTGCACAAAATGAATTTGTTGCCGAAAGTTTCTATCAATTAAGTCAGTTAAACATTGAGTTAAATGAACCAAACAAGGCTTTCTTGTTTGGTATTAATTATGTATTAGTTTCAAATGATGACGAATACCAAACGCAACTAGATGAAATGTTTGAAGTGTCGTATAGTTCAGAGCACGATATTGAACAAGAAAGTCAACTCTTTGCAATACAACTAATTTTTCAATATTTATTTTCACAAGGACGTTTACCAGAAGCGAAAGCATATATTCTACGTCAGAATGCAGTGATTCAACAACATAAAATTATTCGTAATTTATTAGCAATGTGTTATTTGTATTTAAACGAATATGATATAGCTAAGACTATGTTTGAACAATTATTATCTGAAGATGCTACAGATATGCACGCGTTGTGTCATTACACGTTGTTACTATACAACACTAAAGAAAAAGAAAAATATCAACAATATTTAAAGTTACTAGGAAAAGTAGTGCCAATGAATGAAGATGAAGCTTTTAAATTAGGCATCGTCTTAAGTTATTTGAAAGAATATCAAGCTTCGCAAAACCTCTTATTGCCTCTTTATAAAAAAGGTAAGTTTCTGTCGATTCAAATGTATAATGCTTTAAGTTTTAATCATTATTATTTAGATCAGTTAGAGGATAGTAAATTCTTTTGGTCAAAACTTCAAGAAATATCAAAAGTAGACATGGGCTATGCCCCGTGGAAAATTGAAGAAAGTAAAGATTATTTTAACAATCAAATTCTACCTTTATTGTTGAATGATGATAGTCATCATCGATTATATGGCATATTTTTACTAAATCAATTAAAGGGCAGAGAAGTATTGCTCACGGAAGAAATATGGTCGATTTTAGAAACAATGAATGATTATGAAAAATTGTATCTCACATATTTAATCCAAGGATTGAAATTAACAAAATTAGATTTTATTCACCGTGGATTGTTAAAACTATATGAAACACAACACTTGAAACAAGATGAAGAATTGTTTATTGTATGGATTGATCAAGCCGAAGCAATAATCGCAGACAATAAAGATTTAACACATGTTGAATGGTATCTTGCAGCATTTGCATATATACATTATCAACATAAAAATAAAAAATTAACGAAACAACAAGTTATGGATTGGTTCGAAGTGACACGCTATCGCTTAGATCAAACCATTCAATATCTCATGAGCATATAAGTTTAAGAAATGCAAGAAATAATATATAATGCGCATAATGAATATAAATAGGAGGCAATGAAATGACTGAACAAGTAGACTTTGATGTTGCTATAATTGGTGCAGGACCAGCTGGTATGACTGCAGCTGTATATGCATCACGTGCGAATTTAAGTACAGTAATGATAGAAAGAGGTATGCCAGGCGGTCAAATGGCAAATACAGAAGAAGTAGAAAATTTCCCAGGTTTTGAAATGGTTACGGGACCAGATTTATCTACTAAAATGTTTGAACATGCGAAAAAGTTTGGTGCTAAATACCAATATGGTGATATTAAATCAGTCGAAGACAAAGGTGACTATAAAGTTGTAGATTTAGGCAATAGCCAAATTACAGCACACGTAGTTATCATCACTACTGGTGCCGAATACAAAAAAATTGGAGTACCAGGTGAACAAGAGCTTGGAGGTCGTGGTGTCAGCTATTGTGCAGTATGTGACGGAGCATTCTTTAAAGGTAAAAAACTATTCGTTATCGGTGGCGGAGATTCAGCAGTTGAAGAAGGTACATTCTTAACTAAATTTGCTGATAGTGTTACTATCGTACACAGAAGAGATGAATTACGTGCACAAAAAATATTGCAAGATCGTGCATTCAAAAATGATAAAATTGATTTCATTTGGAGTCATACGCTAAAAACAATTAATGAAAAAGATGGCAAAGTAGGTTCAGTTACGTTAGCATCAACTGTAGATGGAACTGAACAAACATTAGATGCTGACGGTGTATTTGTTTATATCGGCATGAAGCCACTAACTGCACCTTTCCAAAATCTTGGTATTACCAATGATGTAGGATATATCTTAACAGACGAAGAAATGCAAACATCTATACCAGGTATTTACGCGGCTGGCGATGTACGAGAAAAAGGTTTACGTCAAATCGTAACTGCGACTGGTGACGGTAGTATTGCTGCACAAAATGCGCAAGCATATATTGAAGAATTAAAAGATCGAATTGAAGCGTAATTAGCAACTAAGAAATAGCTAGTGTGAGGACTTACAGTTAAAGTAACGTAAACTTGCACTAGCTTTTTTATGTTTTGCTGTCCATCATGTAGTAAAATTACTATCGTGCAATTGAAATTTGTTGTAAAATATATTACGATAGCATGATTGTGTCCAAATAACATATTAAACAATGGATGGTGTATAACAAATGCAACATAAAGAAAAGGAAATCGTAAAAAGTGAATTATTAGTGATTACTGGCTTATCCGGAGCTGGAAAGTCTTTAGTAATTCAAAGTTTAGAAGATATTGGTTATTTTTGTGTCGATAATTTACCGCCGATATTATTGCCTAAATTTGTAGAATTAATGGAACAAGGTAATCCATCACTACAAAAGGTTGCCATCGCCATTGATTTAAGAGGAAAAGAACTGTTCAAATCATTAGTGCAGGAAATGGACCAAATTAAAAGTCGTGGAGACGTTATTGTTGATTTAATGTTTTTAGAAGCTACTACGGAAAAGTTAGTATCTCGTTATAAAGAAACCCGTAGAGCGCATCCACTTAATGATAACGGTCAACGCCCACTTATGGAATCTATTGAGGAAGAACGCTATCTGCTTACTGAAATTCGCAGCTTAGCGAATTACATTATTGATACATCAAATATTAAACCTAAAGAACTTAAAAGTCGTGTGAATGATTATTTTAATAATGATAATTTTGAAACGTTTAGTATTAATGTAACGAGTTTTGGTTTTAAACACGGTATGCAAATCGATGCTGATTTAGTGTTTGATGTTCGCTTTTTACCTAATCCGTACTATGTAGAATCTTTAAGACCACTAACAGGTGAAGATGAGGCAGTTTATAAATATGTTATGAAATGGAAAGAAACAACTATTTTTTATGAGAAATTGATGGACTTATTAAAATTTATGATTCCAGGATATAAAAAAGAAGGGAAGACACAGCTTGTGATTGCTTTAGGTTGTACAGGCGGACAGCATCGCTCCGTCGCTTTAGCGAAACGTATTGGAGAATCGCTAAGAGAAAGTTTTGACTATAACGTTTATGTTCATCATAGAGATGCACATATTGAAAGTGGCGAACAAAATGGAAAAAATTAAGCTCGTACTCATCGGTGGCGGTACAGGACTTTCTGTCTTAGCACGTGGACTTAGAGATTACAATATAGATATCACAACTATTGTAACTGTGGCAGATGATGGGGGAAGCACTGGTAAAATTCGTAATGAAATGAATATTCCTGCACCCGGTGACATCCGAAATGTAATTTCAGCGTTAAGTGAAGCAGAACCTATGATTGATGCTTTATTTAAATACCGTTTCCAAGAAAATCAAATAGAAGGTCACGCACTAGGAAATTTACTTATTGCTGCCTTGACAAATATAACGGATGACTTTGGTCATGCGGTTAAAGAATTGAGTAAAATTTTAAATATTAAAGGTCAGGTTATCCCATCAACTAACGAAAGTGTGCGTTTAAATGCAGTGATGGAAGATGGCGAAATTGTCCATGGAGAGTCTAATATACCAAAGAAAAATAAGAAAATTAAACAAGTTTTTCTTGAACCTCAAGATGTAAAACCTATGGCAGAAGCAACTCAAGCATTAAAAGATGCTGATTTAATTGTATTAGGACCTGGTTCACTTTACACCAGTGTGATATCTAATTTGTGTGTTGAGGGAATTGCGCAAACATTGGTGGAAAGCGAAGCGCCAAAACTTTATGTTACTAATGTGATGACGCAAGCTGGTGAAACGAATGATTACACGGCGTATGATCATATTAAAGCTATACATGATCATGTTGGACAGGCATTTATTGATAGTACGATTTGTGGACCGCAAACATACAATAAAGAAGTATTAAAACGATATATCCAAGAGAATGCAACGCCGGTAATATGTGATTATGAAGTATTAGAGAATGAAAATATTGCAGTCTACACACATCCCGACTTAGTGCAAATTTCATCTGAGTATTATGTTAGGCATAATACTAAAGTATTGTCGAAAATGATTTATGAAATTGCTTTAGATACAACAAGAACGATTAAATTTAATCCCAAAAAAGAAGACGATGAATTGTAATATGTAATATAAGAAAAGGAATGGATAGCTATGAGCTTTGCATCAGACATGAAAAATGAATTAACAAGAATTGAAGTTGATATAGACAACGCAAAAGCAGAGCTCAGTGCTTTGATCCGAATGAATGGTGCGTTGAGTCTAGCAAATCAACAGTTTGTAATAAATGTGCAAACTGAGAATGCTACAACTGCAAGACGTATATATTCATTAATAAAAAAAGTATTCCAAGTAGAGGTTGAAATCCTTGTAAGAAAGAAAATGAAATTAAAGAAAAATAATATTTATATTTGTCGAATAAAAATGCAATCACGTAAAATATTGGCAGACTTAGGTATATTGAAAGATGGTGTCTTTACCCACGAAATAGATGAATCTATGATAGCAGATGATGAAATGCGTCGTAGTTATTTGCGAGGAGCATTTTTAGCAGGTGGTTCGGTAAATAATCCTGAAACATCATCGTATCATTTAGAAATATTTTCATTATATGAAAGCCATTCAGAAGGATTAACGAAATTAATGAATGAATATGACCTTAATGGTAAACATTTAGAACGTAAAAAAGGAAGTATCGTTTATCTGAAGGAAGCTGAAAAAATATCTGATTTTCTTAGTTTAATTGGTGGTTACCAAGCGCTACTTAAGTTTGAAGATGTTAGAATTGTGCGTGATATGAGAAATTCAGTAAATAGGCTTGTGAACTGTGAAACTGCGAACTTAAATAAAACCGTAAGTGCTGCAATGAAACAAGTTGAAAGTATTCAATTGATAGACAAGGAAGTCGGTTTAGATAATTTACCTGATCGCCTAAGAGAAATAGCTAAATTACGTGTTGAGCATCAAGATGTGTCGTTAAAAGAATTAGGTGAAATGATGTCTACTGGTGCCATTTCAAAATCTGGAGTTAACCATCGTTTAAGAAAATTAAACGAAATGGCTGATAAAATACGCAGTGGCGAACAGATTGATTAAATAATAGTGCAATAGAGAAATCTACAGAGAGAGTAATAATATGGCTAATTTACTAATGTATCTAGCTTTCGTGTTATTTTTCGTATTAATCATACTTATTGTTTTGAGTGAGATTTTTACCATGACACCCGCCGGGAAAATTTTCGTAACTATGTTAATGATAGTATTAATTATTGGCATAGTCGTTTCCTATCAAAAGGGTTCAGATATGAGGAAACATGAAATCGATCCAATAGAATATCACAAAGTTTAATAGTTTAAATATAAACAAAGATACTTCCATAAAATGAAGATATCTTTCAGACTGTCGACAAAATTTCTGACTTTGTTGGCAGTTTTTTTTATGCACGCTTTCCGCGGGCACTGCCTTAGCCTGTAGTCTTCGGCAAGTGATCTTCCCGCAGGAGTCGGCCCAAAGCACTGCCAATCTATAGAAAATCTCTTAGGAAGGCTAATATTTAAGGACTGTTTACTGACGATAAAACAAGAGGCTACCGACAAAGTTTCTGATTTTGTGGGCAGTTTTTTTGTGCACGCTTTCCGCGGGCACTGCCTTAGCCTGTAGTCTTCGGCAAGTGATCTTCCCGCAGGAGTTGGCATAAATCGTTAGCCAATATAATACTAAAATATTACTTATTCAATGATTGTTTGTCATCAAGTCAATGAGACAAACAATCAAAGCAATAAAAACATCTATTCCTTTAGTATAAAAATTAATTGTCATAGTAAAACATAAAATATATCAATTATAGGTATACATGTTAGAATTGATATTAAGTTATTATAAAAGGAATTAGTTGTATAAGGAGCGTTAACGTAGTGAAAATTTTAGCTTATTTAAGACTTATCGCGATGGTGCTCATCATTTTTTGGGTTGTACGCGGCGTCATCATGATGATAGGTGATTTTATGGGAGTTGTTGCTTATAATCAACAACTTGTCATCGTAGGTTTAGCAACAATATTATTAAGTGAGTTTTATAGAGGGCGAAAGGCTTCGACTGCATTATTTGCAGTTGGCTTTTTATTAATCATTTTTGGTTAAGTAAAATATAAGAACGAAAAAGCAGAAACAAACATGTAATCAATTATGTGTTTGTTTTTTATTTATATGTCGCAGTTATATTGTATTTATAAAAAACAGTACAATCGGTACTTTTAAATATGTCTATTTAGCGCACTTACAGCATTTGTCAGAATGAGTGAAGAGTGGTTTCTAGCTATGAATTTAGTACCTGTAGCTTATCTTTAGTGAAATATTATATGCCGTATTGAAAAGTAAAAAGAAAGTTAATTTGGTATATAACTTATAAGCTACATGCTATAATCACTTTTATAAGGTATAGTAGTTGTGTTATATAAATAATAAAATGGATTAAACTACTTTTTAAGTTAATGTTATTAATAAAAAAACTACCTAAAAAATAGGTAGAAATTAAATGTTTTGATAGCATCTCAAATGTATAAATATATAAAGTGCCCAACGACGATTAATAAAACTTCTTAAAGCTTGTGGTAGCAAGAAGTAACGTTGAACACTAACTTAGCCCCCTCGAAGGGAATCGAACCCCTATTGTAAGAACCGGAATCTTAAGTGTTATCCATTACACTACGAGGGGTAAAATAAACAATACTTTAAGTTTACAAATCTTCAAAGTAATGGTCAATACACTTTTTAAAAAGAATAAAAAACATGAGTTTATTTTTTGACCATTTTTGACTTTTAGGTTAAAATAAATTCAACAGTTATAAATAAGGAGGAAATATAATGAATTTAATTCCTACAGTAATCGAAACAACAAATCGTGGTGAACGTGCTTATGACATTTACTCACGTTTATTAAAAGACCGTATAATTATGTTAGGTTCACAAATTGATGACAATGTTGCAAACTCAATTGTTTCTCAATTATTATTCTTACAAGCACAAGATGCTGAAAAAGATATTTACTTATATATCAATTCACCTGGTGGTAGTGTAACAGCTGGTTTTGCGATTTATGATACAATTCAACATATTAAACCAGATGTACAAACAATTTGTATTGGTATGGCTGCATCAATGGGTTCATTCTTATTATCAGCTGGTGCTAAAGGTAAACGTTTTGCGTTACCTAATGCTGAAGTTATGATTCACCAACCATTAGGTGGTGCCCAAGGTCAAGCGACAGAAATAGAAATTGCTGCGAACCATATCTTAAAAACAAGAGCTAAATTAAATAAAATTTTAGCTGAACGTACAGGTCAATCAATTGAAAAAATTGAAAAAGACACAGACCGTGATAATTTCTTATCTGCTGACGAAGCAAAAGAATATGGTTTAATTGACCATGTTATGGAACCAGAAGCATAAATAATTAAAACCAGTCCTATATAGGACTGGTTTTTTAATGTTTTATTCAATGATAATTAACTATTTAAATTAACTCTTCCACAGCTAATTTTAAATTTGGATAATTAAATTCAAAACCTAAAGCTTCTAATTTTGTTGGAATTACTTTTTGAGTATCTAAAGCGATTGTTGACATTTGACCTAACATGAGACGTATTAATGGTGATGGCACCCAAGTCCAATGTGGCTTATGACTAATTCTTGCTATCGTATAACCAAAAAGATTTTGACGTTCAACAACTGGTGCGGTTAAATTGAATGGTCCGCTTGCTCGTTCGTTATTAATGAGATATAAAATCGCACGTGTTAAGTCGTTAATATGAATCCATGAATACCATTGTTGGCCGGAACCTAACTTACCACCAACATTTAAATCATATGGTAATTTCATAAGTGGGAATGCACCACCTTGATTAGATAACACCATTCCAAAACGACCAATAACGACACGTGTACCAAACGACTCAAACTGTTTAGCTATACGTTCCCATTGATATACTACTTCTGATAAAAAATCAAAAGGTAATGACTGATATAATTCAGTGTAAGTTTGGTAAGCGTCAGGGCGGTAATAACCGACGGCACTCGCATTGAAGAATATCTCTGGTTTATGAGATCTATTACTAAATAAATTTACTAATGCTTGTGTTGATTGAATTCTACTTAGCATAATCGTTCTTTTGTATGATGGCGTCCAACGTTTATTTAACGTTGCGCCAGCTAAATTGATAACAATATCAATATCAGGCACGTTATTTTCCCAATTAGATTTAGACCAATTAACATAACGGATGTTAGAGTGAGTTGCACGTTGATCATGGCGAGTGAGGATAGTTATGTGTGCATCACTTTCGACGATTGCGTTCACGAGTTGGGTACCGATCATACCAGTACCACCTGTGATTAAATAGTGTTTCATAATATCACCTCTTATGTAGTTTGACGCTAATATTTCACTATTACAAGAATCACATAATATTTTGAATGAAAATTAGGTATATTTCAAATTGCTTAATTAATAAATATTGTAAAAGCGATGATTTTTATTAAAGTCATCGTGAAATTACTTGATTGTTTTAGTATACATTATATTTTTAAAGATAAGTTAAAGATTTGTTTTATAAGATATGATATTTGTAGATTTATGTAAATTACGTCAAAATTAAAATAATACCAATTATAAAGAAAACAATAAAAATAAATAGTATAAGTGTAATGACGAATTTAACAGTTGACGATTTGTGATTATCATTTGCCTCATTTTCAAGCATCATAGTTTTTACATTATTATGTTTTTTATTTGTATGTTGTGAATCATTGAAAGGATCTATTTGTTTCAAAATAAGCACCTCGCATTTAGATTAATGAATGACATAGTGAAAAATATTTAAATTTAGTTGTGTAGTCTTTGTATTATTAATAGTACTTCAACTCGTTTGTTAATTTATTTTACTACAAAATGTTTTGAAAATAAGCCAGGAGGTAATTTTAAATTAAAGAGTTTAATAAAATCCCTGAATAGTGTAAAATATAGTTTCGTACTTCAATAATCAAATACGCATAAAATGCATAGCATAAACGCAATATAATACTGAAAAGTGAGGGGGAAGTAAATGCACATCAAAAATTAATTTTGATGATAAGCATAAAAAATATGAGTAATTTGTCGAAAATTATAAGTGGAATAATTGTATTGTTATTACTTGGTGGCCTGATTTTTGCAATTTTTGCTTTTGTAGATCATTCTAATAAAGCTAATGAACGCTTATCTGATCAAAAACAAGAACAACAAGACAAAGATAAGAAAAAAGATAAAGATAAAGAAAAAAAGAAAAAAGATACTGAAGAGTCTACTCAAGAAACGCAACAAACACAACAAACGCAACAAACACAGCAAACTCAGCAAACACAACAAGTTCCTCAAACTACAGAAGAGACGAGACAGCCAGCGACAACAGAAGAACGTACGTCTGAGCCAAAAACAAAAGAACCAAAGACCGAAGAACCAAAGACCGAAGAACCTAAGACCAAAGAGCCATCTACAGAGGAACCAAAGACAGAAGAGCCAAAGACCAAAGAGCCGTCTACTGAAGAACCAAAGACAGAGGAACCAAAGACCGAAGAACCTGAAACAGAAGAACCATCTACAGAAGAGCCGTCTACTGAAGAACCGTCTACCGAAGAACCAAAGACCGAAGAACCGAAAACTCAAGATAAACCATCAACAAATAATAGTTCCCAAAACAGCGAAGGTTCATCACAACAAAGTAATCAGTCTAGCTCATCAGAAGATGATTAATAATAAACGCCTTAAGCAATCTGCTTAGGCGTTTTTTTGAATTAAAATATCCAATTTAAAATATAACTTACTAATGATGAAATTAGGAATAAGAGAAAAATGAGTGTGAAACAGCCGCAACCAATTGGACCACAACCACAATTAAAAGTTTTAATATAACCTCTTGATTGATAGTGACCGTTTTGGTTATTAAAATAATCATCATTTCGATATCGTTGATCACCTGGTTCAATAACTTCATTTTGTTTTTCTTTGGACAAATTATGCCCCTCCACTTCACAAGAATAAAAATTTAATTATACTTAAATTATGATGGACAGTGTCTCTGTGGGTCAATTTATTTCACTGCAAATTTGTAGTTTAGTGATGATTAGATTTAAGTAATAAGGGTATTATTGATAACGTAAGACCTTATAGCAATGATGTAAGCACATTCATTTTAAAGGGGTAGTTCTTATGCTTGCAATTCTCTAGATATAGTAGTAGTATTGCAATTGTAAATGGTTATATTTTTTTGTCCCACTAGGGACGGAAAAAGTCAACCTATGGTTGTAAGATGACCCTTTATTTTGGAATTGGAGGAGGATAGTAGTGAAAGACTTGATAAATATTCAACAGAAGTTAGTGCCTGAAATTGTTGAAAAAATGTATCGTCGTTTTTCTATATTAACTACTATCGCTAAAAATCAACCTGTAGGTAGACGAAGTTTAAGTGAGTATATGGATTTAACAGAGCGGGTATTGCGTTCCGAAACAGATATGTTAAAGAAGCAAGAACTTATCAAAGTTAAACCAACAGGAATGGAAATTACAGCTGAAGGTGAACTGACAATACAACAATTAAATAGTTATTTTAATGTGTATTCAGATAGTCATCATTTAGCACAAGGCATTAAAGAGCAATATGGTATTCGCGATGTTTATGTGATACCTGGTGATACAGATAATGAGCGTTCCGTTAAAATTGAGTTAGCAAGACAAGCTGGTCAATTATTGGAAAATAGTCTGTATGAAAATTCAGTTGTATCAGTTACGGGTGGTTCCACAATGGCTTATGTCAGTGAAGCTATGCATCAACAACCATACAATGTCTTTTTTGTTCCAGCTCGAGGTGGTCTCGGTGAAAATGTTGTGTATCAGGCAAACACCATTGCTGCAAGCATGGCTCAGCAAACAAATGGTGAATATACCACACTTTATGTACCGGATAATGTAAGTGAAACAACGTATAATACATTATTAAATGAACCATCAGTAATTCATACACTTGAAAAAATTAGAGAATCAAATATTACAATTCACGGTATTGGTGATGCGCTGAAAATGGCTAAAAGACGCCAGTCTCCGCAAGAAATTGTGGATAAACTTCAACATCATAATGCCGTCGGAGAAGCATTTGGTTATTACTTCGATGATCGAGGCGATGTAGTGCATAGAGTTAAAACAATTGGACTACAGTTAGAAGACCTTGAGTCAAAAAGGTTTATTTTTGCCGTCGCTGGGGGTAAGTCAAAAGGAGAAGCAATTAAAGCTTACCTATCAATTGCCCCTGCCAACACTGTATTAATTACAGATGAAGGTGCGGCAGAAGTTATTTCAGATTATAGTAATAAAAAGTGATTTCACTTTTTAAATATCATTTTTAAAGGAGGCCATTATAATGGCAGTTAAAGTAGCAATTAATGGTTTTGGTAGAATCGGTCGTTTAGCATTTAGAAGAATTCAAAACGTTGATGGAATCGACGTTGTAGCAGTAAACGACTTAACAGATGATGAAATGTTAGCACACTTATTAAAATATGACACTATGCAAGGACGTTTCACAGGAGAAGTTGAAGTAGAAAATGACGGTTTCCGTGTAAATGGTCAAGAAGTTAAATCATTCTCAGAACCAGATCCAAATAAATTACCATGGGGCGACTTAGATATCGATGTTGTTTTAGAATGTACTGGTTTATTCGCAGACAAAGATAAAGCATCAGCTCATATCGACGCAGGTGCGAAAAAAGTATTAATCTCTGCTCCAGCATCAGGTGATTTAAAAACAATCGTATTCAACACTAACCACAATGAATTAGATGGTTCTGAAACAGTTGTATCAGGTGCTTCATGTACTACTAACTCATTAGCTCCAGTTGCTAAAGTATTAAACGATGACTTCGGTTTAGTAGAAGGTTTAATGACTACTATCCATGCTTACACTGGTGACCAAAGCACACAAGACGCTCCTCACAGAAAAGGTGACAAACGTCGTGCGCGTGCAGCTGCTGAAAACATTATTCCTAACTCAACAGGTGCTGCTAAAGCAATCGGTTTAGTTATTCCTGAAATCGATGGTAAATTAGATGGTGGCGCTCAACGTGTACCAGTAGCTACTGGTTCATTAACTGAATTAACAGTTGTATTAGACAAAGAAGTAACTGTTGAAGACGTTAATAGTGCAATGAAAAATGCTTCAAACGAATCATTTGGTTACACTGAAGACGAAATCGTTTCTTCTGACGTAATCGGTATGACTTACGGTTCATTATTCGATGCTACACAAACTCGTGTAATGACTGTTGGTAACCAACAAATGGTTAAAGTAGCAGCTTGGTATGACAATGAAATGTCTTACACTGCACAATTAGTTCGTACTTTAGAACAATTAGCATCACAAGCTAAATAATTTTAGTTTAAATATTAATTTAGCAAGCTTGTTGTGCTGTTAAATTTTAACTATAAGCTTAGGAGTAAGCGGGGAGCACAAACGCTTCTCCGCTTATTTTACTGTATTGTCCCATTAAAAGGAGGTAGTTTAAATGGCTAAAAAAATCGTTTCTGATATAGAATTAAAAGGTAAAACTGTACTTGTTCGTGCTGACTTTAATGTTCCTATGAAAGATGGAGAAATTACTGACGATAACCGTATCGTTCAAGCCTTACCGACAATTAATTACATTGTTGAACAAGGTGGTAAAATCGTCTTATTCTCACACTTAGGAAAAGTAAAAGAAGAAAGTGATAAACAAGAATTAACATTAAAACCTGTAGCCGAAGCATTATCAACAAAATTAAATAAAAACGTGGTTTTTGTTCCTGAAACACGTGGAGAACAATTAGAACAAGCTATTCAAGAATTAAATGAAGGCGATGTACTATTAGTCGAAAATACTCGTTTTGAAGATGTTGATGGTAAAAAAGAATCAAAAAATGATGCTGAATTAGGTAAATATTGGGCTTCATTAGGCGATGTTTTTGTAAATGATGCGTTTGGTACAGCACATCGTGAACATGCATCTAACGTAGGTATTGCAGCTAATTTAGAAACAGTAGCAGGTTTCTTAATGGAAAAAGAAATTAGATATATCGGTGGCGTTGTAGAAAACCCTGATAAGCCTGTAGTAGCTATCCTTGGTGGTGCGAAAGTTTCAGACAAAATAGGTGTGATTACTAACCTATTGAAAATCGCTGATAAAGTACTTATTGGTGGTGGCATGTCTTATACGTTCTTTAAAGCACAAGGTAAAGAAATTGGCTTATCATTATTAGAAGAAGATAAAGTCGATTTTGCTAAAGAATTACTTGAGCGTGCTGGTGACCAAATCGTTTTACCAGTTGATTGTAAAATCGCTAAAGAATTTTCAAATGATGCTGAGATTACGGTAGTATCAACAGATGACATTCCTGCTGATCAAGAAGCGATGGATGTTGGTCCTAAAACTGTCGACTTATTTAAAGAACAACTACAAGGTGCTCATACTGTAGTATGGAATGGACCTATGGGTGTCTTCGAATTGAGTAACTTTGCTAAAGGTACAATTGGTGTCTGTGAAGCAATCGCTGAATTAAAAGATGCAAATACTATTATTGGTGGCGGCGATTCAGCAGCTGCAGCAATTTCATTAGGCTATGCAGATGATTTCAGTCACATTTCAACAGGTGGCGGAGCATCTCTAGAGTATCTTGAAGGTAAAGAATTACCTGGCGTTGTAGCAATTGCCAATAAATAAATTCCGCACTAAGTATGACTGATAGTTATATTAAAGGATAATTATAAATCAATTAATAGGAGTGTATTGTAATGAGAAAACCAATTATTGCTGGTAACTGGAAAATGAACAAAACAGTTCAAGAAGCTAAAGATTTTATCAATGAATTACCAACATTACCAGATACTAATGAAGTTGAATCAGTAATCTGTGCACCAACAATTCAATTAGATGCTTTAGTATCATTAGTAAATGAAGGGAAAGCACAAGGATTACAAATCGGTGCGCAAAATGCATATTTTGAAGATAATGGTGCATTTACTGGCGAAACATCACCAGTAGCATTAGCAGATTTAGGTGTGAAATTTGTTGTTATTGGACATTCAGAACGTCGTGACATTTTCCACGAAACTGATGAAGAAATTAACAAAAAAGCACATGCAGTATTTAACCACGGCATGACTCCAATCATTTGTGTAGGTGAAACAGATGAAGAACGTGAAAGTGGTAAAGCAAATGAAGTTGTAGGTAATCAAGTGAAAAAAGCTATTGAAGGTTTATCAGACGAACAATTGAAACAAGTTGTAATTGCTTATGAACCAGTATGGGCAATTGGAACAGGTAAATCATCTACAGCTAAAGATGCAAATGAAATGTGTGCATTTGTAAGAACAACAATCGCTGATGCTACAAGCCAAGACGTAGCAGACGCAACTCGTATTCAATATGGTGGTAGTGTGAAACCTAACAACATTAAAGAATACATGGCTGAAACAGATATCGACGGCGCATTAGTAGGTGGAGCATCTCTTAAAGTCGACGATTTTGTACAATTGTTAGAAGGTGCTAAATAATATGGCTAAACAACCAACTGCATTAATCATTTTGGATGGTTTTGCAAATCGTGAAAGTGAACATGGAAATGCTGTCAAACTAGCTAACAAACCGAACTTTGATCGTTATTTTGACCAATATCCAACGACACAAATCGAAGCAAGTGGTTTGGATGTAGGACTTCCAGAAGGCCAAATGGGTAATTCAGAAGTTGGTCATATGAATATTGGTGCTGGACGTATTGTCTATCAAAGCTTAACTCGTATTAACAAGTCTATTGAAGACGGTGACTTTTTTGACAATGAAGTGTTAAATAATGCTATAACACACGTACAAGATAATAATTCTGCGCTACATGTCTTTGGATTATTGTCAGATGGTGGTGTGCACAGTCATTACAAACACTTATTTGCAATATTGGAATTAGCTAAAAAACAAGGTCTCGATAAAGTATATGTTCATGCATTTTTAGATGGACGTGACGTTGATCAAAAATCAGCATTAAAATTTATCGAAGACACAGAAGCTAAATTTGCAGAAATTGGTATCGGTCAATTCGCATCTATTTCAGGTCGTTATTATGCAATGGATAGAGACAAGCGTTGGGACCGTGAAGAAAAAGCATATAATGCGATTCGCAACATTGATGGACCAACATTTGCTACTGCAAAAGAAGGTGTCGAAGCAAACTATGCTAAAGACCTTACTGATGAATTCGTAGAACCATTTATTATTGCTGACCAAAACAATGGTGTGAATGATGGAGATTCAGTGATTTTCTTCAATTTCCGTCCAGACAGAGCTGCACAGCTTTCTGAAGTATTCACAAATAAAGTATTTGATGGTTTTAAAGTAGAACAAGTGAAAGACTTATACTATGCTACTTTTACAAAATACAATGATAATGTTGCGGCAGAAATTGTCTTTGAAAAAGTAGATTTAACAAATACTATCGGTGAAGTAGCACAAGATAACGGTTTAAAACAATTACGTATTGCTGAAACTGAAAAATTCCCACACGTGACTTACTTTATGAGTGGTGGACGTAATGACGAATTTGAAGGGGAACGTCGACGCTTAATCGATTCACCTAAAGTTGCAACGTATGATTTAAAACCTGAGATGAGTGCTTATGAAGTAAAAGACGCTTTAATCGAAGAGTTAAACCAAGGTGATTTAGATTTAATTCTATTGAACTTTGCGAATCCAGATATGGTTGGACATAGTGGAATGTTAGAACCTACAATCAAAGCAATTGAAGCTGTAGATGAATGTCTAGGAGAAGTCGTAGATAAAATTATCGACATGGGTGGTCATGCGATTATTACAGCAGATCATGGTAACTCAGACATGGTACTAACTGACAACGATGAACCTATGACAACACATACAACTAACCCAGTACCAGTTATTGTTACTAAAGAAGGTGTCACATTACGTGAAACAGGTCGCTTAGGTGACTTAGCACCAACATTATTAGATTTATTAAATGTTCAACAACCAGAAGATATGACTGGTGAAACGTTAATCAATCATTCTAAATAACAGTAAGAAAACAACCAAGATTTAAGAATAATAAGCTATGACTATCTTCTTAGATAAGGTAGTCATATGACTTGTTTTCATAATCACAGTTTGTTTCAATAATTAAATTATTTTATATTTACGTTGAATCAAGCTATAATGAAAGTGCAAAAATAAAAACTCTAAACTACTTAGGAAAAAGGAGATTAACAAACATGCCAATTATTACAGATGTTTATGCTCGCGAAGTCTTAGACTCACGTGGTAATCCAACAGTTGAAGTTGAAGTATTAACTGAAAGTGGTGCATTCGGACGTGCATTAGTACCTTCAGGTGCTTCTACAGGTGAACACGAAGCAGTTGAATTACGTGATGGAGATAAATCACGTTATTTAGGTAAAGGTGTTACTAAAGCTGTAGAAAATGTAAATGAAATTATTGCACCAGAAATCGTTGAAGGTGAATTCTCAGCTTTAGATCAAGTATCTATTGATAAAATGATGATTCAATTAGACGGTACTGAAAACAAAGGTAAATTAGGAGCAAACGCTATTTTAGGTGTATCTATCGCTGTAGCGCGTGCAGCTGCTGATTTATTAGGACAACCACTTTATAAATATTTAGGTGGATTTAACGGTACAGAATTACCAGTTCCAATGATGAATATCGTAAATGGTGGTTCTCACTCAGACGCACCAATCGCATTCCAAGAATTTATGATTTTACCAGTAGGCGCTGCTACATTTAAAGAATCATTACGTTGGGGCGCAGAAATCTTCCACAACTTGAAATCAATCCTTAAAAACCGTGGTTTAGAAACTGCAGTAGGTGACGAAGGTGGCTTTGCACCTAAATTCGAAGGTACTGAAGATGCAGTAGAAACTATTTTAGAAGCAATTAAAGCAGTAGGCTTAGAGCCAGGTAAAGATGTATTCTTAGGCTTTGACTGTGCTTCATCAGAATTCTTTGAAGATGGCGTATATAATTATGCTAAATTCGAAGGTGAAAACGGTTCGAAACTTACTGCTGAACAGCAAGTTGATTACTTAGAAGAATTAGTTAATAAATATCCAATCATTACTATTGAAGACGGTATGGATGAAAACGATTGGGACGGCTGGAAAGTTCTAACTGATCGTATTGGTGACCGTGTACAATTAGTAGGTGACGATTTATTCGTTACAAATACTGTTAAATTAGAAGAAGGTATCGAAAAAGGAATTGGTAACTCAATCCTTATCAAAGTTAACCAAATCGGTACATTGACTGAAACATTTGAAGCTATTGAAATGGCTCAAAAAGCTGGATACACAGCTGTAGTTTCTCACCGCTCTGGTGAAACAGAAGATACAACAATTTCTGATATTGCAGTTGCTACAAATGCAGGTCAAATCAAAACTGGTTCATTATCAAGAACAGACCGTATTGCGAAATACAACCAATTATTACGTATCGAAGATGAATTATTCGAAACAGCTAAGTTCAAAGGACTTAAAGCATTCTATAATTTATCTAAATAATATAGCTTAAATTAAATGAGTTCACGCGGATAAACACGTAGGTCAATCGACTTACGTGTTTATTTTTGCATCAATATGGAAAGTTTCTATCAGAATAATTCATCTTTAACTTTGAAACTGATATAATAAAGTATGGAAATATCTTAAGGAGTACTTGGAAATGGATGAAAATCAAAAGTCTAGAGTAACAAAGACAGCACACTTTATCGCATATAGTTCGCTAATATTGGCAATACTTTCTGCTATTCACAATTTCATAGTTTTAGATGATAGTGTAGTGCGACAATTGTTGACAAATAGTGGGCAAAAAGCGACTGACAATGCAATTGGTACTATCCGTAATAGTTTTCAATACACAGGTGTTATGTATGTATTAGCATATTTAGCAGGTATTATAGCTATTTGGAATCGTCACACGTATTTATGGTGGTTTATGTTTGCGGCATTCACGACTAATGTTTTATATAATTTGATTAATGTTTCTGTAGTCTTACAAGCTATCAGTGATGCTAAGTCAGTATTAAGTACTTTACCACTGATTATTGTGTTAGTTGCTTCTACGCTTATCGCAATATATATGTTAGTAGTATCAATCAAACGAAAAAGTACGTTTAATCGATAGGTATTTGATAAAATAGACGAACGTGTGATATAATGCGTTTTGTATATAATGAATGGAGGACAATGTTTATGCACTCGTTAATAATAGTTCTATTAATTATAGATTGTATTGCATTAGTAACTGTTGTATTACTCCAAGAAGGAAAAAGTAATGGACTTTCTGGCGCAATTAGTGGTGGTGCAGAGCAGTTATTTGGTAAACAAAAGCAACGCGGTGTCGATTTATTCTTGCATAGATTAACAATTGTATTGTCTATCATTTTCTTCTTGTTAATGTTAGGCATAACATATTTGGGTATATAAGGTCCGACAATGTTAAAGTCGGGCTTTTTTATTTATAATAGTACTTGAGAAGCTAAACAGCTCATCATGATGATAAAACATAAAGTGCCAAGGTGGCAAAACTATGTGACATGACAGTGAAAGGATTGAACAAAATGCAAATTAAACTTCCAGAACCTTTCTTATTTGAAGAAAGTAATCGTGCTGTTTTATTATTACATGGCTTTACTGGTAACTCTGCAGATGTTAGACAGATGGGGCGTTTCTTACAAAAACAAGGTTATACTTGTTATGCACCTCAATATGAAGGACATGCAGCTCCCCCAGAAGAAATTTTAAAGTCCAGCCCACATGTTTGGTATAAGGATGCCTTGGATGCATACGATTATTTAGTCGATAAAGGCTATGATGAAATTGCGGTAGCAGGTATATCACTAGGTGGGTGTTATGCATTAAAAATAAGCTTAAATCGAGATGTAAAGGGTATTGTAACCATGTGTTCGCCTATGTACATTAAGACTGAAGGTTCTATGTTTGAAGGTGTATTAGATTATGCACGTACCTTTAAAAAGTATGAAGGTAAACATGCTTCAACGATAGAAGCTGAAATGTCCGCTTTCAAACCAACTGAGACATTGAAAGAATTACAAGGACAAATTCAAGATGTACGCGATCATGTTGATGAAGTGATGGATCCAATCTTTGTAGCACAAGGCGAATTGGATCAAATGATTAATACTGATTCAGCTAATATTATATACAATGAAAGCGAATCGGATGATAAAACAATAAAATGGTATGCCAACTCTGGTCATGTCATTACTATTGATAAAGAAAAAGAACAACTTTTTGAAGATGTTCTCAAGTTTTTAGAATCGTTAGATTGGTCTGAATAATTATTTTAAAATTAAAATATAGAAAGGAGGGGCATGATGAATTTAAAGCAATCTATTGAAACAATCATTAAACAACCTGACTATGAACCAATGTCAGTGTCAGATTTCCAAGATGCATTAGGTTTAAGCAGTGCCGACTCATTTAGAGATTTAATAAAGGTGCTAGTTGAACTAGAACAAACTGGTTTAATAGAAAGAACTAAAACAGATAGATACCAAAGAAAAGTAGCTTCGAAACAAAAAACGAAGGCATTATTAAAAGGTAAGCTAAGCCAAAATAAAAAAGGATTTGCCTTTCTACGCCCAGAAGATAGTGAAATGGATGATATCTTTATTCCACCTACTAAGATTAACAGAGCGATGGATGGTGACACGGTCCTTGTAGAAGTACAAAACTCACGTGGTGAACATAAAGGGAAAACTGAAGGTGAAGTAAAATCTATAGAAACACATTCAGTTACACAAGTAGTAGGTACTTACAGTGAAGCACGTCACTTCGGCTTTGTGCTACCAGATGATAAACGTATTATGCAAGATATCTTTATTCCTAAAGGTCAAAATTTAGGTGCTATTGATGGTCATAAGGTGTTAGTACAAATTACTAAATACGCTGATGACAATTCTAATCCAGAAGGTCATGTTTCTGCTATTTTAGGACACAAGAATGATCCAGGTGTAGATATTTTATCTATTATTTATCAACATGGTATAGAAATTGAATTTCCTGATAAAGTGTTAGAAGAGGCAGAAGCAGTACCAGATGAAATTAAACCGTCAGAAATTACTGGTAGACGTGATTTACGAGATGAACTCACTATAACGATTGACGGTGCAGATGCAAAAGACTTAGATGATGCGATTAGTGTGCAGCAATTATCTAATGGTAATACTCAATTAACGGTTAGTATTGCGGATGTTAGTTACTATGTCACTGAAAATTCCGCATTAGATAAAGAAGCATATGATCGTGCTACAAGTGTCTATTTAGTAGATAGAGTAATACCGATGATTCCACATCGTTTAAGTAATGGTATTTGTTCATTGAATCCAGATGTAGACCGCTTAACATTAAGCTGTCGTATGGAAATAGATGAGCATGGAGATATCGTTAATCATGAAATATTCGATAGTGTTATCCATTCTGATTACCGTATGACCTATGATGCAGTAAACGAAATAATAACAGATAAAAATGAAGCTACACGTAACAAATATAGCGAAGTAACACCAATGCTAGATTTGGCTCAAGATTTGTCACAACGTTTTATCCAAATGCGTAAACGTCGTGGTGAAATTGATTTTGATATAAATGAAGCTAAAGTGTTAGTTAATGAGGAAGGTCTACCTACCGATATTCAAGTGCGTAATCGTGGAGAAGGTGAACGATTAATTGAATCATTTATGTTAGCTGCTAACGAAACTGTAGCAGAACATTTTGATAAGTTAGATGTACCATTTATTTATCGTGTACATGAGCAACCAAAATCAGATAGATTACGCCAATTCTTCGATTTTATTACGAATTTCGGCTTGATGATTAAAGGTACAGGAGAAGACATCCATCCTTCAACATTACAAAAAATTCAACAAGAAGTAGATGGTTTACCAGAACAAATGGTTATCTCTACCATGATGTTAAGATCAATGCAACAAGCACATTATGATGACACCAATTTAGGTCATTTTGGTTTGTCAGCAGAATATTATACACATTTCACGTCACCTATACGTCGTTATCCAGATTTAACTGTACACCGTCTCATTCGTAAGTATTTAATCGATAATGCAATGGACGAAAAAGAGTTAAGAAAATGGGAAGATAGCTTACCAGAAATTGCAGAACATACATCTCAAAGAGAACGTCGTGCGATTGAAGCCGAACGTGACACAGATGAACTGAAGAAAGCAGAATTTATGGTACAGCATATTGGTGATGAATTTGAAGGTATTATTAGTTCTGTTGCTAACTTTGGTATGTTCATTGAATTACCAAATACCATTGAAGGTATGGTTCACGTAGCTAACTTAACGGATGACTATTATCACTTCGATGAGCGCCAAATGGCGATGATTGGTGAACGCCAAGCAAAAGTGTTCCGTATTGGTGATGCAGTGAAAATTAAAGTTATCCATGTTGATGTGGATGAACGCATGATTGATTTCCAAATCGTAGGTATGCCATTACCTAAAAATGAACGTAGTCAAAGACCAGCACGTGGTAAAACAATTCAAGCTAAAACACGTGGTAAGTCATTAGATAAGTCAAAAGATGATCGTCAGCAAGGTAAAGGTAATAAAAAGAAAAAATCACGTAAAGGTAAAAACCAGCGTAATCGTGATAGCCAAAAAAGTGGTAACACTAAACACAAACCGTTTTACAAAGATAAAAAAGTCAAAAACAAAGCACGTAAAAAGAAAAAATAAATCAGCGAAGAGGTGAAACTCAATGCCAAAGAAAAAATCACCAGGTACATTAGCAGAAAATCGTAAAGCCAGACATGATTATAATATTGAAGATACGATTGAAGCGGGCATTGTGTTACAAGGAACAGAGATTAAATCCATTCGTCGTGGTAGTGCCAACTTAAAAGATAGCTATGCACAAGTAAAAGGTGGAGAAATCTATCTGCAAAATATGCATATTGCGCCTTATGAAGAAGGCAATCGCTTTAACCATGATCCACGACGTTCACGAAAATTACTATTACACAAACGTGAAATTATTAAATTGGGTGAACGTACGCGTGAGATTGGATATTCTATTGTTCCATTAAAACTTTATTTAAAACACGGTAACTGTAAAGTCTTATTAGGTATTGCACGTGGTAAGAAAAAATATGATAAACGTCAAGCTTTAAAAGAAAAAGCAGTGAAACGTGACGTAGATAGAGCAATGAAAGCCCGTTATTAAGCTAATCTATTGCTAAAGTAAGCAATTTTTGGTAATATTAAATGTACTTTCTGTAAAACATAAGGTAGTAGTGATATACAGGAAGTACATTCATTCATCGAGGGGACGTTTATGGATTCGACAGGGGTCCCCAGAGCTCATTAAGCGTGTCGGAGGGTTGTCTCCGCAACAACACACACAGTTTATAATAACTGGCAAAGAAAACAATAATTTCGCAGTAGCTGCCTAATCGCACTCTGCATCGCCTAACAGTGTCGCCTATGCACTGTTAACGCGATTCAACCTTAGTAGGCTACGCTAAACACTGCCGTTTGAAGTCTGTTTAGAAGAGATTTAATCAAACTAGCGTAATGTTGGTTGTCTATTACCTCTCATTACGCGAAATTGACTAATAGACTACACACGTAGAAAGATGTGTATCAGGACCTTTGGACGCGGGTTCAACTCCCGCCGTCTCCACTACATAGCTCTCAACCGTCAAGGTTGAGAGCTTTTTTGATTTTAAATAAGGAAAGCAATGACAAATAATAGTTTTTCTATAAATAGTCAAGGTGGAAACTTCGCTAGTATCTCTTTTAGGAAATTAGTTTAAGGAATGAGATACTTTAAATCTAATGGCAGTAACAAGCCATTTAAGACGATTGATAAGTTACAAGAAGTACTTCATCATAAGCGATTAGAGCGTAATAAGCAGCATGAAAAAGAGAACGAAGTCACATTTCAAAACTTTGTAGTAGAAGTTAAAAAATCATTAAATAACGAACGTGAGGAGCTAATTGTATAATTGGAAATTTAAACAATGTGGATTTTCCTATATTAGAACGTTATATGCGCAATTATATGGTATGTCTTACACTATCGTCCTAAAATTAGGTAACAGGTATTATCACAATATAACTATTAGTCACAGCTAAAAGTATGACTTAACAATCGAATTGAATTGAAAGTTATTCGGTAGTGTTTATGTACAAATGAGGTTTAGTAAGTTCGCACAGGTGTATTATAAAAATGGTGACAACCATTACAACGTGGAAAATAACTCACTTTAATAAGTGGAGTGTTTTTCGTTCTGTGAGAGCGTCTTTGTTGCGTTGAGAAGTGGTTAATTGGATAATCGTAACTATAATGTTTACATGGGGTGAGTGTAATTGAAGGAAATTTTTGTTTTTATAATAGAAATGAATGACGGTAATATTTTTCGTGAGTATGTAGAAAATGTTTGGAAAATAGATGAAAGTATAGCTTTAAAACGTTTTGAAAAAGCGATTAAAAAACATCATTACTTTTATTTAAAAGAAAGTGATAGATATATTAAGGTTAGTAATATAAGCACAATAAAAATAGAAATTATAAGGAATTCTTAGGATAATGTATTTAAGATAACCGTCAATAAACAAATTTTTAACTTTTACCTTTAAACCATATTGAGAAACAAATGAATCAGCAGATGATTTCAAAGTAAAAAATAAAACACCTTATATGATAAGTGTAATAAAGTTCCAAGCGCTTTTTAACATCTTCTAAAATTTCATCCAAAAAACAAAAGTTATAATTCGTATCTGTATTTTTGTTCTTAAATAATTGTACTATTAAAATACACAAAAAGTTGCTAATTTGTGATTTAATCAAAATCAGGTTTTCACAACTAATCATCGTAGTGATTTATTTTAAGTAACAAAAATGGAAGTGTATCCGATTGATTAAGGGTAAAGACTTATGTGCTTGCCTTATTTATTATGATATTGTGTAAGTAAATTATTCTGATCTTAACGTCAATAAAGAAATTGAAATAGAGTGAAATTAAATTATAAAAATGGAGGAGATTTATTGAATTTTCAAGATTATAATTTTAGCACTGATCGTTTGATTATAAGACCATTAGACTTTTCGGATTATGATTCTTGGCTTTTAAGTTTTTCTGAAAGGGAAGAGTCAAAGTATAGACATGATAAAGGCAAAATAGATTTAACTGATAGAAATAAAAAGTGGTTTAATAATTTCGTGGACAATCATAGAAAATTATTTGAAAACGATGAGATGTATATTTTTTCTATTTTCGATAAAAAAGGGAAGCATCTAGGAATGATTGATATAGTTACTATTGAGCGTGAAAACTTTCAATGGGGTGAATGTGGTTTTTATATACATAATCAATTTTGGAACAATGGTTTTGCCTACGAATCGATGTTAAAAGTTTTGGAAATTGCTAATAAAGAATTAGGGTTTCATAGGCTTGAAGCACATGTGAATTTAGATAATAAACCTTCCTCAAATTTGTTAAAAAAACTAGGATTTGAGTTTGAATGTACTAGAAAAGGCTTTATATATGAATTTGGAGAATGGACAGATAATCATATATATTTTATGAATTTACATGATGAAGAACTTTGATTTTGAAACAATTGGAAAAGTGACCTATTACAAAAGTTAAATGACTCATTAATTAATCAATGAGTCATTTAGTAAACCCTATATTAAAAATACGAGACTTATATTTACAAATTTGATTCATAGTCACAAAATTTATATTTGATATGAAGAAAATGCAATAGTTAAATTGGGTTTGAAAGATATTGTGGAGATAAAATAATCATATTTTTAATAAGCAGGTATATTTGGATAAATTTAGGTTACTCATTTTTCTATATAGCAGATATTATTTATATGCATTTATGTTAGAATATTCTGTGAATTATAGATTTGAATTAGAGTAATTTGTTGGCTATAGAGAAATGGAGGTATAACTATGAACATTAGAAAAATTCATGCGGTTGATTATAATGATTGTGCTAAAAATTTAGTCGCAGCATATGCTGGTCCGCCATGGAATAATAAATGGACTGAAAATGAAGCATTACTTAGAATTGAAGCAACAATGAGTGGGTTTAACTCAAGAGGATACGTTGTTGAAGAAAAGGGGAAAATAATAGCTATGTGTCTAGGTAGAATTGATTATTATTTTAGTGGTTTAAATCAATTTTGTATAGATGAATTCAATGTAATACCTTCCCAACAAAAATTGGGTATTGGGAAACAATTAATAAGCTATGTCTCCGATGCAATGAAACGGGAAAATATAAATACTATTTTCTTAATTACAGGTGGAGAACTATCGTCAAAATTTTATGAAAAAAATGGATTCATAAAAACAACTGATGGGATTATGATGGAACTTGTATTATGATATAGAAAGAAAACATTATTATTGAAGTTATGTATTAAGTAAAATATATAGGGCACAGTAGTGTGCCCTTAAATTCAATGTATTATTCAGGTGAAATTTCTTTCTTTATAATAAATTCAGTCAACTTCTCTTCTGTAAATTCAACATTTTTATATTCTACCAATAATTTTTCGGTTTGTTTGATTAGTCGATTCGTTTCTTTTTCGACAGAAATATTAAAAGTTTCAAAATTTTCTAATTCTGTACCTTCATGTACTAAGTCGATGATATCTTGTCGAACATTGTATTTTTTTAGCTCTCCCATAATATATGGGCTGAAAAACATGCGTTCAGCATTTTCTATACTTATTAACCCTAGATTTACTTGCTTAAATAATCCATATATTGTAATTAGTGAAAATTTTTCAATTTCTAATTTGTTTTCAAATGCAATCATTAAAATTGACTCCATCTATTTTTAGTTTTTACATCAAATACATAGCCATTTTGTATACTTTAACTCATCTACCAGATTCGATTTTCCGCAAATCTCTAAGCAACGGTTTATTGTTTACAGTAGTATGTTTGGTTCCATTTTGAACTGGTTTAAATCCTGATGGGTATTTTGGAGCATATTTTATATTATTATTGTATATATAAGGTTTAGATACACATTACCAACACTCGTGAAAAGGGAGTGTTAAAGTAGATGAAATAATAAAAGCTCTAGTGATTTTATTAACATACAAATCACCAGAAGCTTTTAAAACAACTTAGATTGTGGCACATCATTGTCCTAGACCGAAAGCGAAACAACAAAGAAGATAAGTAATTCACTTTTCAAAGTCCGTTAATTCGATCTACCCTTAAATTCAAAGTATTATTCCGGTGGATTTTTTTTCATTATAATAAATTCAGTCAACATTTTTTCTGTAAATTCAATATTCTTATATTGTAATAATAATGCTTCGGTTTGTTTGATTAATCGATCAGTTTCTATTTCGACAGAAATATTAAAAGTTTCAAAATTTTCTAATTCTGTACCTTCATGTACTAAATCTATGATTTCTTGTCGAACATTGTAATTTTCTAATTCTTCCATGATATAAGGTGTAAAAAATATACACTCCGCATCATCTATACTAATTAACCCTAGATTTACTTGCTTAAATAATCCATATATCGTTATGAGTGAAAATTTTTCAATTTCTAATTTGTTTTCAAACGCAATCATTAAAATTGACTCCATCTATTTTTAGTTTTTACATCAAATACATAGCCAGATTTACTTTGAAAGTAATGAACAGAAACCTTTTTTCCTTTTACATAGCCATTTTTGTATACTTTAACCCATCTACCAGATTCGATTTTCCGCAAATCTTTGAGCAACGGTTTATTGTTTACAGTGGAATGTTTTGTTCCATTTTGAACTGGTTTAAATCCTGCTGGGTATTTTGGAGCATATTTTATACTTTTATACGCCTTCATCCCATGTTTAATAATGAACCTAACTATCCCATTTCGATTTTCATAGTGTTGTGTCGATTTTACAGGAACATAATCTGGTAAATTATCCTGTTCAGCTTGATTTATACTTTCGTCTAAAGTTCCAATCGAATCAACATCTTCATATTCATTTCCAAGCACTGAAATGGGGGAAGAAATAAATGTAATTAATAGTATTAAAACTAAAAAAGATATAAATTTATTTCTCAATTTATAGAAACATCTCCTAATATATAATTGTTTATATATTAGCGTGGTAATAAATCAAAATTGAAGTCTAATGTGCAATAAGGTAAAAAATAATAACTTAAGAAGTAAAAAAGCGTTTGTTCTAGCCTTGATACTACTAAAATAACCACACATGTTAATGTATGGCTGTTTTAGTAGTATATATACAAATGGAGTATTATATTTATGAGCAAACAAATTGAAAGACTGTATAAGTAAATATTGACTAAATAGCAATCGTTATATAATATGTGCTTTAATATAAGCGTTATATAAATAGAAAACCTATTGGTATATTGCAGCTTCAAACAGACACAGACATAGAGTTAAATAAAATTTAAAAACTAGTCGTAAATATTAAATTAAGACTAGGGGGAAAATATGAATCTTTCAAAAATAGCACTTCTGGAAAAAGATTATCAAAAAGCATTAGAAATATGGGAAAGCTCTGTTACTGCAACCCATGATTTTTTAAAAGAAAAAGATAGATTGGAATTTAAATCTGAAATTCCAAAGTATTTTAAACGTGTCGAAGTCTATTTATGGTTTGAAAATGATGAACCAATTGGTATTTCAAGTACAAACGAACAAAACTTAGATATGTTATTTATAGATCCTAAATATTTTAAAAAAGGATACGGTACAAAAATACTTCAATATCATATTCAAGAAAATAAAGTTCAATACGTCGATGTATATAAAGATAATCATAACGCAGTAAATATTTATATCAAAAATGGATTTAAAAAATATAAAGAATCACAAACCGACGAACATGGTAAAGACTATCCTATATTACACCTTAAATTATAAATTATTACATGATGATACTAATATAAAACCCACCTAAATGATGAACTGACCCCAATTAGTGGGAATAAAATAAAAACACTTTATATAATGCCTTGTTAATGGGGTTTTTATGATGTCAGATTTTATGATAATGTATATATATAAAATAAAGTTGACCAAAATATAAGAGGGCGATTGTTATGAGTATAAAAGAAATGTGGCATTATTTATTAAATAAAAAGTGGGAATCTAATGATATTTGGTTGTTAATTTTATATGTGCTAATTGCAAGTTGTTTTGTAATACCTTTGTTAGGTATACCAATTGGTATGATTGCATTCTTAATACTAAATGAAAATGTCTTGAAAAAATAATCGGTTAATATGGTGTAGAGAAATAAATAAGCAATACCCCATTGAGAAAGGTAGTGTTTTTATATGGCTAAGTATTTTACTACTAAAAAATAGCTAAATACTTGTTTGCTATATTAATAATTTTACGCCCAATAGTGATTAATATCTTTGATTTGGATAGGTCACTTACGGTTCAAATTACAATTGATAGTATATTTATAATCATTGGTCTCATAATTCTTTTCTTAAATTATTATTTCCATAAAAGAGGAAACAACAACTAATACAAATGAATTTAAAATTGCACATAGTAAAGCAAACATTGAAGGTGTAATTAATGTTTTAAATGTTAATACTTAAATATAAAATACTTTATGCAAACTAAAATAAAAGAGCAATGAATTTTAAGATTCATTGCTCTTTTTATTTATTAATGGTCTAGAAATTTAATAGTTAGTTTATTATTTGGATCCTTTTCAATAACTTTTTGGGCAATTGATTTGAGATCCTGCTTATTAATAATATCGAAGTCTGGTTCGTCTATAATTTTTAAAAACTCAACTAAAAGGTTGTAATCTTCAAAATTAGAAAGTTCTAATGATTGCCAATAATGATAATATGCTAAATCATAAGCATGATCTATATAATTAAAGTGGAAATGATAAATACTGGCAACCATTTCATGGTATTCAATAGTATTAACTTGGTTAGCAAGCGTTGATAAATAAAGTGCTATTTTTTCATCAGAAATATCATTTGACATAAAATATATCAAAACTTCATCAATATCATTATTTTCTAATATATTTTGAAGTTCACTTGGTAATAAATTTATTAATATATTAATGCTTTTCATAAGGCTCACTCAACCTTTCGATATATATTTGAGAAAAAAATGACTTGTACAATTAAGTATAGAACGTAATTTTCAAAAGGAAAGTGACTCTTTTATCTATGTAATTAAAAAGTAAAGAAAAACTATAAATTAGTATAATACAGCGATTGCTTTTGTTAATGAATTATTAAATAATATTAACAAGTAGAATAAGTAAATGTGAGAAACTTGCAACATTCAAGGGTTCAATATCTAAATGGATATTTCAAAGAGCTATTGCAAGTCATTGGTGAATTGATGGAAATTAAAAAATGCTTATGGAGAAATTAAAGTAGCTTTAGATAAAACGGAGGAAAAAATGATTCAATTACCTATTTAAAAAAAGGAGTTTTTTCGAGATAAGTTAACATTTGATGTAGATCTTACTGAAGGGCTTTATCAATTTGTAGAGAGACCTGAACATATTAGCGTCGATTATTTTTCAGAATATAATCCTTTGTATTTTGAAACAGTAAATAGAAATGCTATTGATATATTTAATTATTTGTTTTCAAATTATAAAAAATTAATCTTCGTTACAGCCATTATGTCTTTTGACAACATACCAAAAGAGCGAACTAATTTTATGTCGAAATACATTAGAAATCATCATAAATGAAAGTATCGTTTACATAGATAAGCATTTAAAAATGATATGAGTATTGACGAGGATTTTGTAAATTGTGAATATTATGTTGTAGAGATAGATAAAAAAGATTTACGTCACCAATATTTAATTCAAAGTATCGCTAATCTTGATTTTCCGGAGAGAACACCAAATATCAATAAAAGGTGGAAATGGCTAGATTTTTTTATTATAAGTGAAGACCAGAATATTACATTTTTCATGCACGATGATACAGGTATAGGTGTTCAATTTAAAAATAAACATGATTATGAAAATTTTAAAAATAAATTCGGTTATTTAAAATATGAAGTATGATAGAAAACTAAGTTACTTTTGGCAATTGATAGTTTTTAGTTTAATAGTCATTAGACAGTTGAATAGGTAAGAAAAGATATAGTTAAGACAAGCACATCAGTGTTTGTCTTTTTTAATACACCTTGAATTTAGTTGACTTATTGCAATATAGATGTAACATTACAATTGAGTCGAGTATGATTCAAAATTCATACAGGGAGTGTTTAATATGAATAATGTGTCAAAGGTTTTGTTATCGTGCGGCTTCGTATTTAGTACAGCTATAGGTGCAGCAGCCATTTATTCACATCAACCACATGCCCAAGCAGCAGAAACGCCTCATTATAACTTTACTGGTTATACGTCTGCTAACAGTGAATTTATTTTGGATGAAGATTTTATTAACGCAATTAAACATGACAATTTAACTATGAATGGTTACAGCATCACTAAAGGAACTACAGATACAGTACAATTGGTAGATATTTACGATCAACAATTCTGTGAAAGAGGAGAAAATAACGCGGATTTTGTTCTTTTTGAGTTAGATGGTAAAACAGTGTCACAAAATGATTTATTAGAAGTATATGCTCCATCTGATGTTTATGAAACACCAGATGGGAATATGTATGAACGTGATTATAATGGAACATTGATTCAATTTTACGAAAATGATGGATATATAACTAAAGTAAAAATCCAGGCATATGAATAATTCAGGAATTCTAAATAGCTCATTAAAATTTAACTAGGGTAGGCACGACAGTGCTTACCTTAGTTTTTTGTTGGGGATAATATTAAGATTCAATGGTAGTTATGGTTGAAAATAATTGTTATATATTGATAAAAAACCAAATAATTTTATATTGTTCAAAATACAATTTTAATGATAGGCTATTGGTAACAACGTTGTACGCATTATAGTTATTAATGAGGTTTTAAGTTCAGTGATACAGAAAGGGGATAACTATGAAAAAAGTAAAATTAGTGGTAGGAACAAGTATTATAGCAGGAGCATTATTATTTAGTAATAATGTGGCTGATGGGTCACTTAATAAAGAAAAATTAACAGACGCTGCAGTTAAGACAGTTATTGAAAATACCAGTTATAAAGAAGGTGGCATAAATCATACTGAGAAAATAACAGATAAAGGTGATTTTTATGAGATTCCAGTTTACCAAACTAATGGTGTTGGTGGATTAAAAATTATAAAAATTAATAAAGAAAATGGTGCTATTCAATATGGAGATAATGATCTTAAAGATTTTGAATCAGCAGGTTCGTTAAATCTAGATAACTATGAAGATTAAAGGTGTTATGAGATTGATAAGGTAGAGGATTAAGTGTTAACTCTATTATTGTATGAGATAAATTTAATGAAACACCCTTAAACTTTGACATATTAAAAAGGGGTAGATTTGTGTGTTTGAAAAATTGAAATCTATAGATGATGCGCCATTTAATCTTTTATTATTAGCCGATCCATCTATGGATATGGTTTTAGAAAAGCTCAATAAAGGAGAATGTTTTCTTTATAAAGTGGAATCAGAAGTTATAGGTTGTTATGTATTGAATAGAGTTACAAGGAATAGAGTTGAACTTGTTAATATCGCTGTTAGTGAGAAAAACCAAGGATGTGGAATGGGTAAACAATTAATATTACATGCTTTCGACTATGCTAAAGAAAGTGGTTATAGTGAAATTGTGGTTGGTACAGGCAATTCTAGTATTGGACAAATCGCTTTTTATCAAAAAGCAGGGTTTAGAATGCTTGAGATAAATAAAGGTTTTTTTGAAAGACATTACAAGGAAAAAATTTATGAGAATGGAATTTTATGTAGAGATATGATTATGTTTTTGAAACAATTGTGAACGGATTTTAAGTTGTTAAATATAATACTGTTCGGGTTAGTAAACCAAATTGGTTTGATTAACTGGTGTGAGTCATCGTGTTACAATGAACTAAAAGTAATGTGAAGGGTGTTTTTAGAATGAAAATGGTATTTCGGTTGTTATATTCTTTGCTACTTATAATTGCAGGCATAGGGCACTTTACTAAAAAAGACGGCTTTGTAAGAACGGTTCCAGATATTTTGCCAGCTAAATCTTTTATCGTACAATTTACTGGAGTTCTCGAAGTTTTATTTAGTGTATTCTTGTGGATTAAAAAAGGTCAGGCAGTCACAAGTAAATTGTTAGCTACATTTATGATTGCGGTATTTCCTGCAAACGTCAATATGGCTATTAAAGAAATTCCATTTCAACCAGGTGCAAGTCCTAATAAAATAATTTTATGGTTAAGATTACCATTACAAATCCCATTAATAGTAGGTGCACTTAAATTAGGTAGAAAGTAAATTTCTGCAAAAATGCGATGGTTAATTAAAAATAGATGCTTGATAAAATAAACTGCAGCTCTCGACTTATATAGTTGAGAGCTGTTTATTGATGTTAGAGGTAAATTACCTTACTAAAAATGTAACTGATGTCAGTTTTACTGATAGCGTTTTAAACAAAATTGAAACTATAAAATATTATATAAAAAAGTGAAAATTTAACGTGTTATTATCATTTTGTTTGTGTAACAATAATATTTATTATATATTAGCAGTTCAGACATTAATTCTATCTATTTTCGGGGTAAGTATTACAGGTGCTTGCCCTTGTTTCAGGAACAATTTAATGTTGACTTACATATAATTCATTTTAAATAGAAAATTATAGTTTGAATTAATTAAAAATAATGTAAATTAGTGTTTTTATTTTACTATTCTGAATTTTATGATATTATACAGTTATATTTAGTTGATACATAGCAACTAAATAGACAATAATTTTTTGATTTTGTGCAGACGCCATTCTTATATTTAGAGTGGCGTTTTTATGATGATTTTCATGTATGGCTAAGAACTTCAATACATAATTTTGTACGTATTTATTAGCGGGTAAAAATGCTTAGCTTTCAATATAAAATAAGTAATGTTTTTATTAGTATAAATATGTAAAAAAATCAATAGATATTTTTAACAGACACTAAAATGTCAAAATTTAACATAGTTGTAATCAATTCAGAATTGCCAAAAATGTATTTATTATGATAAATTTAATTGATGTTAAAAACTGAGGGATGTATATTTATTGCATCTTTTGGTTTTTTCATTTTGTTTGTTATTTGTAAGCAAGAAAAAGGGGGTTAAATAGTGCGACTATTTAAGAAAATAAGTTTACCAATGCAAATAGTTATTGCTTTGGTACTTGGGGTTATTCTTGGCAGTATATTACATGGAAATAAGGACGTAATTAATTACATACAACCTATCGGAGATGTATTTATAAATTTAATTAAAATGATCGTTGTGCCGATTGTATTTTGTTCATTAGCATTATCTATTTCTAATGTTGGTGATACAAAAACGATTGGACGTTATGGTGGAAAGACTTTACTATATTTTGTTATTATGACAAGTTTTGCTATATTTATGGGACTTGTGTTTGGTAATTTATTTAAACCTGGTACAGGACTAAATCCAGATTTGTTACCTAAAGGTGATATTTCTAAATATGAAGAAACTGCGAAAGGTGCAGAAGAAACTACATATGGAAACCATCTAATCGATACAATTGTAAACATTATACCTACGAATATTTTTGATGCGCTTGCAACAGGAGAGTTATTACCTATAATTTTCTTCTCAGTATTCTTTGGTCTTGCTTTAGCTGCAATTGGCGAAAAAGCAGCTCCTGTAAAAGACTTTTTAGGCGGTGTATTAGAGGCAGTATTCTGGATGATTGGTAAAGTATTATTATTAGCGCCATTAGCTGTATTTGCATTTATTACAACAACAATCATTACATTTGGCTTATCAGCGCTAATTCCTTTATTCAAATTATGCCTAACTGTAGTAGTAGCTATGTTCTTCTTTATATTTGTAGTATTAGGCATTGTGTCTAGAATTTGTGGTGTTAAAATCACACAAATTATTAAATTATTGAAAAATGATTTAATGTTAGCATTTTCAACTGCAAGTTCTGAAGCTGTACTACCTACAGTTATGAGAAAAATGGAACGTTTCGGTGTGCCAAGAGATATCGCATCATTTGTATTGCCTACAGGTTATTCCTTTAACCTAGATGGTGCTGCTATGTATCAATCAATTGCAGCTCTATTCGTAGCGCAATTATATGGTGTAGATTTAAGCATACCAGAACAAATTATTTTAATGGTTACGTTAATGTTAACTTCAAAAGGTATGGCAGGTGTGCCTGGAGCTTCAATCGTTGTATTATTAACAACATTGGGTTCAGTAGGATTAAATCCTCAAGGCCTTGCACTAATTATTGGCGTAGACCGTATTTTAGAAATGTTACGTACTTGTGTAAATGTATTAGGTAACTCTGTAGCGTCTATCTATATTGCTAAGACTGAAGGCGTTTACGATAAAAAAGAAGGTCAAGAATATTTGAAAACGATTTAATTTAAGCTGTGAAAAAGACGACGAAAATGTCGTCTTTTTTTTGTGTTAAACAGTTGATAATTGCTACTTTTTATAGTAAATTTATGTGCTGATATTTCTTTAAAAAAGGAGCAATTTAAAAATGGAGATGAGAATCGCAAATAAAAATGATATAGAAACAATTATTGAATTAAGAAAAGCTCAATTATTAGATCAAGGTATGTTACCAACGGTCAATATTGATGATAATATGAAACAATATTTCGAAGAAGTGTTTGAGAAGGAACATATATATCAAATATTTTTAATAGATAATGGAGAAATTGTATCTACAGGCGCTGTGGTTATTCAACAAATTCCACCAGCATATGATAATTACACTGGTCAAGAAGGTTATATAACAAATGTATATACGAAACAAGCATATAGAGGTTTAGGACTAGGAAAGCAAGTTATCGACCAATTAATAAAGCAATGTAAGATGTTAGATGTTAACGTAGTGAACTTAAAAGCATCAAGTGATGGTGCGCATTTATATTCAAAAATTGGCTTTTTCAACAATCCTACGTCTATGACGCTAGAATTAGCTGAAGATGATCAACAAGCAAATTAAACGTAATAAATAACAAAGCATGTATCCGTAAATCAACAGTGCAGTTACGAATACATGCTTTTTCTCTTTTTTATATTTAATGTTATTCATGTAATGGTTTGATATAGAACAATAGGTGGTATGTGATTAACAACACCTATAGAGTAATAATAATAATTTATGATTCAATTTGCAGCGCCACTTAACTGTGGCTTTTTTATGTTGTTAGACCTATTATGGTACGAACAAAAACTGGTGTAACACTTTCGTACAACGAGTTACACCAGTTAAAATGATACGTGATTTATTACACTAAAATTGATCATCTGAGCGATCTTCATCTGCCTCTTCGTGATCTACTCCTTCAAATTCGTCAAATTCTGTTGATGGATTAGCAACTAAAAAGCGAAATCCTAAAAAACTTAATATTGAGACAATACCAATTAATACGTACTTTTTCATAATTTTCCACCTTTGTTTTTAACAATAACTTATACAAAAGCTTTTAGCTCTATATCAATGTGAGGTTTTATTAATATATAAGACAATTTAGTAATGACTTGTTATAGAGTGTTATTTACAATATAACTTTTGGATAATTTATTATTTTATAATTTGTATTATACATTTGAGCTAGATATCGAACAATTATTTTAATGATTTATGTAAGCGATATAAATATGTATCGTAAGTACTATTATTCCACTGTGAAAGTAACATAAACATAATTCAGAATAATTCTCTATAAAAAACAGCTATTTTTATTAATAATTAAAATAGTAATTGTATTGTACCGTATATTTATTGATGTTGCTAGTAGATTTTGTAATTTTGTATTGCTGTAATGATCTTTACAATACTGTAATAAAGGAAGCTTAAAAATTAGTGGCACAAAGAATATAACTTGGGTGAGTTATAACATAATATTAAAATTATTTTACAGTAGGGTTATAATGCGACTGAATTATATGCAAATGCTATAATGCATCCATGAAAGATTTATTATTAAGTTATTAAAATGGGATGTAACAACTATAAAGGATGATTATAAAATGAAAGTAGTATTAATAACTGGTGCAAGTAGTGGTATAGGATTTGAAACTGCCAAATTACTTGCGCAAAAGGGGTATAAAGTTTATGGTGCTGCGCGTCGTGTCGAAGCGATGAAAGTATTAGAAAAATTCGGTGTCACACCAATTAAATTAGATGTTACAAATAATGACTCGATACACAATACGATTGATACATTAATTGAAAAAGAACATCGTATAGATGTGTTAATTAATAACGCAGGGTATGGTTCGTTTGGAGCAATTGAAGATGTAGAGGAAGAGGAAGCAAAAAGACAATTTGAAGTGAATCTATTTGCTGTTGCTAAGCTGATTAAATTAGTACTACCATATATGCGCCAACAACGTTACGGAAAGATTATCAATATTTCTTCAATGTCCGGAAAGATTCCAGCTTATTTAGGTGGTTGGTATAGTGCTACAAAGTATGCTTTAGAAGGATTTAGTGGTAGTTTACGGTTAGAAGTTTCTGATTTTGGAATAGACGTTGTACTTATAGAACCAGGTTCTGTTAAAACAGATTGGGCACTCATCTCTGCAGATAATTTAGAGCGTTCAGCACGTGGTGGCGCTTATGAAGTGACTGCGACAAAAATTGCTCAAGGTTTACGAAAACGATATGAGAAAGATATGATGTCTGATCCGGCAGTTATTGCAAAGTATATAGTGAAGTCAATTGAAAGTAAAAAAAGCAAAGCGCATTATCTAGTTGGATTTGCAGCAAAACCATTAGTTTTTTTACATGCTGTTTTACCAACTAAAATATTTGATGTGTTATTGAAAAAATTTAGTTAATTTTTCGAAAAGGTAAACAGTTGTTTGACATGTCCTACAAATACTGTATACTAAAGATAAGTAATTCGAGTTCGTTATATATGTATGTAGTTTTATTCGTAAGAATTTTACTCCTATGTGTTATTGAACGATTACAAATATTTTGTGCAAAAGCACAAGGAGGTATTTTTTATGAATAAAGGTACAGTAAAATGGTTTAACGCAGAAAAAGGATTTGGCTTCATCGAAAGAGAAGATGGTAACGATGTATTCGTACATTTCTCAGCTATTTCTGAAGAAGGTTACAAATCATTAGAAGAAGGACAAGCAGTAGAATTTGAAATCGTTAATGGCGACAGAGGCGACCAAGCTGCTAACGTTATTAAATTATAATTTAATAGCTTTTAAAACACTTATCTCCGGATAAGTGTTTTTTTGTGTTATGAGCTGGGTAAGTTATTTAACAGGATGACCATAAAACAAGAAAATTACATCATCCTTAATAGCAACATATTATGTATTTAAGTTGATAAAAATTTAATTCTATAGCTCTGGAGGACATTAATATGAGTTCATTAATACCGTATTTAACATTTGATAACACTAAAGAAGCCTTAGCATATTACGAAGCAGTTTTTGGTGCTACAGATATCCAACGTCTACCTGTAGATGCTAATCAAGCGAGCAATTTTGGTCTTGCAGAAACAGAAGCAGAAAATGCAACTATGCATGCTGAATTTAAAATTGCTGGTACTACTGTCTTAGCTTCAGATGCGTTTGGAGGGAATTCAAAGATTAATGATAGTATTGCTTTATTAATTGATTATGATCTTAATAATGAAGCGGATACGAGAGAAGTAGAAGCCTTATATGAACGTGTAAGTCAACATGAATCTATTGAGGTAGCCATGCCATTAGCAGAACAATTTTGGGGTGGTAAAATGGCTGTTTTTACTGACAAATACAATGTGAAATGGATGTTACATGGTCAACACTAATGCTACATTTGTATGTTGAATATGAAAAATATAATAAATAGTACATTTTAAATTTAAGTTAATAACAGAATAGAACAATCCTCGCAAAATAAAATTGCGAGGATTGTTCTATTCTGTTATTAGTCATTTTCTAAGTGAAACAGCATTGATTGATGATTTAATCCGATTATTAGATAAATATGAGGGCACACGCTCAAATGATGCAATACGGTCAAAATTTACCATTCAAATTACGCACTTATTTGCTGCATATAATCTTAGCCAACGTAATTACAGCAAGACAAAGATAATGTCATTGTACAGTTGGGATAGACTAGTGATAATAATGAACAAGATTTTGCTAAAACAATGAAATCAAACATGGAAAACTGCTAAACTTATATTAAGTTACCGCATGTTAAATTAACGAGATAGGGGAATAATGATGGAATTGCATGTAAAATCATATGAGATGTTATCAAAAGATGTACTATTTAATATTATATGTGAACGAATTAATGTTTTTGTAGTCGAACAACAATGCAGTTATCAAGAAGTAGATAGTATTGATAAACAAGCACTACATGTTTTTTATAAAAATGGGGAAACAATTGTTGCATATACACGAATATATAAACAAGATGACGCTGTACATTTTGGCCGTGTTTTGGTAAACCAACAATATCGAGGACAAGATATTGGTCGACAAATCGTCAGCCAAACAATCAATGAAATTAATATAAGGTATCCACAAGAAATAATTAAAATAGCGGGGCAAACTTATTTGAAAGCATTTTATACTTCGTTTGGTTTTCAAATCGTTTCAGAAGAATATTTAGAAGATGGTATACCACACTACGATATGGAATTAAAGCTATAATATGGCGTGGTTATTATGTCAATTATAACTAATACTGCGCTGTGCTATCTTAGTAAGTGACAAAGGTATACAACATTAACAAAGCATGTTTTCAATGCAAATTTTAAATGACATAAGCGTGGTATATAACATTAAAGCTATATGCCACGCTTATTTTAATGATCTATAATGACGTTAGTTAATCACTTTAGGGAACACTCGAATATAAACTAATTCGCCAATAAGTTCAATTATCGTCTGGGTAATGATAACCGTTGAGGTAATGAGCGCTATTTCACTCGGTAATGCTAAGGCAAGCGGTAATACTACAAGTGAATTTCGGGTACTCGTACTAAATGTCAAAGTACGTTGTTCAATAATAGATAAGCCAAAAAGTTTTCCAGTCAATAGTGCTAAAATAGGTGCGCATAATAAAAAACAGACGTAAATCGGAATTACTGTGAATACTATTTCTGCGGAAGCTAAAACTTTATTGATTTGAGAGCTGATAACTGCAATTAAAACCAATGACATCATAGGTACTGGAAGCCATGATGTTAGTTGTTGCGTACGAAGTATTAACGGTTGCCACTTACTAAAATATTGTAATAATATCGCTAAGCATAACGGTACCACTATGATGACTACGAAAGATGTGACAAAAGGTTCAAATACGATTAGCTCTTGCAAGGGGTAATCTAACATCAGTGTTAAGTATATAGGCAGTAATAACATTTGAACAATTAATAATATCGGCGTTGCTATAGTTATGAGTGAAGCATCTCCCTTACCAAGATGAGTAAATACAATGACATAATCAATACAAGGTGTAAGCAATACTAAATAAATACCTAGCTCTAGTGGTTTAGTTTCTATTTGAAATAGCTGGATTAAGATGAAAACTAGAATTGGAATTGCTACAAAATTAGTAAGTAGTAACACGCCAATGAATTTTGTATGGTTTAACGCTTGCTTTAATTTTGTAAAAGGAATTTGTGTAAACATAGAAAACATTAAAATGGCGAGCAATAACGTAATCCATGACTCCAATAGCTGGCCAATTTCGACAGAGCTTAAACCTAAAATAATTGCGATAATAATAGAAATAAAATAAATATAAATTTGGTTGTTTTCTAGTGAATCTTTAATGTGGTGCATAACTTTTCTGCTCCTCAATTTACTTAAATTAATCGTATCATACAAAGAAGTGCATAGCACAATTAATGTGCTATGCGCTTAAACCGTTCCAAAGTAAATATAGATTGATTAGGAGGCTAAAATAGTTCTATTTTTTGGCTTCAATATTGACTTTATTTTCGATTTTCCCTTCATTTTGTTCGTTTACATTTAACAACAGTGCGCGTACTACGATGAGACCAGTGACAATTAGTAGAATATGTTTTAAATATTTCATTGTTTTCACGTCCCTAATATAGTTATAACTGGATTTTATTCGTTAGTTAACTGTACCCGTTTCACTCAAGTTAAATGTCAAAGAAATAAAAAAGGTGAAGTAAGCAATTTAAGCTTACTTCACCAATGTTAATACTTAGATTAATTATGCAAATGCATCTACAATAGCTTTCACAACTTGGATAACACCATTAACAATTTCTGCCCAATTCATTTGTACAACCTCCTTTGTGTAACAATGTACTTATAGTATATGTGGAAGTTATACATTTTTGTGTTGCAGTCCCTATATTATAAAAAACAATGCTTAATTGTACGAAATTTAAAATTAGACAACAGTTAGGATGCGTAATTGAATGATGCACAACTTATTATTGGCATTATGCATCATTAATGGTGATCGTACGTTGTGCCAAATCATATGAGATATGTAATTCTGTACTATTATTTTCGAGTGTTATTTGTTGAATCTCGTTATTTTCTGTTGTGAAATGCAATTGATTTAATATACCAAATGCATACTCATTTATAGGGCTAACAATAGATAAAGAAGTTTTATCTTCTTGAACCATAAAGTGCTTGTTACTATTATTGATCACTTGCCATAAAGGATAATTTTGTAAATACATTTAGGTACAACCTTTCATTTTTTAGTGAATTATCATCAGTATAAAACATAATAATATAGAAGTGTGTAGTGTAAAAGTGCTAGTGACTGAAAAGTAGATATTTAGAACATGGTAGGTATTAAAATATTCAAAAAGGGAATAACACTATTAAACTATAGATTGCATTGAAAGGATGAAATCATGAATTTGGTAATTATATTTGTTTTAAGTTTGGTGTTTGCCATTTTGGCTACGTTACCATTTTTATTTGTTAATACACAGTTATATGAACATAAAAATCAATCTTCAGCTGATAGAAAAACAGAAAAGCGAAGTGCGGTTAAACGTTTTTGTTATCATTTTATATTAGCATTTATAATGTTAGTAATTTATCACTTTCTTACTGATTAATAGTTCTATTTACACTAGTACTTACAATATCGCTAAAACGTTATATTGATTGTGTAAAGACACTTACTGACTAAGTTGTTGTTAGTGTCTTTACATTGTTATAGTTACTTACTAATGCTTTAAAATATAGTTAAAACAACACTGACTAAGATGCCTGCAATCCCTAAAAAGATTAGCATGACAGTTAAACCTAATAATGATTCTTGATATGCTTTCTTTTTTTTATAAAGAAATAAAGAAAGAATGCCGGATAATAAAAATATACAAGATAACCAAAATACTATTGCGAAATGTAAATTCAAGAGTGTCACCCCCCCCCTTAATTTTCCTTAAACTTTAAATAATTGTTAATTATAAGAATGATGATAATTGTATTATATTGATTTTAGCATTTATTTAGTAAGAGCAATAGATATTTTTACGATTAACTCTTGTCTACGTTTTAATTTACTAATAAAGGTGAATAATATAAGAAGCGGTGAATGGGGGAATGTCTATGCATAATACAATATCTGCCATCGAACATGATATTGAGCAGCTTGAATCACCAAATTCTAATATATCTGATGAGGCGTTACAAGACATAGAACGACGTATTGTAGACCAAAAAACAAAAATTAGAGAATCACTGTCACCTAGCAAATCACGTGAAGCGGAGCGTTTGAATGAAATTGCAGGTAAAGTAAACAGCAATATTAGTAGTGCATTTGATAGATTTGATTCAGTAAAGCAATTAAAAGATTATTTGGAACCAATTTTTCAACGAGGAAAAATTGATACGACTTATGGTCGTGCGTTAGTATTGATTGAAGAAACTAAATTGATTGAATATGTAAAAGATTATTTTAATAAACCCGAAGATGATTATGAACTATGTCACTATATTGTATCTAAAGCAATAGAGTTGAGTGACAAGATTATGACAGATCAATATACGGCACTTTTAAAATTAGAATTACGCTTTTTTGATCAAAAGTTTGCTGGATTAAAATAATCTTTAAAAAGGAGGAAACGAAATAATGAATGAAGTTAACAAAGTGATTTATATTGTTTTAGCCTTATTTTTAGGCGGTTTTGGTGTTCATAAATTTTATGCTCGTAAAACGGGTATGGGGCTATTATATATTGTGTTTTGTTGGACAGGGATTCCTCAAATTATAGCAATTATTGGCGGCATTTTAGCAATTTTCAAACCTGCTGACCAGCATGGCAATATTTTAGTATAAATTAAATATTATAAATAAAAAAGATGGCAAACTTAGGAATTTTAAAAGTTTGTCACCTTTTTTATTTACAAAAAGTTAAAAAAATTATAAAAATTTAACATTTGTTGTTAAACATTGACATAGCTTGAATTCCAAGCTATATAGACGTTGTATAAATCAAAGTGACGTGTAGACAAAACTTTGAAATTTGATATGATTAAAAAAAAGGCATTACACACATAATGAAAGCGCTATTAAAATATATAAAGTCGAGGTTGATGCTTATGACATTTTATGATTTTGTTATTAGTTTTATTGAAGATGATACACCATTAGGTAGTCTAGCCAATAATGTACGACGTGACAAAGACTTTCCTAAAAATGAAACGTGCCATGCGACTTTACGTACTTACTTCCATAATCACTACATTGATCATGAGATGTTAGAGTCTGCAAACAGAGCATTAAGTTTATATCGCTTAAATTATAAGTGATTATTCTAACTTGTGTAATACCAATTCTGTGTTTTTAATGCATCCAAAATATCTTTAGTTTTGAAATTAATTTCATTATTTCTAATTGAAAAAGGTTCAATAATATCTTGAGCCAACCACGTTTGTATTAGTTCATGTGGTAATCCATCCAATTGCATTTCGCTTTCACTTACAATAAAACATTCCCAATCAAGTGAAAGTTGTGAAGGATTAACATAATTACATCCATTAAGTTGATTCATTTCCAAACACTCCTTAATATTGTAAATCCGACGTTAAGTTTTACCCACAATGTAAGAGTATAAAACGAAATTTTGCTCAATTTGTTGAAATTATACAAGATAAATATGTGTGATAGTAGCCACAAATTATTGTTTATATGCATAAAAATATGACGTAATATCATGTCGATACTACGTCATATTTTTGTTTTTAAAAATCAAACGTTGTTACCAAGGTATAATTCCGAATAGACAAGCTATTAAAATCATGAAGAGGCTAGAGCCAATTGCCCACTTAATAACAATACGTTGGTTAGTTCCATATTCTATGTCTAACATACCAACTAGTAAATAACCAGCTGCATATAATGGACTTAAAACGTGTAATGGCTGACCTAAAACAGATGCTCTGGCCATTGCTACTTTTGAAATACCGAATTGTTCTGCTGATTCTGCAAGAATTGGCAAAATACCATAATAGAATGGATCATTAGCCATAAAGTAAGTAAATGGACCACTTAAAATTGCAGTTATCAATGCGAAATGATTACCCATTGCATCTGGAATAATATGTACTAAGGCAGTTGCCATTTCATCTACCATTTTAGTTCCATCCATGATACCTGTAAAAATACCAGAAGCAAATACTAAACTAATAACAGCTAATACGTCACCCGCGTGTTTTTTCACTACAGAATTTTGAATGCTTAAGTTAGGATAGTTAATTAAAATTGCAACACCAAACCAGACCATGAAAAGTGCTGGTATAGGTAGTAATTCCATTACTAAACAAACGATTAATGACACTGTTAAAAAGGCATTAGGTATAAGCATTTTAGGTCGTTTAAGTAAACTTTCTTCTTTAGTTTCTTCTTTTTTAACATCTTCTATATCTATAACAGTTGCAGTAGTAATATGTCTTTTTGATCGTTTACCTAAAATATAAGCTACTACAAAAGCAAAAAGAATACCCGCTGCCATAGCTGGCATAATAGGAATAAAGACGTCTTCAGTACTTAAATGTAATGCGGAAATTGCACGTGCAGTTGGACCACCCCAAGGTAACATGTTCATTACACCAATTGACAGTAACGCTAGCGTGGATAAAACATATAAACTCATGCCAATTTTTTTATAAAGTGGCATCATCGCTGTAACTGTAATGATGAATGTAGTTGTACCGTCACCATCTAATGCTACTAGTGAGGCTAGTATAACTGTACCAATTGCTATTTTGACTGGGTCTCCTTTAACTATTTTTATAATTTGATTGATGACCGGTTCGAATAATCCAGCGTCAATCATGACACCAAAGTATAAAATTGCAAATGTTAACATAATTCCTGTCGGTGCAACTGTTTCTATCCCCTCTAACATATATTTCCCTAAACCGGCGTAAAATCCACCGATTAAAGCGAAAACAGTTGGCACGATAATTAATGCTATTAATGCTGACATTTTTCTTGTCATTATTAATACCATAAAGACAATAATCATAATGAATCCTAATAATGCTAAATTCATAGTATTAAATTCCCCCCCTTATTCAAATAATTATAGCGCTTTCAATTCATTAAAGACAATAAATACATAAATTTCATAATAAAATTTTATTATGAATCAATATAAAAAAACAATAGTTTTATTGATGTTAAAGTCGTCAATAAAACTATTGTTTATGTAAGGATTAAATAAAATTAAGTACGAACGTTTTAATTACGGGAATCCCAGATAAAATTATAGCAATACAAGTCACTATAAGTGCAAAGATATTGGCAATACGATCTCCTTGTAATAGGGCGTAAATATTAAATAGTAAAACCCCGACTAAAAATAGTCCGGCAGCAATTACAATTGCTGTGCTGTCATAAATAGTGCTTAAAATGATAATTGGTATAGTTAATGTGATAAGTGACAACAATAAAGAGAATAGAGTTGTTGTGAATTTCAAATTATGCCACCTCCCAGAATGTTAGGTATTTATAGTATATTAATTTACCACTTAGTACGTAATAAAAATAATATGTTGTTATTTTATGTATTGCAAGTCATTTTTATTATTAAAATAAAAAGTATGAACCACAAGGCATGTGCTGTCTATACTTACCATAAAAATATTTTTATAACATTGTGCCATCTAAGTAGTATATGAGCCAATGTTGATCGATATATTTGTCATGATATTTACGTGCATGTTGTTCAACTGCTAACACATCAAAGTCTAAATCACTAAAGAATACCTTAGCTGTAATATTATTAGAAGCAACTGAAGCAATAACTATCTCTATATTTTTTTCTTCACAAGTATTAAAAATATAGTTTATGAGGAGTGCGGCATTTTCTTTACGTTCTTCTGCATTAATACCTGTAACGCACATGTTTTCCAAATAAGCTTTATGTGCGAGACCATGTATTGGGAAGTGTGCCATTGTACTGACTGCTATTAAAGATTGATTTGAAAACAATCCAAATACGATATAGGTTTTATTTTGAGGTGATAACGTTGTTTTTAAATAGGGGGCTGTAACAATTTCATTATCATAAATGCCCCAAATAAATGCATTGCTCTTATTGTGCAAAGCTTGCAATAAAAATTGTTGATATAAATCAATATCGTTAATAGATAAAATGCGTGTATGCAACATTGAATTCCTCCTTTAATAAAACTTTGTGAACAATCGTAATTTTTTGAAGATATTACATTAATAGTAAATGATTGTGTAAGCGTTGGCAATATTATTTATAAATAAATATAAAAAATAAATAAGTGTGTTTATTATAATTTTTCAATATAAAAAAATTATCTACTTATTTATATTGAAAAAATTGTATAAATAAATAGACTTTGTATTTTAATGTTGTAATCATTATATTGCTTTTGGAGGAAGGATATTTTAGCTATTATCAAGCAAAAAAAGTCGAGAGCAGAAGCAAAGTAAATACTTCGCCTTCATGCTCTCGACTATTAGTAAAACCAATTGAATTAGTCAGCAACTTCAACATTTAAGTTAACATCAATGTTGCCTTTTGTTGCTTTAGAATATGGACAAAACTCATGTGCGTCTTGTAAATATTTTTCAGCATCAGCTTGAGATAAAACATTTTTAACTTTTGCATCAATGTCAACGCTTAGCTTAGGACTTTCTGCCTCTGGATCATCTTCTAAACGTACAGTTAAGGTAACTTCTGGTTCGGCATCTCTAACTTTGTTTTGTTTTAAAATTAAATCAAAAGCACCATTAAAACAAGATGCATAACCTGCAGCAAATAGCTGTTCAGGATTTGTACCTTTTTCAGCATCAGCTTGAGCTGGTGGAATGACTGCTACATCAATTGCTTTATCATCTGTGTGGACATGTCCATTACGTCCACCTGTATTCGTTGCTTTTGTTTCATAATTAACTGCCATATTTATTACCTCCTAAATTAAATCATATAATTTGCATACCCTTTAATATAAAAACTAATCATCAATTTCAAAATGATAAAATAGTAATTCATTAAAGTTATTGTTTTCATGGAATTGATTAAGATACAATAAATGCTAAATAGAATAACTAAAATAGAGGTGTGAATAATGGCACAAGTGAAAATAGCGGTAACCATTGCTCCGGAAAATGAATTATTACCAGCTACAATTGAAGACTTAAAACGATATCAATCGGACTTCGATATAATTGAATTACGTATAGATCAATGGCAACAAATAGAAACAACAACAGTACGTGCAGTATTACAACAGCTAAAAGACTTAGCGTTAAATAAACAAATATTAGTGACATATCGTACGGCCAACCAAGGTGGTTTAGGAACGTTAGCGTCAAAAGAATATCTTGAATATTTAACCACATTAATAACACAAGAAACATTTGACGTTATTGATCTTGAATTTGATAAAAAGCAAAATCCTGAGGAATTAACAACAGTAATCAATCTAGCGCAAAATAATAATAAAGAAGTAGTATTGTCCTATCATGACTTTGATCAAACCCCACAATTAGATGAGTTAAAGCATTTGTATTATAAAATGCATTTGTTGGCTCCAGATTACTTGAAGGTAGCAGTAATGCCTAAAGGGAAAGAAGATGTCACTAATTTATTAAATGCTATGTCTGTAACAGCAGATTCAGTAAATGAACGTGTTGTAGGCATTGCTATGGGTAAAATAGGGATTGTTTCACGTACTGCGCAAGGCGTGTTTGGTGGAACAATTTCATATGGCTGTATAGACACTCCAAAAGCACCTGGACAAATTCACGTAGCAACGTTGCGTCAACAGTTAGATTTTTATAACTAGTTTGAAAATTCCCTGATAGTATTTTATAATTGAAAATAATTATCAATACGAAAGGGCGTTGTTTCATGGAATTACAAGATGCAATCGCGAATAGAAGAAGTATTAAAATGTTTAAAAGAGATATGGTGATTGATGATCAAGCATTATACCAAGCGATTGAACAATCTACGTATGCGCCTAATCATGGTATGAGACAGCCATGGCGTGTTGTGCATATCGCTAAAAATAGATTAGGTGAAATGAGTAAGCAAGTATCGCGTATTGCTTTTCATCACCAACCCGATAAACAGCAAGATCACTATAATGCTGTGACAAATTTAGGTGGTATGTTGGCATTAATTGTACAAGAAGATCCACGCCAAAAAGAAAATTTGGAAAATTATTTGGCTTTTGGTGCCTTTGCTCAAAATTTAATGCTTTTACTACATGAAGCGCAAATAGGTACGTGTTGGAAGACACCTCAATATATCTTTTTACCACAAATAAGAAACGTTTTCGGCGTGAAAGATAATGAAAGTTTAGTCGGTTTTATGTATTTAACAGATATGGAAGATGAAATGCATCATCCACCACGTCAAACTCAAAATATAATGACACAATTTTAATTTATAAAGGGGAGTGGGACAGAAATCTGATTTTGAAAAAATGATTTCGTCGTCCCACCCCGGCAAGGCTGACTAGCGTTGAAAAAAGCTTGGTTTGAAGCGCATTTTCAATGCAGACAGCTACTGCCAATATGAAAAGAGATTTCGAATAACACATGGAGTGGGACAGAAATCTGATTTTGAAAAAATGATTTCATCGTCCCACCCCGGCAAGGATGACTAGCGTTGAAAAAAGCTTGGTTTGAAGCGCATTTTCAATGCAGACAGCTACTGCCAATATGAAAAGAGACTAGAACAAATCAATATTGTCCTAGCCTCACCAGACTGCCGACAAAGCTACTGAGTTTGTTGGCAGTTTTTTTATGCACGCTTTCCGCGGGCACTGTCTTAGCCTATAGTCTTGGCAAGTGCTATTCCCGCAGGAGTCGGCATAAATCATTACTATTTTGAAAAACTATATAAATAAAACGTAAACAAGCCCTTCGCAAATTACTGTGAAGGGCTTGTTTACGTTTTGAAGCTAGCATATCAAATTAATGTGCTAGTTTTTGTATTACTGAAATGTTTCAGCTAAGAATGACTCAACTTGTTCTGGTGATTTAGCATTTGCTGAATGTAGGTGAGCAAGTTTTTCACCATTTTTGAAGACTAAAAGACTTGGAATACCCATAACGTCATTATTTGCTGCAACATCTTCTAGTTCGTCTCTATTGACTGTATACCAATTATAATTATTGTATTTTTCTACAATAGGATCAATCCACATATCCATTGCTTTACAATCTGGACACCATCCTGCTTCGAATTTTACAATGACAGGTTGATCACTATTTATAGTTGAATCAAAATTACTTGTTGAGTTAATTGTTTCCATATTAACGCTCCTTTGATTATTAATTGATTACATTATAACTAAAAAAACTAGGGAAATAAAAATTTTAGCTTAAAAATTGAAGCGTTTTGATCGTAATTCTGCTATATTAGTGATAACAACGTATAGGAGGTACAGTACATGATTAAATTTTACCAATATCCTAATTGTACGACATGTAAAAAAGCTGCTAAATTTTTACAATCGTACGGTGTGAGTTATGAACCTATCGACATCGTTCAACATACACCAACTAAAAATGAGTTTAAAGATATTTTAGAACGTACTGGCATTGAAATTAACAAAATGTTTAATACACATGGTGCCAAATATCGCGAATTAGGTTTAAAAGATAAAATAGGGACGCTTTCTGATGATGAAAAGCTAGATTTACTTGCTTCTGATGGTATGTTAGTAAAACGACCACTAGCTGTGCTAGGCGATAAAGCAACTGTTGGTTTCAAAGAAGAAGAGTATAAAGCGACATGGTTATAAAGATTTTCACTTTATAACGATCGCTAAAGTTTTTAAAAAATGCAGTCAAAATCAATTTATGAAAACGCTTAATGATGCTGTGTAAAAGTAACATAAATTTTTGATTATTAAAGGCAAACAGTTGCCAGTCATACATTCATATGGCATCATAAATATGTAAAATCATATAGGAGGGGATTCTCGTGGCAGTACCAAGTGAATTAAAATACTCAAAAGAACATGAATGGATAAAAGTTGAAGGAAATACGGTTACAATTGGTATCACTGAATATGCGCAAAGTGAATTAGGTGATATTGTATTTGTTGAATTACCAGAAGTTGATGATGACATCCAAGAGGGGGATACTTTTGGCAGTGTTGAATCTGTAAAAACTGTCTCTGAATTGTATGCACCTGTTACTGGTAAAGTAGTAGAAGCAAATGAAGAATTAGAAGATAGCCCTGAATTTGTAAATGAATCACCATATGAAAAAGCTTGGATGGTGAAAGTTGAAGTTAGTGATTTAGATCAATTGAATGAACTACTTTCAGCTGAACAATATTCTGAAATGATTGGTGAATAGAATAAGTGATTTTAAACTCCATGATATTTACTGTCTTGGAGTTTTTAACTTATCTATGGCGCTAAAGTTTACCAAAATTTAATAAACCCTTAAAATCATGGAAAATTAATGCTGTAACAATGAATTTGACAAGTAAAGACGCCATTTTTACAATATTGATACAAAATTATAATATGTTTATAACCTCGTGTCTTTGTGAAAAACCAAATATAGTATAAGTTTATTATCAACTTTTAGAAGGTGGATGTCATGACGATTCTTAATAAAGTTATCATTGTTGAAGGCAAATCTGATAAAAAGAGAGTTAAACAAGTAATTGATGAACCAATTGAAATTATTTGTACTCATGGAACTATGGGTATTGATAAAATTGATGAAATGGTGGAATCTTTGTACGATAAACAAGTTACAATTTTAGTTGATTCAGACGATGAGGGAGAAAAGATTCGTAGATGGTTTAAACACTATTTAAGCGAAAGTAAACATGTTAGAGTGGATAAACAGTATTGTGAAATTGCGAGATGTCCAAAACGATATTTAGCTAAAGTATTGAAAAAAAACGGCTTTGTAGTTAAAGACGAAGAGCATATCAATAAAGCTAAACTAGATTATATAGCTGAAAGGGTAAGTTTATTAACATGAATGCAACGACAAAACAACACGTAGGAAATGTACGTGAACATTTTGATAAAGATAAACATTTAGTTTTTGGTTATACACCAACTTGCGGTACATGTAAAATATCTGAAAGAATGTTAGATATCGCAAATGAAATCTTAAAATTACCAATTACTAAAATTGATTTGAATTTTCACCCTGAGTATTCACAGGACAATGAAATACAATCGGTTCCTGTGTTACAACTAATGTCTAAAGATAAGGAAATAAAGCGTATTTACGCTTTTCAATCTGTGCCATATCTTTTAGAAAATTTGCAATAATATATTGACGAATCATTAGTGCAGTGGTAGGATTAAAAATAATTAAATAATGTAACTCTTATCGAGAGAGGTGGAGGGATGTGCCCTATGAAGCCCGGCAACCGTCTAAGTATAGAAATGGTGCCAATTCACATAAAGTCGACCGAACTTTAAAAGATGAGAGAGGGTGTTATTGCTTTCTCTATCTTTTAAGATGAGAAAGCATTTTTTTAATTTATAAGCAATACAAGGAGGACAAACAATGATTGAGTTAAATCAAATCGTCAAGCGTTATAAGACGAAAAAGCAAGATGTGCTTGCGGTAGATCATGTTGATTTAAGTATTCAATCAGGCTCAATTTTTGGAGTTATTGGTTTTTCAGGTGCGGGCAAAAGTACATTAGTTCGACTGTTTAACAATTTAGAACAACCAACTTCAGGTGACGTAACAATCGATGGTGACAATATAGGACAATTGTCTAAAAAAGATTTAAGAAAAAAACGTCAAAAAGTGAGTATGATATTTCAACACTTCAACTTATTATGGTCACGTACTGTATTAAATAATATAACATTCCCATTAGAAATTGCTGGGGTACCGAAGCAAGAAGCAAAACAACGGGCTGCAGAACTTGTTGAGTTAGTAGGATTAAAAGGACGAGAAGACGCATACCCATCTGAATTATCTGGTGGTCAAAAACAACGTGTTGGTATTGCACGTGCTTTAGCAAACGAACCGACTGTGTTGTTATGTGATGAAGCGACAAGTGCACTAGATCCACAGACTACAGATGAAATTTTAGATTTATTACTTAAAATTAAAGAACAGCGAAATTTAACTATTGTGATTATCACTCATGAAATGCATGTTATACGTCGTATTTGTGATGAAGTCGCAGTAATGGAAAATGGCAGTGTTATAGAACAAGGATCTGTGACGAATGTATTTGAAAATCCAAAACATGAAGTAACGAAACGCTTTGTTAAAGAAGACTTAAATGATGATTTTGAAGATGCATTTGCAGACATAGAGCATTTTGGCAAAGATGATTACATAGTAAGATTGAATTTTACTGGTAATAACACTACTGAACCTATCGTGTCATACATTACGCGAGCGCATCAAATAGACGTAAATATTTTAGAAGCAAATATAAAAAATACTAAAAGTGGGTCAATTGGCTTTTTAGTGTTACATCTTCCGAATATAAATTCTGAAAAATTCGAAGATTTCAACAGTGATTTAGCAAAACAACAAGTATCAGTGGAGGTGTTACGTCATGACTAGTTCATTTAGTGAAATCCTCCAAGAAATGATTACGATGCCCAATGTACAATGGTCACAAGTGTGGGTAGCAACTTATGAAACGTTATATATGACAGTGATAGCAACTATTTTTGCTTTTATTTTTGGTATTATTTTAGGAGTGTTGCTCTTTTTATCAGCTAAAAGTGACGCTAAAGCAGCTAGAATTTTTTATAGCATTGTCTCTTTTGTCGTTAATTTATTCAGAGCAATTCCTTTCATCATTTTAATATTATTACTTATACCGTTCACTAGTTTAATTTTAGGTACAATAAGTGGACCAACAGGTGCCTTACCAGCATTAATTATTGGTTCTGCTCCATTTTATGCTAGATTAGTTGAAATCGCATTTAAAGAAATTGATAAAGGTGTAATTGAAGCGGCGTGGTCAATGGGTGCCAATACATGGACAGTAGTAAGAAAAGTATTGTTACCTGAAGCTATGCCAGCGTTAGTATCAGGAATTACAGTTACAGCAATCGCCTTAGTAGGTTCTACGGCAATTGCAGGTGTTATAGGTGCAGGTGGATTAGGGAACCTTGCATATTTAACTGGTTTTACACGAAATCAAAATGATGTCATTTTAGTTTCGACAATTTTAATTTTAATTATTGTGTTCATTATTCAATTCATTGGTGATTGGGCTACAAATAAATTAGACAAACGATAACATGAAATGGGGAGAAAAACATGAAAAAAATACTTAGTTTAGCTTTTGTATTAGTTTTATCTGTAGTATTGGCAGCTTGTGGTAATAGTGAAGGTAAAGATAAAAAAATAACTGTTGGTGCGTCACCGTCACCACATGCTGAAATCTTGGAACAGGCAAAACCATTGTTAGAAGATAAAGGTTATGATTTAGAAATTAAAACTATCAATGATTACACAACACCTAATAAATTATTAGATAAAGGCGAATTGGACGCTAACTATTTCCAACATACACCATATTTAGAAACTGAGAAAAAATCTAAGAAATATAAAATTGAGTCAGCAGGTGATGTACATTTAGAACCAATGGCTGTATATTCTAAAAAGTATAAGAATTTGAAAGATTTACCGAAGGGCGCAACAGTATATGTATCTAACAACCCTGCAGAAGAAGGTCGTTTCTTAAAATTCTTTGTAGATGCTGGATTAGTTAAAATTAAAGACGGTGTTAAAATTGAAGATGCTAAATTTGATGATATCGTAGAAAACAAAAAAGATATTAAATTTAATAATAAACAATCAGCTGAGTATCTACCGAAAATTTATCAAAATGAAAAAGCAGATGCCGTTATTATCAATTCTAACTTTGCAATTGATCAAAAGTTAGATCCTAAAAAAGATTCAATTGTTTTAGAAAAACCTGAGGATAATCCATACACGAATTTAATTGCGGTCAAAGAAGGTCACAAAGATGATGAGAAAATTAAAGCGTTAATGGATGCTTTAAATTCTAAAGATATTAAAGACTATATTAAGAAAGAATATAATGGTTCAGTTGAACCTGCAAAATAATTTTAAAAACCGCCTCTTAACGTAATAAGTTAAGAGGCAGTTTTTATGTAGTAACATTATATTTTTTGAAACACAATATTTGAAATTTAAACTTGGTGCTCTGTATAATAATGGTAGCATTGAGCAGTGCTGAAATGGGAGAACAATATAGGGTTTCTTTAATTCTGTGTTGTCTTATTAATCACGAAAACCCTAACGCTAAGGGTGAATCTTGTAAATTCTTATATTTATATATAATAAAACTCGGATAACACAGAATACTTATAGTGTAAGTTAAACTATCAAGTACCTGGCTACCCGAGCTTTATTAATGTTGGTCGTGTTCGTCTTGAATATCGCCAACTATATTTTCTAATATATTTTCCATAGTAATAATGCCATGAATTTGGTTTGATGATTTAACTAAGGCAATGTGGACATGGAGTTGTTTCATTTGTTCTAGCACAGTATGACATTTGGTAGATAGGTCTACTGTTAAAATATCATGAGTGATTTCTGATAATGACTCCACAGATTCGTTTAATAAATCTTTAGCATGCACATAGCCAATAATATTATCAGGTTGATTGACATAGACAGGATATCTTGAATAATGAGAGTCGTTAATGATTGCTTTTGCCTCGCTCAATGGTGTATCTGAAGAGAACGTTGCTGTTTGTGACAAAGGTATATAGCCGTCTTGTACGATCATATTGTCAAAGTCAAATGCTCTATTTATATGTGTCAATTCACCTTTTGTTATTTCTCCGCCATCGTGACTTTCTTTTAATAATAGTTTTAATTCTTCTTCAGAATGGTAAATTTCACTTTCTTTCGCAGGTTGCATTCCGAATAATCGCAAAATAATACGTGCAGAACCGTTAAGAATATATATGAATGGATAAAATAATTTGTAAAACATGATAATTGGTTTTGCAATATATAATGTGATTTGTTCAGCTTTTTGAATTGCGATAGTTTTTGGTGCCATTTCACCGATAACTACGTGTAAATAAGTAGCTATAACAAAGGCACTAATTAAAGTGAAGACATGAATCAATGTATCAGACATACCAAACAAACTGAAAAATGGATGTAGGATAAATTCAAAAGTAGATTCACCAACCATACCGATTCCTAGTGCAGTAATTGTAATTCCTAATTGACAGGCTGCTAAGTATTCATCGAGATGAGTTACAACTTTTTTGGCAGCTATCGCTTGACGATGATTAGCTTCAGCCAATTGATTGATTCTTGATGTGCGTACTTTAACAATTGCAAATTCTGTAGCTACAAAGAATGCCGTAAGTGCTAACAGTAAAATAAACGTAAGTAAACTAAATAAGGTCCCCAAAGGTTAATAAATTCCTCCAATATAATAATAGATCAATCTTTTTATAGATTGATTTACTATTATATAAAAAAATAAGACACAATTCTAATAAAAAGCATAATTTTATTTGTTGCAAAATAAACAATTAAAACCCCTGTTAAAGATTACCTTAAAGCAAACTTCAACAGGGGATAGATTAATATTATTCTGAGCTTAGTTTTTGACTAATAAACACTCCGATACATAATACGATTAATGAAATTAGCCATTCTAAACCATGAGTAGGTATGCCAGGAAATACCGCATACAATGAACCAATCACTAAACCGATAATTAATGCGTAAGTTGTGATCGTATGTTGAGAGAGTAAAGACTGAATAAGTTTACTACTGAACATAAAGCCAAAAATGACACCACAACCTACTGTAATTAAGAGTGGAATAGCAGCAAAATTGAATGAAACAAACTCAGAAATAGCAAACATAATAGTACCATAAACGCCGAATACTAATAACATAAAAGAACCTGAAATTCCTGGTAACAGCATGGCGCTAGAGGCACACATTCCGGCAAGAAAATATTTAATAATAAGACCAAAATCTAATGTGAAATGTGAATTGTTAACAGATTCTTCACCACTTAATGACGATATAATAAGTATAATTGCTATTCCTAATATTAATAGTAAGTAATGTTTTATTGAAAAAGTAGCTTTAAAGTTTGCTGATTTCAATAAGAAAGGAATAATACCAATGATTAAGCCAGTGAAAAAGAACATTGTAGGTATATGAAATTCACTTAATAGGTAATTAATCAATTTACTTAAACTACCAATGGCTAAAACCATACCTAATCCAATCGGAATTAAAAAGCGAATACTAGCTACAAAATGTTTGGAAAACAAACCACTTATTGCACGGATAAAATCATTATATATTCCTAAGAGTAAAGCAATAGTACCACCACTAATACCGGGGACTAAATCAGAAGTACCCATTGCGAACCCCTTAAAAATATTAGACCATTTAATATTTGACATATTTCGTTCCCTTCTTTATACAAAATATGTTATTAACATAGCAAAAATTAGTATAGAGTTAAAATGAACTAAAGTAATTTGCATCATTATTAGAAAATTCAATAAATAAAAGAGATTGAGAACCAAGCACAATTTATTATCAGTTGCTATAAAAACATAACCGATCATAAAAATTATTGTATTATAATAATTATTATAAATAAGCACCTGAAAAGGTTTATATTACCTAGTATTTAAGTTATAATAAATCGGTGTAATGCGTTTGCAGTTTTTTGACTGCAGATTAAAATTATTATAAACTAGTAAAGAAAACATATTATTTATGACGGAGGGAATATGTATGCCATCAACATTAGAAATTAAAGACCTACATGTGTCTATTGAAGATAAAGAAATATTAAAAGGTGTGAATTTAACAATTAACACTGGTGAAGTTCATGCTGTAATGGGGCCAAATGGTACTGGGAAATCAACATTATCATCTGCGATTATGGGACATCCAAGCTACGAAGTAACACAAGGTGAAGTATTATTAGACGGTGTGAACGTATTAGAATTAGAAGTTGATGAACGTGCAAAAGCAGGTTTATTCCTAGCAATGCAATATCCATCAGAAATTACTGGCGTTACAAACGCTGACTTTATGCGTTCTGCTATTAATGCTAAACGTGAAGAAGGCCAAGAAATCAACTTAATGCAATTTATTAAAAAATTAGATAAAGAAATGGAATTCTTAGACATCGACCAAGATATGGCTCAACGTTATTTAAACGAAGGCTTTTCAGGCGGTGAAAAGAAACGTAACGAAATTTTACAATTAATGATGTTAGAACCAAAATTTGCAATTTTAGATGAAATTGACTCTGGTCTTGATATTGACGCATTAAAAGTTGTATCAAAAGGTATTAATGAAATGCGTGGTGATCAATTTGGCTCATTAATTATTACGCACTATCAAAGATTATTAAATTATATTACTCCTGATCACGTACATGTTATGTATGGTGGCGTTATTGTTAAATCCGGTGGACCTGAATTAGCTAAACGTTTAGAAGAAGAAGGTTATGAGTGGGTTAAAGAAGAATACGGTGCGACAGAATAAATCTCAATTAGGTAAAAAGATATACTAGTTTGAGAGCTAAGGTTTTAATTGATACCTAAAATGAAATCAATGAATCATCAAATGGGAGGAAAATAGTATGACAACTGAAACTTTAAACATTTCTGAAGCACAACTTGTTGAATATTCACAAGCCCATAATGAACCTTCATGGATGACAGAGTTACGTAGAGAAGCGTTAAAATTAACAGAAACTTTAGAAATGCCAAAACCAGATAAAACTAAAATTAACAGATGGGACTTTGATTCATTTAAGCAACATGAGACAACAGGAGAAGTCTACAGTAGCTTAGATCAATTACCTGAAGAAGTTAAAAACATTATTGATGTTGAAAAATCAGAAAACTTGATCATCCAACATAATAATACACTTGCTTTTTCACGTGTATCGGATTCTGCTAGTAATGACGGTGTCATTGTTGAAGGCTTATCACAAGCATTAGTTAATCATCCGGAATTAGTACAACAATACTTTATGACTGAAGCGGTAACAGTAGACGAACATCGTTTAACTGCTTTACACACAGCATTAGTTAACGGTGGGGTCATTGTATACGTACCAAAAAATGTTGTTGTTGAGCATCCTATTCAATATGTAGTACTACATGATGATGAAAATGCTAGCTTCTACAACCATGTTATTATTGTTGCAGAACAAAGTGCAGAAGTAACATATGTAGAAAACTATCTATCTGGTGTTAGTGGCGAAGGAAATCAAATTAATATTATTTCCGAAGTAATCGCAAGCGCAAATGCTAATATTACTTATGGCTCAGTTGATTATATGGATAAAGGTTTCACTGGCCACATTATCCGTAGAGGTACAACTGAAGCAGATGCTTCAATTAATTGGGCATTAGGTCTAATGAATGAAGGAAGTCAAATTATCGACAATACTACAAACTTAATGGGTGATCGTTCAACGAGCGCCTTAAAATCTGTAGTTGTAGGTACTGGCGATCAAAAGATTAATTTAACTTCAAAAATTGTTCAATATGGTAAAGAAACAGATGGTTATATTTTAAAACACGGCGTTATGCGTGAAAATGCTTCATCTGTCTTTAATGGTATTGGTTATATTAAACATGGTGGTACGAAATCAATGGCTAACCAAGAATCTCGTGTATTAATGTTATCTGAAAATGCACGTGGAGATGCCAACCCAATCTTATTAATTGATGAAGATGACGTAGAAGCTGGACACGCTGCATCTGTTGGTCGAGTTGACCCAGAACAGCTATATTACTTAATGAGTCGTGGTATTTCACAAACAGAAGCAGAACGTTTAGTAATACATGGCTTCCTTGATCCAGTAGTAAGAGAATTACCTATTGAAGATGTTAAGCGTCAATTACGTGAAGTAATTGAACTTAAAGTAAATAAATAACCTTAGATGCTAATCAACGTAACTGTCTCTTTACATGAGTTCAATGAGGCAGTTTCGTCTTAATAGAGTATTCAATTTAGTTATTGTTATGTAAGACTCAACTAAGGTCGAATCAGAAATTCTTAACTAAGAAAGGTCTGTGAATAAAGTGACCGAATCATTAAATGTACAAGAAATTATTAAAGACTTTCCTATTTTAAATCAAAAAGTTAATGGAAAACGTCTTGCATATTTAGATACGACTGCAACAAGTCAGACACCAATACAAGTCATCAATGTACTAGAAGACTATTATAAAAGATATAATTCTAATGTTCACCGAGGTGTGCACACATTAGGTTCTTTAGCTACAGATGCCTATGAAAGTGCACGTGAGTCAGTACGAAGATTTATCAATGCCCAATACTTTGAAGAAATTATTTTCACGCGTGGTACTACTGCTTCTATAAATTTAGTGGCACGTAGTTATGGAGATGCTAACCTGACAGAAGGCGATGAAATAGTAGTCACTGAAATGGAACATCATGCGAACATCGTACCGTGGCAACAATTGGCGAAAAGAACTAAAGCAGAATTGAAATTTATCCCGATGACTCCAGACGGTGAATTAGATATTGAAGATGTAAAAGCGACGATCAATGATAAAACTAAAATTGTAGCAATTGCACATGTTTCTAACGTCTTAGGTACGATCAATGATGTTAAAGCTATAGCTGAAGTTGCGCATCAACACGGTGCTATTATTAGCGTTGATGGTGCACAATCTGCACCACATCTTGCATTAGATATGCAAGATTTAGACGTGGATTTCTTTAGTTTTAGTGGTCATAAGATGTTAGGACCAACTGGTATAGGCGTATTATATGGTAAACGTGAATTGCTGCAAAATATGGAACCTATTGAATATGGTGGCGATATGATAGATTTTGTCAGTAAGTATGATGCTACATGGGCTGACTTACCAACAAAATTCGAAGCAGGCACACCACTAATTGCACAAGCTATCGGTTTAGGTGAAGCTATTAAATATCTTGAAAACATAGGTTTTGAAGCCATTCATAACTATGAAAAAGAGTTAACAGCGTATGCCTTTGATCAATTATCTAATATAGAAGGTCTTGAAATTTTTGGCCCTCCAAAAGAACGTAGAGCTGGTGTTATTACATTTAATTTAACGGACATTCACCCACATGATGTCGCTACAGCAGTTGACACTGAAGGCGTTGCGGTAAGAGCAGGGCATCATTGTGCTCAACCATTAATGAAATGGGTGGACCAATCATCAACTGCTCGTGCAAGTCTTTATATCTATAATACAAAAGAAGATATAGATCAATTGGTTAACGCGTTGAAACAAACGAAGGAGTTTTTCTCATATGAATTTTAACAATTTAAATCAATTATATCGTTCTGTAATTATGGATCATTATAAAAACCCTAGAAATAAAGGGAAATTAGATAATGGCACTATGACTGTAGATATGAATAATCCTACATGTGGGGATCGTATCCATTTAACGTTTGATATTGAAGATAGTGTTATAAAAGATGCCAAATTTGATGGAGAAGGCTGTTCTATATCTATGTCTAGCGCATCTATGATGACCGAATCTATAAAAGGTCATACGCTAGCAGATGCGATGCAAATGAGCCAAGAATTTACTAAAATGATGTTAGGTGAAGATTATAAAATCACTGAAGATATGGGAGATATTGAAGCGTTACAAGGTGTTTCGCAATTCCCAGCGCGCATTAAATGTGCAACATTAGCGTGGAAAGCGTTAGAAAAAGGCACAGTAGAAAAAGAAGGCAAAACTGAAGATTAAAGTAATCTAATGCGTTGACAAAGTGTAATATTCCATTCAGACTGTAACTAACAGCAGTTGTAATATAGAAATTATTATTTTCTATAATTAGTTGATTATAGTCTTAGCTAGTTCAACTCAGACAATCATCCGATGGAATACAAAATAAAATATTGCGCGTATAGCAGTTTTAAATATATATAAGGAGTGATTGAAATGGCTAAAAAAGCACCTGATTTAGGAGATTATAAATATGGTTTCCATGATGAAGACGTGTCCATTTTTAGATCAGAACGTGGTTTAACAGAAAATATTGTTAAAGAAATTTCAAACATGAAAGAAGAACCAGAATGGATGCTTAATTTCAGATTAAAAGCATTGAAACTATTCTATAAAATGCCAATGCCACAATGGGGTGGAGATTTATCAGAATTAGACTTTGATGATATTACGTATTACGTAAAACCATCAGAAAATACTGAACGTTCTTGGGACGAAGTACCTGAAGAAATCAAACGTACATTTGATAAACTAGGTATCCCAGAAGCAGAACAAAAATATTTAGCTGGTGTTTCTGCTCAATATGAATCTGAAGTAGTATACCACAATATGGAAAAAGAATTAGAAGATAAAGGCATTATCTTTAAAGATACAGACAGCGCATTAAGAGAAAATGAAGAGTTATTTAAAGAGTACTTTGCATCTGTAGTTCCAGCAGCAGATAATAAGTTCGCAGCGTTAAACTCAGCTGTATGGTCAGGTGGCTCATTTATTTATGTTCCTAAAAACATTAAATTAGATACGCCATTACAAGCTTATTTCCGTATTAACTCTGAAAACATGGGACAATTCGAACGTACATTGATCATTGCAGATGAAGGTGCATCAGTAAACTATGTTGAAGGTTGTACTGCGCCAGTGTACTCAACAAGTTCATTACACTCAGCTGTAGTTGAAATTATTGTACACAAAGACGCACACGTACGTTATACAACAATTCAAAACTGGGCGAATAACGTATATAACTTAGTTACAAAACGTACTTTAGTGCACGAAAATGGTAACATGGAATGGGTTGACGGTAACTTAGGATCTAAGTTAACTATGAAATATCCAAACTGTGTCTTAATGGGTGAAGGTGCTAAAGGTAGTACTTTATCTATTGCATTCGCAGGTAAAGGACAAGTCCAAGATGCTGGTGCGAAAATGATTCATAAAGCGCCAAATACATCATCAACGATTGTATCTAAATCAATTTCAAAAGATGGTGGTAAAGTTGTATACCGTGGTATTGTACACTTCGGTAGAAAAGCAAAAGGCGCACGTTCAAACATTGAATGTGACACTTTAATTTTAGATAACGAATCAACATCAGATACAATTCCATATAACGAAGTATTTAATGACAACATTTCATTAGAACATGAAGCAAAAGTTTCAAAAGTTTCTGAAGAGCAATTGTTCTACTTAATGAGTCGTGGTATTTCTGAAGAAGAAGCTACTGAAATGATTGTTATGGGCTTCATTGAGCCATTTACAAAAGAGCTACCAATGGAATATGCGGTAGAAATGAATCGTCTAATCAAATTCGAAATGGAAGGTAGTATCGGATAATAACTATCACCATGCCAATATGATTTTGATTTGACTACAAGCACGAGTGATACCATGTTGATACCATTTACTGTTAAATGATATCGAATATGTGTATGAACTCGTGCTTTTTTAATTAATATACAACGATATATTATTAACTATGTTGCGTTTCATGTTTTATAAACATGGGAATATTAATTTTAATATGACATTAACAATAAGGGGATATGCAGTGTGATTATAGCAATAACCATAGCCATTCTATTAATTATATCTTTCTTTTTTTCGAGTAGTGAAACAGCGCTCTCCGCAATTAATAGAATTAGATTAACTGAAGAAGCAAAGCAAGGGGATAAGCAAGCTCAAAAATTATTAGACTTACTACAAAAGCCAAGTAATTTTATTACCACAACTTTAATAGGCAATACTATAGCGAATATATTAATTCCGATATTAGCGACAATCTATGCAGAAAAGCACGATATACATATTGTGTGGGCAATTATCATTGCTATCGTAATCGTGTTGTTTATAGGTGAAGTTATTCCTAAGTCAATTGCAGCGTCAATTCCATATCAAATTGCTAAATTAAGTTATATACCATTACAAATATGTATTTTTATTTTTAAACCATTAACAATGATTTTAAACGGGATAACAGATAGTATTCATCATGCATTAACTAAAAATGAAGAAAGTTCTCAACGTTATTCAAAAGAAGAAATTAGACAAATGGTAACAATTGCAGGTAGTGAAGGCGCATTTAACGAAATGGAAAGTAAACGATTGCAAGGCGTAATGGATTTTGAACAATTAAAAATTAATGATGTTAACACCACACCGCGTATTAACGTCACAGCATTTTCTAAAGAAACTACATATCAAGAAGCATACGAAACAGTTATCTCTAATCCATTTACTCGGTATCCGGTGTATGATGAAGATATTGATAACATTATAGGTATTTTCCATTCAAAATATTTATTAGCTTGGAGCCAAGAACAACAGAAACAAATTACAGATTATATTTCTGTTCCACTGTTTGTCAATGAACATAACAAAGCAGAATGGGCATTAAGAAAAATGACAGTGACACGTAAACACTTAGCTGTTGTTTTAGACGAATACGGTGGGACTGATGGTATCGTCTCACATGAAGATTTAATTGAAGAAATGTTAGGAATGGATATTGAAGATGAAATGGATGAAGAAGAAGAGGAAAAGGTGTCATTAAATAGAAAGCAATCCTCTCATAATTCTAATACATAAGAGGTGTTGAAAATGAATTTAACTTCAAGTGTAACGAATCAATTAAAGATAAAATATCCAATTTTCCAAGCAGGTATGGCTGGCAGCACATCACCTGAGCTTGTAGCTGCAGTTAGTAACTCAGGTGGTTTAGGAATCATTGGTGCAGGTTATTTTAACGCTGAACAATTAGAACAACACATCCAAGAAGTTAAAATGCTAACTTCAAGACCTTTTGCTGTAAATCTTTTTGTACCCGGAAATCAAGAAGTCGTCACTGAACAAGTTATGCATATGAATGCGTGGCTAAAGCCGTATCGTAGAGCATTTAATTTAGAAGAACCAGTACTGAACATTCAAGAACAAACACAATTTGAATCAGCAATCGAAATTGTAATTGCGCAATCGGTACCTATTGTGACGTTTACGTTTGGCGTGCCAGAAAAAGATCTTATCGATAAACTACATCGTCATAATATAACTGTGGTAGGTACTGCGACGTCTGTAGAAGAAGCAATCGAAAATGAACGTGCGGGTCTTGATATGGTAGTAGCTCAAGGCAGTGAGGCAGGAGGGCATAGAGGTTCGTTCTTGCAAACGTCTGGCCAATATGGTGCTTTAGTAGGTACCATGTCACTTGTGCCTCAAATTGTAGACAATGTGACTATTCCGGTTATCGCTGCAGGTGGTATCATGGATGCGCGAGGAGTTGTAGCAAGTTTGATATTAGGTGCAGAAGCGGTACAGATGGGAACAGCATTTTTAACTTGTATTGAAAGTAATGCCAATGATTTGTTGAAAAATGCTATATTTAACAGTGCTGAAACTGACACTGTCATTACTAAAGCATTTAGTGGAAAACCGGCACGAGGTATTGATAATGAATTTATTCATAATATGCAACGTTATGATGATGAAATACCAGCATATCCAATTCAAAATGAATTAACCAATGCTATACGAAAAAAGGCGGCTCAATTAGGTGATGCAGAAATGACACATCTATGGAGTGGACAAACTCCACGGTTAGCACAATCTATTGCAGCTTCACAACTGATGTCGCAAATTATTACTGATACACAAAATATATTACAAAATGAATAAATTATATATTAGCACTAGTTAACTCACCTCTAAATATAGTAAATAGTAATGAGCGTGTTGCACTTAACTAGTGCTTTCACTTTATCTATGAAAATTCAAACATACTATTATAATCTAAACATGTGAATCCCTTAAATAATATATGGTATTATGAAGTCGGTGATAATAATGATAAATATAGGGCTAACGGGTTGGGGCGATCATGATTCATTGTACGAAGATTTACAGAGGAAAACTGACAAATTACAAGTCTATGCTAGTCATTTTCCAATTGTTGAACTTGATGCATCTTACTATGCCATTCAACCTGAAAGAAATATACTAAAATGGATTAAAGAAACACCTAAACGCTTTAAATTCATTGTTAAAATCCATCAAGCGCTAACGTTACACGCAGACGTATTAGATTTTGCGTCATCAAGACAAGCGTTAATCGATGAATTTAATAAGATGTTAGAACCATTAATAGCGGCTGATAAATTAGCGATGGTATTAATTCAATTTCCACCTTGGTTTGATTGTACTACACAACATATTACATATATTCGTTACTTAAAAACGAAGTTATCTGATGTACCTATATGTGTTGAGTTTAGACATCAATCTTGGTTTAACAGCACTTATAAAGAACAGACACTAGAGTTTTTGACAGCCCAGCAAATCATTCATGCTGTGTGTGATGAACCTCAAGCTGGTCAAGGTTCCATTCCATTAGTAAATCGAATCACGCATGACGTTGCTTTTGTAAGGTACCACGGGCGTAATGTGCATGGTTGGACTAAAAAAGATATGACCGATGACAAATGGAGAGAAGTACGCTATTTATATGATTATACAGAAGAAGAATTGATGGACTTAGTTAACAAAGTTAAAGTGTTGGAACATAAAGCCAAAACGATTTATGTTGTGTTTAATAATAATTCAGGCGGTCACGCAGCAGCAAATGCGAAAATGTACCAACGCCTACTTGGAATTGATTATGATGGCTTAGCGCCACAACAATTGAAGTTATTTTAAAGTTATAAGCGTCAATTCATTAATTTTAGAGGAGAGATTGTGATGAAACTAACCATTTATCATACTAATGATATACATAGTCATCTGCAAGAATATGCAAATATTTCAGCATATTTAGCAGAGGAAAGACCCAAATTAAATCATCCCTCTCTTTATCTTGATATTGGTGATCATGTAGATTTATCAACACCAATTACACAAGCCACAATGGGAAAACATAATGTAGAGCTACTAAACAGTGCACGTTGTGATATAGCAACGATTGGTAATAATGAAGGTATGACTATTTCACATGCAGCATTAAACCAACTATATGATAAAGCACATTTTGATATTACGTGTGCCAATGTATTTGATGAAGCTGGTAATTTGCCTAACCATCTAACATCTTCAGTTATTAAAGTTATCGAAGGTACTAGAATATTATTTGTAGCAGCAACAGCACCATTTACACCTTTTTATCGTGCATTAGATTGGGTTGTTACTGATCCGCTTGAAGCAATTAAAGATGAAGTCAAAGCACATGAAGGTCAATATGATGTCTTAATTATAATGAGTCATGTTGGTGTATTTTTTGATGAGAAATTGTGCCAAGAATTACCTGAAATTGATATTATTTTAGGTAGTCATACACATCATTTTTTCAAACATGGTGAAGTGAACAATGGCGTATTAATGGCGGCGGCTGGTAAATATGGTTACTACTTAGGTGAAGTAACGATGGAAATTCAAAATCATAGTGTAGTATCTAAAAAGGCTGAGCTTTATGCTAATGCTGACTTACCCCAAGTTGCAACAGACTTTGAACTTGAAGGTAAGCGATTATTAAGTACACCGGTTATTAATCATGAAATGAACTTACCAAGGAAAACAAATGTGATTTCAAAAACATCTTATTTATTAGCTGAAAGTATATATGAATTTACACATGCAGATTGCACTATTATTAATGCAGGTCTAATAGTACGTGCGATAGAAGGTAAAGAAGTCACAGAATACGATGTGCATCAAATGTTACCCCATCCTATAAATACGGTTAGAATCAAAATCACAGGACAAGAACTAAAATATGTTATAATAAAAAGTCAAAAGCAAGAATATATTAATGAATATGCACAAGGTTTAGGCTTTAGGGGGGATATATTTGGGGGATATATATTATATAACCTTGGATTTATAGAATCTGAATCTCGTTATTTTATCAATGGTGAAGAAATAGATGATGACAAAATTTATACATTAGGTACAGTGGATATGTACACATTTGGCCGGTATTTTCCAACACTGAAAGACCAAGCAACTGAGTACTTATTGCCTGAATTTTTAAGAGATATTTTTAAAGAAAAATTGTTAGAATATTAATTTCTAACCCAATTACGTTTTAATTTAGTGTGAAGTTAGTTATAATGATGGAAGATATTAATATAGGAGGTCGTGCGTGGTTATGGCTACTAAAAATGAAGAAATACTACGAAAACCAGATTGGTTGAAAATAAAGCTTAATACTAATGAAAATTACACAGGGCTCAAGAAGATGATGCGTGAGAAGAATTTACATACGGTCTGTGAAGAGGCAAAATGTCCGAATATTCATGAATGTTGGGGTGAACGTCGTACTGCTACATTTATGATACTAGGTGCTGTATGTACACGTGCTTGTAGATTCTGTGCTGTTAAAACTGGATTGCCTAACGAGTTAGACTTAGATGAACCAGAACGTGTAGCAGAATCTGTAGAATTAATGAACTTAAAACATGTAGTAATTACAGCAGTAGCTAGAGATGACTTAAGAGATGCTGGTTCAAATGTTTATGCAGAAACAGTACGTAAAGTACGTGAACGTAACCCATTTACAACAATTGAAATCTTACCTTCAGATATGGGCGGAGATTTTGAAGCATTAGAAACTTTAATGGCATCAAAACCGGATATTTTAAACCACAATATTGAAACAGTACGCCGTTTAACACCAAGAGTAAGAGCGCGTGCTACTTATGATCGTACATTAGAATTTTTACGTCGATCTAAAGAATTGCAGCCGGAAATTCCAACTAAATCAAGCTTTATGGTTGGTTTAGGCGAAACATATGACGAAATTTACGAAACTATGGATGATTTACGTGCCAATGATGTTGATATCTTAACAATTGGACAATATTTACAACCTTCACGTAAGCATTTAAAAGTTGAAAAATACTATACTCCATTAGAGTTTGGTAAATTAAGAAAAGTTGCTATGGACAAAGGATTTAAACATTGCCAAGCAGGACCACTTGTGCGTAGTTCATATCATGCAGATGAACAAGTTAACGAAGCAGCTAAAGAAAAACATCGTCTTGGTGAAGAGCAATTAAAAGCAGAACAATAATAATATAATGTAGTAACTTTATAGACTTAGTTCTCCAATGCAGACGTTTTCAAATGAGTTGTATGAGGGCTAAGTCTTTATTCACGTTATATTAGCCAACAAGATAGCTTTATAAATATAGTAATAGTTCGGGTGAATGACATGATAAAAGTGAATGGGCAGTTTTTTGAAATAATAGAAGATTACAGGGAACATTTCGATGAGGAAGTATTTGCTAATCGTTATTCAGATATTTTAGATAAGTATGATTACATTGTTGGTGATATAGGATACGAACAATTACGCTTAAAAGGTTTTTATAGCGATTCAAATAAAAAAGCAGAATTGAGTAAACGATTTTCAACAATTCAAGATTATTTATTAGAATACTGTAACTTTGGCTGTCCTTACTTCATTTTGAAAAATGTTACTACTGAAAATCAAAACAAATTGAAGCAAGAAAAACAGGTCGTCTTAGAAGAAGATAAATTGAAAGATGTTAAAATTCAACCATCGATTCAACATAGTGAAAGCTAAGCTAGCTTACAACTCATTATATGCATTGTGATACTATTAGTTCCAACAAATGAATAGATGTCTATGTGTACAATAAACTTCATAAATGAAGCAACTATATAGGGGTGGATTTGGAATTCGAATGTTACTAATTTGAAATTCCTTCCACCCCTATATTTTTATTGGATTTTTTCAGCTAAAAACGCATTAAGTTCTTCACCTTCTGCTTCATTGACACCTAAAATATAAGCGGTATAACCTTCTTCAGCTAAATCATCTGTACCGATAATACCGAACTTATTTGTCTGCATGTTAAGCACAATCGTTTTACCGAAATGACGATTCGTTTGAACTATCATCAAATCATAGCGGCTCTCTTCGCCGACAAAACCAACGAATTGTACTTGAGCAGCTTCATCATCGTCGTATAAAAACATGTCTATCATTATGTAACCTTCTTTCTTTTGATAGTTAGAATAGCAATTTATTTTAATACTAATGTTGTTAGAACTATTTTGTTATAAATCCTTAGTTTTCAGTATAACTACAAATGAATTTAACTGCAAAATTGTGATATGATGAATATATTAAGGGGTGACGGAAATGTACTTTGTAAACAAAGACCAATTAAATGCCAAATTAAAATATATTCAACAATTAACAGAACAATATGAAGAAAACAAACATAACCATTTTGCCTTTGAACGTATAGCACAGATGCTTATTGAATCATCGGTTGATATTGGAAATATGATTATTGACGGATTTATATTACGAGATCCTGGAAATTATAAAGACGTAATAGATATTTTAGCATTAGAGCAAGTTATCTCAAAGGAAACACAACAAAATATTAACCAAACGGTAGATGTTAGAAAGCAATTTGTACATTATTATGACGAATTAGACACAGCAAATTTGATGACCTTGTTTGATAACGCGCTACCTTTTTATCGCCAGTTTATTCAAGAGGTAATACAATTTGTAGAAAGTGAAAATGTACCGATTACTGCGTTTGGTAAAAAAGGAGACTAACATAAAATGAAGCAATATAAAGCGTACTTACTCGATTTGGATGGAACAATGTATAAGGGTGACGAAACTATTGATGGGGCATCTCAATTTATTGAATATTTAAAAGCACAAAATATCCCTTATTTATTTGTAACAAATAATTCTTCAAAGCAACCAGAAACAGTAGCTGAAAAATTACAAACTATGGGCATATCAGCAACAGGCAATGAAGTCGTAACATCTGCTTTAGCTACAGCAGATTATATTGCAGAAGAACATCCAGGTGCATCTGTGTACATGCTTGGAGGTACAGGGTTACAAACAGCGCTCGTAGATAAAGGCCTAACAATAAAAAATGATGAATTCGTTGATTATGTTGTTGTAGGTTTAGACGAAGCGGTTACATATGAAAAGCTTGCGGTCGCTACGTTAGGCGTACGAAATGGAGCGAAGTTTATTTCTACAAATAAAGATGTTTCGATACCTAAAGAACGAGGATTTATGCCTGGGAATGGGGCTATTACAAGTGTAGTTAGTGTATCAACAGGCGTACAGCCTACTTTTATTGGAAAGCCAGAACCAGTAATTATGAATAAAGCATTAGATATTCTTAACTTACCTAAATCTGAAGTAGCGATGATAGGCGATTTGTATGATACTGACATACTTTCAGGAATTAATGTTTCCATTGATACAATTCATGTGCAAACTGGGGTGTCAACACTTGCAGATGTCGAAGCTAAAGACATTCCACCAACATACTCTTACGAAGATTTAAACGCTGTAATTAAATCATTAAAAGGTGAGGTTGATTAAATGGATAAAGTAGTAGTGACTAGACAAGTACCTGATGAATTCATTAAACAATTAGAAACAATAGCTCAAGTAGAAGTGTGGAATGAAGCTTTTACCCCAATGCCACGAGAACAATTTTTGAACGCTATTAAAGATGCGACTGCATGTTTTATCACACTAACGGAAACGATTGATGAAGAAGCCATTAATGCAGCACCACACTTAAAAGTAATTGCTAATATGGCAGTTGGCTATGATAACATCGATGTACAACTTGCAAATGATCATAAAATTGTCGTAACAAATACGCCAGATGTATTAACAGAAACGACTGCAGAATTAGGCTTATCATTGATGTTGAGTGTCGCGCGTCGTATAGTCGAAGCAGAACGTTATGTACAAGATGGTCAATGGCAAAGTTGGAGTCCTTATTTGTTGGCAGGCAAAGATTTATACCGTTCTAAAGTAGGTATTTTTGGTATGGGTGATATTGGTAAAGCATTTGCTAAACGTTTAAAAGGTTTTGAAGCGAACATTATGTATCATAATAGAAGTCGTAACGAAGAGGCAGAAGAAGCACTAGGAGCACTAGGAGCATTGTACGTTTCCTTTGACACATTGCTAAAACATAGTGATTTTATAATTTGTACTGCTCCATTAACTGCCGAAACAGAAAACAAATTTGACAGTGAAGCTTTTGCCAAAATGAAAAATGATGCCATTTTCATTAATATCGGTAGAGGTGCTGTAGTAGATGAGTCTGCACTTGTTTCAGCTCTGGAAAACAATCAAATTTTAGCATGTGGCTTAGATGTACTAAGAGAAGAACCAATACAAATGGATCATCCTTTATTAGGAATGAAAAATGCTGTTGTTGTACCACATATCGGTAGTGCGTCGGTAGTCACTCGTAACAAAATGATTCAATTATGTGTAGATAATATTAAATTAGTACTAAATGGTAATACTGCAAAAACAGCTGTTAAAGCTTAGCATTAGTGCATCAAACTTATGAGTAATAATTAACTCGGGTAATTTACACAGTAATCGTGATTGAGTATCACGCAAATAATAAAAAAGTAGTAACTGACAACCACCGTCAGTTACTACTTTTTTTATTGAATTGATTGCTATCAAAATCATAATGAAAAAACATATAAGAAAATAGTTATAGTAAAATGTAGTTCATACATAAAAATATTAATATATTGTAAAGTTGTTTGATGTTATGTATAATAAGTTGTAGTAAATTTAAAAGTGTATAGATACAAAAAATCTGAATCGTTGTATTTTCAAGAGGTGAATAATGAATAAGAATAATCATAGATTTATAGTGGTTAAAAGTATTGGATTGGTATTGTTGTATTTAATTATTTTCATTGCTTTGTATTTACTATATGGTGCTGGAGATACACATAACGATTTTATTTATAATGAATTTTAATGAGGAGAACATCATGAAAGATATTTTACAGACAATAAACCGGTATAGCGTCATTTACCCTAATAAGATTGCTATTCGTTACAACGATCATTCATTAACTTATAAACAATTGGATACATACGCTAATGCATTAGCCTGTTATATAATGTCATCGCGTACTCCGTTAATACTATATGGTCATATGTCTCCCTACATGATTGTAGGGATGTTAGCCAGCTTAAAAGCAGGTTGTGGTTATATACCATTAGATATTTCTATGCCAACTGCACGTTTGCAACACATAATCAATAAGGTAGAACCTAATTTTGTACTAAATACAACGAGTGATGAAATAGAGTTGACTAATGGAGAAATAATAACGATTGATGATTTACAGCAGATGTCAGTAACGACAAGGGAATTTAATAATATACAAGAAGTTGATATAGCTTATACTATTTTTACTTCGGGTACTACCGGAGAACCTAAGGGTGTTCAAATTTCATATGGCAGCTTGAATGAATTTGTTAAATGGATAAGTGATATTAATCAATTGGGATTATATCAGCATTGGTTAAACCAAGCGCCGTTCTCATTCGATTTATCTGTAATGGCTATTTATCCTTGTTTAACAACTGCTGGTACGCTACATCTAGTTGATAAACATATGGTGGCTAAGCCTCAGTTGCTCGATGATTTATTAAGAAGCAATAACATTAATATTTGGGTTTCTACACCATCATTTATGGAGTTAGCTTTATTATTACCTGTATTTACTCAAGAAAAATATGAAAGTTTAGGGCAATTTATTTTTTGTGGGGAAGTACTATCCCATAAACTTGCTGAAAAATTGTTACATCACTTCAATAAAGCAGTGGTTTATAACACATATGGCCCGACAGAAGCAACAGTTGCAGTTACTGGAATACAAATAACTCAGTCCATTATACAACACTACAATCCGCTTCCAGTAGGCAAACCTAGAGCAGGTGTAACGTTAGCTGTTAATGACCATGCAGAATTAATTATTATGGGGAGATGTTTGAGTCAAGGATATTTAAATGATGCTATTAAGACAGCACAAGTATTTAAAGAGTATCAAGGTAAACAAGTATATTATACGGGAGACTCAGCGTACTATTTAGATGATATGTGGTTTATAAAAGGGCGTATGGATAATCAAATCAAATACAATGGCTATCGTATAGAACTAGAAGATATAGAGTTTCGGTTACGACAAATTCACTTTATTCAAGAAGCGATAGTAGTACCTAAAGTTAAACAAGGAAAGGTAGTTCAACTTATCGCTGCAATCACATTGACTAAAGCAGTATCCCCAGAAGAAGTAAAAGTATTGAAAAGCGAAATTACACCACTATTAGCTGAAAATTTACCTACTTATATGCTACCCACTAAATATGAAATATTAGAAAAGTTACCGATAAATGGCAATGGCAAAGTAGATAGAAAAGCTATAAATGAGGTTATATTACGATGATACCTTATGGAACGTTCACTTTTTTTGCGATAGCGATAGTCGTATTGCTACCAGTTGTTTGTTTAGGTTTTATGGGTAAGCGTAGTTATACATATAATTTTTTAAGTAGCTTACTAATGGTAGTACTTATTTTTGCATCGCAAAAATATAATATTTACAACAATCCGTATTTGAGTTTTCAACTATTTAGCTTTTTCGGTTATATTGTTTGGCAAGTGAGTATCATTATGTTTTATCTCAATATTAGACGTCGACATAATTATACGAGTTTATTTAGCAGTGTAATATTTTTAGCAATCTTGCCCTTGCTATGTGTGAAATTATTACAAAGCTCATGGTTAGGTGACTATCAAATTGTCTTCCATGAATACAAAGTGGTGAACTTAATTGCATTTTTAGGTATTTCCTATGTGACCTTTAAAAGTGTGCAATTACTAATGGAAATTAGAGATGGTTCAATTAAAGAAGTTGATGTTTGGAAAGTAATTCAATTCATTTCATTTTTTCCAACTATTTCATCAGGTCCAATAGATCGCTATAAGCGTTTTATCAAAGATGACAAAGTAGTGCCCGACGGTACTGTATACAGTACATTATTTGCGAAAGCGCTCCATTTTGTGATGCTTGGATTTTTATATAAATACATTATTGCTTATTTGATTCAAAATTATGTCATACAACCATTGCTTGAAACACCACATAATGTTGTCGATACGTGGTTATATATGTATGCTTATAGCTTTTATTTGTTTTTTGATTTTGCAGGATATAGTTTATTTGCTTTAGCTTTTAGTTATTTATATGGCATCCAAACGCCACCGAATTTTAACCAACCATTCAAAGCGCAAAATATTAAAGCGTTTTGGCAACGTTGGCATATGACTTTATCTTTTTGGTTCAGAGACTGTATATATATGAGATGTTTATTTTTTATGTCGAAGAAAAAATTATTAAAAAGTCAATTTGCTATGTCGAACATTGCATTTATAATTAATTTCTTCTTAATGGGTTTATGGCATGGTTTAGAGCTACATTACATAGTATACGGTTTGTATCACGCAGCTTTGTTTATTGGCTTTAGTTATGTTGAACGCTTAAGTAAATACTTCGGCTGGCAGTGGCAAAATAAATTTACTGCTTGTATTAGTACAGTTATTACTTTTCATTGTGTGACTTTTGGCTTTCTCATATTTTCAGGACAGTTAATTTAGGAGGAAATTAGTATGGACATTAAAAACCAAATTTTAAATATTTTAGCAGACATTGCAGGTGATTCTATTGTAAAAGATAATTTAGACATCGCAATATTTGAGGAAGGTATTATCGATTCTTTTAAAACGATAGAATTATTATTAGCCATTGAAAATCAGTTAGGTATCGACGTATCGATAACAGATTTTGATCGTGAAGCGTGGGCGACTCCAAATAAAATTATTGCGTTATTATCTGCGAAACAATAAAATGAAACAATTCTATCCATTTATCATTAGTTTAGTTTTATTTGGAATTTTTGTAGCTTTGCCCGCAAATTGGTTTAAAGGATTAATTTCTAATCAAACATTATCTGAACAACGCAACTTGCTTAGCGAACAAGTGTTAAAAGGTACTTTACTACAAAATAAATTATATGAAACTAATAACTACTATCCTATTTATGGTTCTAGTGAATTAGGCAAACAAGATCCTTTTCACCCAGCTGTTATGTTAACACATAGAGTTAAGAAACCACCTTTTTTAGTAGGAACAGGAGGTTCTACCGACTTGATTAATGCTGTGACACTTGCAGCAAACTTTGATCAACTTAACGGCAAAAAATTAACATTTATCATCTCACCGCAATGGTTCACGCAACGCGGTTTAACACGAGAAAATTTTAATGCACGTATATCAGAAACTCAAATTGCTCAGTTATTTAAACAACAGCAAATGAGCAAGCACTTAAAAGAACGTTATGCTCAGCGCTTATTACAATTTAAAGACGTTAAAAACAAGACTTTCTTACATGATATGAGTCGAAATAAACAACAGTCTTCACATGCTTATGTCTCATCGTTCAAAGAAAATCAATTATTAAAAATTGAAGCAATTAAAGCTGCATTTCCACTTAATAAGCAAGCGTTTAAGCATGTTGGAGAGGACACGTCACATCGATCGTGGACATCTTTAAAAGCAGAAGCCGAACTTTACGGACAACAACATAGTATGTCGAATCAATATAATATACAGGATAAATATTGGCAGTTAATTCAAGCGAAACAACGTAAATTTAAACGCAATCATGAATTTAAAGTACATTCACCGGAATTTGAAGATTTAGCATTACTCGTTGATACATTGAAAGCTGCAGGAGCAGATGTTCAATATATAGTAATACCGACAAATGGCAAATGGTATGATCATATTGGAATAAAATCTAAGCAACGTCAAATGATTTATCAAAAAATTAAAGATACCATTACTGCTAAAGATGGTAAGCTTTATGATATGACATCTAAAGACTATGAACCATACGTTATTAGTGATGCTGTACATATTGGATGGAAGGGCTGGGTTTACGTAAACGAACAAATTGTGTTGCATCAGAATCAATAAAAGAGGTTCCTGCGAGAAGTGTACTAGACGAAGACTATATGCTTAGGCAGTGCCCGAGGAAAGCGTGCACAAAAAAACTGCCAACAAAATCGGGGACTTCGTCGACAGACTACGGAGTGTGACAGAAATCTGTACTGTGACCACAACGTGTATCTTTTGTAACTGAAAAGTTCCAAAATGAGGTGCTTTTTCTAAAAAATATAACTCATGTCTACATGGTAACCCACATTAACTTCTATTTCTGTGATAGCAAATAGGCTTTGAATAAATAATATTGGCAGTGATTTGGGCTGACTCCTGCGGGAAAAGCACTAGCCGAAGACTACAGGCTGAGGCAGTGCCCGCGGAAAGCGTGCACAAAAAAACTGCCAACAAAGTCGGAGAACTTTGTCGACAGTCTGAGACTTTCTTACATAGAAGGTCTCTAAAATTTTATTTGAAGTAATTCGTTAGAATACTTGTTCTACTTCGATAACACCTGGCACTTCTTCATGCAATGCACGTTCAATACCTGCTTTTAATGTAATAGTAGAACTTGGGCATGTTCCGCAAGCACCGTGTAATTGCAATTTAACTATTCCATCTTCTACATCGATTAGTGAACAATCACCACCATCACGTAGTAAGAACGGGCGTAGTCGCTCGATAACTTCAGCTACTTGATCAAACATCGTTGCGTTTTCAGTTGGCATAAATATGCCTCCTTTCAAGTAAATAAATTCTACATATCCGTATTTATTTATTATAATAGATATGTAGAGAAAAATCTATGATTCGAAATAAGGGGGACTTGATTTATGACAAAAATAAGTGTTGTAGTATATGGTGCAGACGTAATATGTGCAAGCTGTGTAAATGCACCGACGTCACAAAATACATTTGAATGGCTAAAACCATTATTACAAAGAAAATATCCAGATGTAAAATTTGAATTTACCTATATAGATTTTCAAAAAGATACTGAAAATCTATCGGATCATGACCAACATTTTATTGAGCAAATACAAGAAGATGAATTATTTTATCCTTTAATTACTATGAATGACGAATATGTGGCAGATGGTTACATTCAACTAAAAGATATAACACGTTTTATGGACAGACAATTACAATAACATGTTATATAAAAATGAGCCTAGAATATTTATATTCTAGGCTCATTAACTGTGTATTGTAATGCTAATATATTTTTATCCGTTATGATATTTGTACATCCAAAGTACACCTGATTTAAGAATAGAAGCAAGACGACCTGTAACCGTTCTATCCATAATGTAAGCAAATCCTTTTTTGTCTCCTAATGAACCTAAGAAACCTTGGATTTTTATTTCAGGCATTTTTTCAGGTAATGCTTTATTTTGCCAAATTAATTTCATGACATCAGCTATTTGGTCACCTTGATATTCTGCTAATTGTGCACTTGGTGCAAATGGTAAGTCAGCACAATCTCCAACTACATATACATTTTTATATGTAGGTACTTGGTGATACTGGTTTAAAATAACACGTCCACTTTTACTAATATCGATAGGTAAGTTACGTACTATTTCCACTGGTTGGATACCAGCTGTCCATACAATTAAATCTAAATCTTCTGGAACATCATTGTTGTATATACGACCAGGTTCAACACGATTAATGTCTGAGTTAGGAATAACATGAACTGAGTTCTTTTCAAACCAATTTTCGATATAATTACTTAATTTTTCAGGGAAACGACTTAAAATACGTTCACCACGATCATAAAGGTAAATATCTAAATCTTCTCGGCTTTCACGTAATTCACTTGCTAATTCGATACCGCTTAATCCAGCGCCGACAATTCCAACTCTAGCACCATTGGGTAATTCACTTATATGATGGAACGTTTCGCGTGATTTTGAAAGTGTTTGTATACTGTGCGTGTATTCTTCAGCACCTGGAACATTGTGATATTTATCTTCACAACCTAAACCAATAACTAATTCATCATAATCAACTTTAGTATTGCCCACAGATACAATTTGATCATCTAAATTAATATCATTAATTTCTCCATATACCACGTTAATGCGTTCAGAGTCTGGAAAATTCATACGAACGTCTTTGTCTGATTTAGTTCCAGCTGCCAACTCATAAAATTCTGGTTTTAAACTGTGATATGGCATTCTATCTACAAGTGTCAGTGAATAATTTTCAGGTAAAGCACTTGGTAAAATATGCGACATGATACGCATATTACCATAGCCGCCACCTAATAGGACTAAATTCTTCATTTTGATACCCCTCTAGTAATAATTATATTTTTAGATTAAATTAAAGCACGTGTTCCCGTAAAACATAGGCTTTTCTAATCTGAATAAAATAAGGAAAATAAACATTGAAAGTAATACAACTAACAGTGACATATCAATTTCCTAAAAATTAGCTTTCTTATACCCATTATATGCTTTTTTAGTTTTTTCTACAAATAACTGTGATGGTTATGTGAATTTCATTGTGGCGGTTACTTTAATTTATGCTATAAATATTATGTAAATGTAAGGCTAAATAAATTAGTCAGTTTGGATGATGTATAATAGTTCTAAAATAAGTTATAATTAACTATACGAATAGCATATACGAGTTCAGCAATGAAGCACGTAGTTAGTCATTATTTTTAAAAGTTGTTATAATATCATAATCGATAAATTTGAAGAGGGTGTATTATGAATCCAATAGTAGAGTTCTGCATTTCAAACATGGCGAAAGGTGGAGACTATGTATATAATCAACTAGAAAATGATCCAGAAGTTGACGTGCTCGAATATGGTTGCTTGCAAAATTGTGGGCTGTGTTCTAGTGGCTTGTATGCACTTGTGAATGGTGATATCGTGGAAGGTGAGTCACCTGACGATTTATTACAAAATATTTATGCACATATAGAAGAAACATGGATTTTTTAGGAGGTAATTAGTATGACAACAATTAATGTAACTGAAGCAGCGGCATATGAAGTTAAAGACATGTTGAACCAAAATGACATGTCAGATGGCTATTTAAAATTAAAAGTTAATGGTGGCGGGTGCACAGGTTTAACTTATGGTATGTCTGCAGAATCACAACCAGCTGACAATGATCAAACATTCGAGTTTTATGGCTTGAAAGTACTTGTAGACAAAGATGATTTACCATTATTAGATGGTACAACTGTTGATTTTAAACAGTCACTAATGGGTGGTGGCTTCCAAATTGACAATCCAAATGCGATTGCATCATGTGGTTGTGGTAGCTCATTTAGAACAGCTAAAGTAGCTGGCTCACCAGAAAATTGCTAAATTAATACATGAATAAATTGGTGTTTAGTAGTGCTAAATGCCAATTTGTTATATTTAATGTGAAATAATAAACAATATATTGGTAAGTGCTTGAAAATATAACTTAAAAACTATAAAATTATCATTGGATGAAAAATGTCTTTTTTATGAATTTTCGTAACTCTTCCAGGGTATTAAGAAAGACGTATGCAATAAAATTATTATGAAAGCTTAGGTGAATAAAATGGCACAAGATCGTAAAAAGGTATTAGTTTTAGGTGCTGGCTATGCTGGTTTACAAACTATTACGAAATTGCAAAAACAAATTTCGGCAGATCAAGCTGAAATCACTTTAATTAACAAAAATGACTATCACTATGAAGCGACATGGTTACATGAAGCATCTGCAGGTACAATCAGCTATGAAGATTTATTATATCCTGTTGAAAGTGTAGTTAATCAAGATAAAGTAAACTTCGTAAAAGCTGAAGTTACTAAAATCGATCGTAATGCTAGAAAAGTAGAAACTGATGCAGGAATTTTTGACTTTGATGTGTTAGTTGTTGCACTAGGTTTCGAAAGTGAAACATTTGGTATCGAAGGTATGAAAGACTATGCGTTCCAAATCGAAAATGTATTAACTGCACGTAAATTATCTCGTCATATTGAAGATAAATTTGCTAATTATGCAGCATCTAAACAAAAAGATGATAAAGATTTAGCTATTTTAGTTGGTGGCGCTGGTTTCACTGGTGTAGAATTCTTAGGTGAATTAGCTGACCGTATTCCAGAATTATGTAACAAATATGGTGTAGATCAAAGCAAAGTTAAATTAACTTGTGTTGAAGCTGCTCCAAAAATGTTACCTATGTTCTCAGATGAATTAGTAAACCACGCTGTAAGCTATTTAGAAGCTAAAGGTGTAGAATTTAAAATTGGTACGCCAATCGTTGCAGCAAATGAAAAAGGCTTCGTAGTTAAAGTTAACGATGAAGAGCAACAATTAGAAGCAAACACTTCTGTATGGGCTGCTGGTGTACGTGGTAGCAAATTAATGGAAGAATCATTTGAAGGCGTTAAACGTGGCCGTATTGTTACTAATCAAGATTTAACTATTTCTGGTTATGACAATATTTTTGTCATTGGTGACTGTTCTGCGTTCATTCCTGCTGGTGAAGAACGTCCATTACCAACAACTGCTCAAATCGCTATGCAACAAGGTGAACATACAGCTAAAAGTATCCAAAATATTTTAGAAGGTCAACCAACTTCTGAATTTGAATATGTAGATAGAGGTACTGTTTGTTCATTAGGTGCTAACGATGGTGTTGGTGTTGTATACGGTAAAGACATCCAAGGCAAAAAAGCTGCTTTCATGAAGAAAGTTATTGATACACGTGCTGTATTTAAATTAGGCGGAATTGGCTTAGCATTCAAAAAAGGTAAATTTTAATAAATTCGTGTAACACGCAGCTACATAATATTATGTAACACTGCATTAATCCAAGACCTGTCTTAATATAAGATGGGTCTTTTTTATAAGAAAAAGGTGATAATATGAATATTAGTGTAAATTCAACAAATCAATCTGTTCAGCAGACTTTAATAGTTGGAGTGCCGGAACATTTGAATCAATTTGAAACACTCAGTGTCAATGGCGTCGATATTAGAGAAAATATCGGATTCTTGAAACAGAATCATCTCATAGGTAGCAGTTTAGGTAAGGTATACCAAACTCATTTTCAATTACAAGATGAACACTATCGATTAATATCAGTCGGGTTAGGCAATTTAAAACAATTAGACTATACGCAGTTATTACAAGTCTTTGGCAAACTCTTTCAATTTCTAAAAAGTGAGCATATTTTGTCTGCATCATTGTTATTTGAAAGTTTTATATCTAAAAAAGTAAGTAGAAAAGATGTTGCTGAAGTACTTGGTCAACAAAGTGTTCGTGCAATTTATCAATTTGATAACTATAAATCAAATAAAAGTGCACTTTATTCACCTACTATCTTTGTACATAGTGACGCAGAAAATATTGCAGATGCTATTACACAAGGTAAAGTATTAGGTGAATCGATTAATACAGCACGTACATATAGTAATATGCCACCAAATATATTGACTCCGGGTTATTATGCGGAATTGATTGATGATCATTTTAAAGATAGTCAGGTTGAAGTTGATATAAAAGATGGTGAGCAGTTACAAGATGAAGGATTTGGACTCATTCACGCAGTAGGTAAAGGTTCAGCACACTCACCACGAGTAATTACAATAACGTATAACGGTGGGCCACAAAACGTAGCACCAATCGCTTTAGTAGGCAAAGGTATTACGTATGATTCTGGAGGCTATTCAATTAAACCAAAAGTCGGAATGCAGACTATGAAGTTTGATATGTGTGGCTCCGCAAATGTTATTGGCATGATTGAAGCAGCTGCTAGATTGCAATTGCCAGTAAATATTGTTGGTGTCATTGCGGCAGCAGAAAATATGGTCAACGAAGCAGCAATGAAGCCCGATGATATTTTTACAGCATTAAGTGGAGAATCAGTAGAAGTACTTAATACTGATGCTGAAGGACGATTAGTATTAGGCGATGCAGTATTTTATGCTAACCAATTCCAACCTAGTGTCATCTTAGATTTTGCTACGCTAACAGGAGCCGCAGTAGCAGCATTAGGGGAAGATAAAGCAGCTGTCTTTAAAAATAATACTAACGCACCAATAAATGAAATTTTAACTACAGCACGTAAAATGGATGAATTTGTCTTCGAATTACCAATAACTAGTACTGAACAACAACTCATTCGTCAAACTGATGTAGCTGATTTAGTTAATCATACAAATGGTCATGGTAAAGCGTTATTTGCAGCTACGTTTATTAGTCATTTTGCTGGCGACACACCACATTTGCATTTCGATATAGCAGGTCCAGCTACAACGACAAAGGCTTCTTATTTAGGACCTAAAGGCCCAACAGGTTACATGATACCGACAATCGTTGAATGGTTGCGACAACAATAAATTAGCATGCAAGAGGTTGGGACAATATTGATTCGTCCCAGCCTCTTTTTCATATGGGCAGTAGCTGACTGCATTGAAAATGCGCTTTAAACCAAGCTTTTTTCAACGCTAGTCATACTTGCCGTGGTGGGACGACGAAATTATTTTTTCAAAATCAGATTTCTGTCCCACTCCCTATATCATATCTGATAAGTTATAATGCAAAAAGTGATTGACAATATTGCTAGGGATTGCTATTATGAATCTCGTAACGCTTTAGTTCGATAATGTAATAAAGGAGTTTTTGATGTGATAAATGCAGTTGTAATAGCGGTTTTACTTATGATCATTTTGTGTTTATGTCGATTAAATGTAGTTATCAGTTTATTCGTAAGTGCATTAGTAGGCGGCATAATCGCTGGAATGAGCGTAACAGATGTTATCACGGTATTTGGTAAAAATATAGTAGATGGCGCAGAAGTAGCACTAAGCTATGCGTTATTAGGTGGTTTTGCTGCTTTAATATCATATAGTGGCATTACTGATTATTTAGTTAATAAAATTATCAAAGGCATTAGAGCTGAAAACTCTAAAATGTCCCGTCTGAAAGTTAAAGTTATAATTGTGGTAGCTTTATTGGTATTAAGTGTAATGAGTCAAAATATTATTCCTGTACATATTGCATTTATCCCAATTGTCATTCCTCCTTTAATTAGTATATTTAATGAATTAAACTTTGATCGTAGACAAATAGCTTTAATCATTGGTTTTGGTTTATGTTGGCCATATATTTTAATTCCATTTGGTTTTGGTCAAATATTTCATCAAATTATAATGAACGGCTTTAACAAAGCTGGACATCCGATAGAAATAAATATGATTTGGAAAGCTATGGTTATCCCATCATTAGGTTATATTGTAGGGTTAATTGCTGGTTTATTTTATTATAGAAAAGCAAGAAAATATATTGATCATAAACAAGATAAAGATCTAGCAAATGTAGAGTTAAAACCATATGTGTTAGTTGTGACAATCATTGCGATTATTGCGACATTTACAGTTCAAATGCTGACTGACTCTATGATCTTTGGTGCATTAGCAGGGGTATTAGTATTTTTTATTTCTGGTATGCAAAATTGGAAAGATATGGACAAGCAATTTGTTGAAGGTATTCAAATTATGGCATATATCGGTGTAGTAATCTTGACTGCTAATGGTTTTGCTGGTGTCATGAATAAAACCGGTGATATTGAGCAATTAGTACATAGTATTAGTGGAATTACTGGTGACAACAAGTTAATTAGCATACTACTCATGTATATCATTGGATTAATAGTCACATTAGGTATTGGTTCTTCATTTGCCACAATCCCTATTATAGCTACATTATTTGTGCCGTTAGGTGAATCGTTTGGTTTAAGTACAATGGCTTTAATTGCCTTAATTGGCACGGCAAGTGCCTTAGGTGATTCAGGTTCTCCAGCGAGTGATTCAACACTTGGTCCGACGGCAGGATTAAATGTTGATGGGCAACATGATCATATAAGAGATACGTGTATTCCGAACTTTATTTTCTATAATATCCCGTTGATTATTTTTGGTACTATCGCTGCTATGATATTATAAGAGTGATATAAATAAAGGGGTGGCAATTATGACAAATATGTTAGATGCGCTAGATATGAAAGTTGAAAAAGAGGGAGAAGGCATTTTGGTTATGTCTATGCCTGTAACAGATAAGGTGAAACAACCCTTTGGATTTCTACACGGTGGTGCTAGTTTAGCTTTAGGAGAAACCGCATGCTCAATGGGAGCAGCGAGCCTAATTGATACTGAGCAATATATTCCACTAGGATTAGAAATGAATGCAAATCACATTAGTTCAACGACAGAGGGTACTGTCTATGCTTCCGCAACAGTTATTCATCAAGGCAAAACGACACAAGTATGGAATATTGAGATAACTGATGATAGCGGCAAATTAATAAGTATTATGCGAGGTACCATCGCAATCAAATCACGACATAGATCTTGATAGACTAGTATTTTAAACATATTAAAGTACGTCATTTTAGCTGATAGCTAATGACAAAGCGTAGTCATTTATAAATAACTAAAAATTAATAAATCATTTAGGGAATGCAAAAGTTACTTTTATGCATTCCCTTTTTTTAATGTGATATAAAATTTTGAGCGAAGTAAGCTTGAGCAATTCGTTTTGCTGCTTCTCTACCTCCTGCAATATTGCGTGCGAAAGGTCCTAATTTTAAATCAGCTAGTCCGCCAGATACAAATAGCTGTGGTAACCATTCCAATGTATCAGACAATTGTGGATAGCCACAAGAGGTCATAGGTGCGGCATGTTCTAAAATTAACGATTTTATAATTGGTTGCTGTAATATCGAATTTTTGAAGCCTGTAGCAAGTAAAATATGATTATAATTATATCGTTCATCCTTCGTATGTATTTGCTTGTTTTTTATTGTGGTAATAGGTGTTTGGTGAATTGTCAAACGACCTTGCTGTTGATATTTTTTGAGATGTAGATATAACTCTTGAGGCACAGAGCCTTTGTGTCTCTCATCTTCAATAAAAGAAAGTATTTCGGCAGAATCCGTAAAAGTTGTTAACTTAGTCATGTTTTTAGGGCCAAGCCATGCTGGATCTGCATCAAAATCATGTACTGCTATAGTTTTATTAAGCCATAAGTGCACATGCTTTGATAATTATAAAGTAATTTATGTACTAAATGTGCTGCAGAAACACCACTTCCTACTACATGATTGCATTTGTGAAATTGTAGAGCTGTATTGTCGAAAATATGTTGCACATTATGCTGTTGATGAAAAATCTCAGGTACGTTTAAATCATGATGGCTACCCATAGCGATAATTAAGTTATCAGTAGTAATGGTACGCTTATTATCCAAAGTGAGTACCCATTGCTGTTTAGTATGTGTGTGTTGTTTAATATGGTTTACACTACCAATGACATGTCGATTATGTAACTGGTAATGATGTATAAGTGTATGTACATGATCGATAAACATATCTCTTTGAGGACGTTGATATTTTCCTAGTGTTGCTTGCATATATTGATGTGCTTTAGCGAATTGTTTTAAATGAAATGGATCAGGATGTACATGATGCACGCAAGGTGAGCGAAGAAAGGGCATATTAATACGTTTAGTGCGTTCGTCGAATTGTGCGCATAAATTACTGTGTGGATCAATGAGAGTCAGTTTGGACGTTGGAAGACCAGCGTGAATTAATTTTAAAGCAATTGTTAATGCTTGAATACCGCCACCGATAATTGTCCAAGTATGCATAAAGTTACCTTCTTTCAAATAGTAATGATTACGATTTAAAAATAACATAATGCATGTGTTATTGCAATATAAAAAGCGATAAGTATAATTACTAAAATAACGAAGAACTAGAAATTTGTGCTCTTGTTATTAAGTAACTACTTATCGCTTAACTATTGTTATAATTTTTTATCGTGTAATGTTTCGTTAAAATCGTCTTGTTGTGTTCTATTAGAAGAAGGTGTGTTTAAATTATATGCTGCTTTCATAATTAAATGACTGGCTAAAGGCCCCGTAATAAATACAAATATGATCCCTATAATGATTTGCATATTGATTATACCTTTCTCACCTATAAAGAAAAGGAATACACCAAATAATAGTAACATAGAACCAAGTGTTGTTGCTTTACCAGCGGCATGGGCACGAGAATAAACATCGTCTAATCTTAACAACCCAATAGCTGCAAAAGCACTGATTAATGCACCTAAGATAACCAATATAAGAGAAATACTAATGATGATCGTTGTTATCATGTTCAATCACCTTACCTTTGTCCATATATTTAGCAAACACTGCAGTGCCTAGAAAGGCAAGTATACCTATTAATAAAATAGCTACAATCATATATGTTGTACCTAGAAAGATACTAAATAATGCTACAATTGCCATTAATTGAATTCCCATAGCATCTAAGGCTACGACACGGTCAGCAAGAGATGGACCAAGGATGACACGAACTAACATTGCTAACATAGATAATGATACTATTACTAATGCGATAATTATAATTATTGAGTAGTTCATTGTGTATCACCAACCTCTCTTACAACTTTTTCAAGTGACGATTTAATGCTCGCAATTTCTTCTTCTTTAGTACTGAAGTCAATACAATGTATATATATTTTCGTACGATCATCACTAATACCTAACACTACAGTCCCTGGGGTTAAAGTGATTAATGTCGATAACAATACGAGTTGCCAATCTGTTGTTAATTCGGTGTCATAAGTAAAAAATGCTGGCTCATTTTTAATTGTAGGTTGTAATACAATACGTATTACATCGATATTAGCTTTTATGAGCTCGATTAAAAATACCGCTATTAATTTAAGTACTTTGTACACTGTAACCATATAAAATCTACCAGGGAATAACCCGCGTAATGTAAGTACCAACAATAGACCGAAAATGTAACCTAAAATAAAATTATTTAATGAGTAACTACCTGTGACAAAAACCCATAAGATACTTAATAATAAGTTAATTAAAATTTGAATCGCCATCTTATTTACCTCCTAGTACACTGTCTACATATCCACTAGGGTTATAGAAAGTAGAGGCAGCATCTTTAATAATAGGTTGTAAAAAGTCCGCTGATAAACCGAAAATTACTGTAATTACAACTGCAATAATCGCTACTATTAATGGGCCGCGGTGTTGTAATTTAGGCTTTGGAGTATACCCAGTCGCATCACCAAAGAAGCCTTGTAAAAATATGCGAATAACCGAATATAGTACGACTAAACTAGACAGTAATACGACAATACCAGTGAGATAGAACCCTTTTTCGAATGTAGCTTGGACAATGTAAAACTTACCATAGAAACCACTGAAAGGGGGGATACCCGCTAAACTCAAGGCCGCTATAAAGAATGTCCATCCTAGTACTGGATAGTGTTTAATTAAGCCACTAAAATTGCGCAAATCATATGATTTAGTAATTTGATAAATTACGCCAACTAAAAAGAATAAAGCGGCCTTGATTAACATATCGTGTAAGGTATAGTAAATTGCACCCATCATTCCTGCTTGGTTCATCATGGCTACACCAATCAAAATAACGCCAACAGCTATCATAATATTGTAGATAATAATTTTTTTGATGTCGAAATAGCTCACTGCTCCGACACAACCAAAAATAATAGTTAGTAGCGCTAAAAAGATGATTAAATAATATGTTAAGTCTGATGTGTCAGGGAAGAATAGACTAGTAGTTCTAGCTAATGAATAGATCCCAACTTTTGTTAATAAGGCTCCGAAAAAGGCGATAATCGCTACTGGTGGTGCATAATAAGCGCCTGGTAACCATACATACATAGGGAAAATCCCAGCTTTTGTTCCAAAAACAAAAATAAAGACAATAAATACTATAGTCACTACGCCACTTTCTTGTGGTGATAGTTGGTTCAGCTTTTGACTAATATCAGCTAAGTTTAATGTACCGACAACGGAATACAGCATACCAACTGCAATAACAAAAAACGCTGATGAAGTCACATTCACTAGGACATATTTAATTGTTTCGCTTAATTGCACTTCAGTACCACCGATAACAAGTAAAATATAAGAAGCCATTAAAAATACTTCAAAGAATACAAACAGGTTGAAAATATCTCCTGTCATAAAGGCACCATTGACACCTATAAGCATAAACATTACAGCAAAATAGTAATAATAGGTTTCACGTTCTATACCAACTGTTTGATAAGAATATAAAATTATCAGTAGGGTAATGAGTACACTCGTTGTAATTAATAAGCCACTAAATAAGTCTAAAACAAAAACTATACTATATGGCGCTTTCCACGAACCTAATTCTAAAACAATAGGACCATGTTTCGCCACATTAAATAGATTAATGATACTAAAAATAAATGTAATCATAGTACCTGTTAATGCTACATAACGCTTAATAATAGGGCGTTTACCTAGAAAAATCAAAATGATAACGGTCAATAATGGAATGATTAACGTAGATACTAATAAATTACTTTCTATCATCATCAAGCACTCCTCTCATACTTTCTACATTATCAGTACCTAGTTCTTTATAACTTCTAAAAGCAAGAACTAAAAAGAATGATGTTACTGAAAATGAAATAACAATAGCAGTTAGGATTAATGCTTGAGGGATAGGGTCAACGTATTGTGAAATACCTTTTTCATAAATAGGTACTTCTCCACCTTTTAAACCACCCATTGTTAGTATAAATAAGTTTGCTGTATGTGTTTGCAAAGTAGTCCCAATAATGATACGTATTAAACTTTTAGAGAGGATTAAATAAACGCTCATTGTAGTGAGAAAACCACAAACAATTATCATAACTATTTCCATTAGTCGCTCTCTCCAATCGTTAAAATAATAGTCATTACTGTACCGACTACTGCAAACATGACACCTAAGTCAAAAAATGTTGCAGTATGCATTTCCATTGGTTTTAAAATACCTAATGGAATTTCAAAAGGTGTATGTGTAAAGAAGTTCTTGTGGTAAAACCAGCTTGCTATAGGCGTTGCACCACAGAAAAACAAACCAATGCCAATTAATATTTTAAAGTCCCAAGGAAAGATTTTGCGCATTGTTTTGATGTCAAATGCTACAGTGATAATTACAAGCGCGCTTGACATCAATAAACCTCCAACGAAACCGCCACCAGGTGTATAGTGACCTGCAAGGAAAAGTGATAACCCAAACATAACGATTAAGAAGAAGATTAGAATAGCAGTGTACTGAAAAATCAGATTATTGTTTTGTCTATTCATAGTCAGATCCTCCTTCGTTATTTGTTTTACGATTTGAACGTAATTTAATCATAGTATATACACCTAGTCCTGCAATTCCAAGTACTGCAGATTCGAATAAGGTATCGGTACCACGGAAGTCAACCAAAATCACATTAACCATGTTAGTACCATGGGCTAAATCATACACATGCTCTTTATAATATGCTGCAATAGATCCAAAGTGACGGTTGCCATAAGCAATTAGACCGATAACTATAACTACTAATCCTGTTCCTATTGCAATTAACATATTACTCCACTTAAAGTTACGAGTTTCATTATGTCGATTTAAATTAGGCAAATGATAGAAACAAAGTAAAAATAACGCTGTTGATATAGTTTCGACGACAAATTGTGTTAATGCTAAATCTGGTGCACCGAAGAAGATAAAGAATACAGCAACGGCGTAGCCAACAGCACTGGCCATTATAATACTAAATAGTCGTGAACGAGCGCAGACAATCATTATAGATGACAACAAGATGATCACTACAATAATTAACTCAAACGGTCGAATATTGCTGACATTGTTAAACTCTATGTTAAATGGCGTTAATGATATGGCGATAATGGCCAAAATAATGAATGATGCGAATATAATAACTAAATTATTGCGAGTAAAACCCGTTACGTATGAGTCAGTAAACTTACTTGAAACGTAAGATGAATATTTACCTGTTGTGTCATACCAGTAGTTTAATTGCAGTTTATGTGGTTGCATACGCAACAAACGTACCCAGTAATTAAACGTTAAAATGAGTAAAATACCTATAACATAAATCAACAGTGTTGCAAAAAATGCTGGTGTAAAGCCATGGAATAAATGGAATGATGATGGCTTACTTTCAGCTTGACTTATGGCTGCTGTGGCTGGATCAATTAACGTACTCGTTAATATGGCAGGGAACAAGCCAAAGACAATTACTAATAGTGCTAAGATTGTTGGTGCTATTAACATAAGTTTTGAAGCTTCATGCGCTGATTTAGGTAATGCCTGAGGTCGATATGAACCTAAGAAAATTTGCCCGATAAAACGCACAGCATAAACAAAAGTGAAAATACTACCTATAATAGCAACAATCGGTATTAAAATACCAAAAGTATCTAAACTCAATATATCTGCGTGAGTTACTTCAATCATACTTTCTAAAAATGACTCTTTTGAAAGGAAGCCATTAAATGGTGGTATACCTGCCATACTTAATGAAGTGATAATCGTTAAAGTAAAGGAAATAGGCATAACTGTCATTAAGCCACCTAACTTTTTGACATCACGTGTACCAGTAGCATGGTCTATCGCACCTGTTATCATAAATAATGCGCCTTTAAACGTTGCATGATTAATTAAATGAAAAATAGCTGCGGTAAATGCTGCAATATAAAGTTGACTTTCTGAACCTGCAAAGTGATAACTTACAGCACCGATGCCTAGCATAGACATAATCATACCTAATTGGGACACAGTAGAAAATGCGAGTATACCTTTAAGGTCTTGTTGTTTTGTTGCATTTAATGAAGCCCAAATTAACGTGATAAGCCCAACAATGGTAACAGTCCACACCCAACCTTGAGAAACAGCATAGATAGGTGTCATACGGGCAACTAAGTATAAGCCAGCTTTAACCATTGTTGCCGAATGTAGATAAGCACTAACGGGTGTAGGTGCTTCCATGGCATCTGGTAACCAGATATAAAATGGAAATTGTGCTGATTTAGTCATAGCGCCAATTAACACCAAGACCATTGAAAGGATAAAGAATGTACTAGTTTGGATATCTCCAACGTGATCAATCATTGTACGAATACTTGTAGTATTAGCTGAAATCGAAAGTAAAATCAGCCCACCTAATAAGGAGAGACCACCAAATACAGTAACTAGCATAGATTTTTGGGCACCATAAATGGATCTTTGATTAGTACGCCAAAATGAAATTAATAAAAAGCTTGAAAATGATGTTAGTTCCCAAAATAAATATAGAACAATGATGTTATCTGATAACACCACGCCTAACATTGCACCCATGAATAATAATAAATAACAATAAAAATTCCCTAGTTGTTCTTTTCGACTTAAATAACTGATTGAATATAAGACAATTAAACTGCCAATTCCAGTTATGAGTAAACTAAATAATAAACCTAAACCATCTATGTATAAGTCAAAATTCATGCCAAATTTTGGCATCCAGTTTACTTCTTGCATAACGGTATTACCTGACATCGTTGTCTTAATATATGATAAGAAATAAATAAATAAGACAATAGGAAGCGGTAAGACAAACCAACCTAAATGAATCCGTTTATACAGTCGATATATACAAGGAATAATGAGCGCAAATATAAGCGGTAATAATACCATTAGGTGTAACCAACTCATTATGTTGTCCCCCTTTAAAATGAAATATGGTTTCATTATACATGATTCATACAGTTCTGAAAAACCTCTACAAGTGTATAACTAGTGGTTTTTTACTGTATTATTAAATAAGAAGAAACGCGTCATTTTTTAGGTGAAATTTTTTTTATACTGCACAGAATAATCTTCTTTTAACTGTTGTAAATTAGTAAGTGATTTTTGTGCATGTTCAGTATCTTCTTTTTGTAACTTCTTTTCCAAAGTACTAAGTGCTTGTTGTAAAGATTCAGTATAGGGAAGTTCTGTGACATCGAATGGTCGCAGTTGTGACTTGGTAGTATAGCGTTTTTCATATTGACTCAAAGCTTTACGTTCATGGAAAAACACATCTTCTACGGCAGTAGGATTATGTAAATCTCCTTGCTTAGGGTGTTTGATGACTTGTTCTACTTTGACTAAAATACCTTGGGCATTTTCTTCTACAATAGAAACACCATAGACACCAGTTTTATGAGCAAATCTATATAACATGATTAATACATCCTTTCTTTTATGTTAAAATACTATTATCATCTTAACATGAAATGGAGAATGAAAATGACGAACTATCCTCAATTAGATACAGAAGTAAAAGATAATGAAATAAAACTTGTAATGCATACAAATAAAGGAGATATGACATTTAAGTTATTACCAGATGTTGCACCTAAAACAGTAGAAAATTTTGTAACACATGCTAAAAATGGTTATTACAATGGTATTTCTTTCCACCGTATAATTAATGATTTTATGGTACAAGGTGGCGACCCAACTGCAACAGGTATGGGTGGCGAAAGTATTTACGGCGCACCATTTGCAGACGAATTTTCATTAGAAGCATTTAATATTTATGGTGCATTATCAATGGCCAATTCAGGACCTAATACAAACGGCTCACAATTTTTCATTGTACAAATGAAAGAAGTACCGGAATCAATGATTAACCAACTTGCAGATGGTGGATGGCCACAACCAATAGTTGAAGCTTACCGTACACAAGGTGGTACACCATGGTTAGACCAAAAACATACAGTATTCGGCCAACTTATTGAAGGTCAAAGCGTGCTAGAAGATATTGCAAGTACGAAAGTAGGTCCACAAGATAAGCCTTTACATGACATCACTATTGATTCAATTGATGTAGAGGATAAATAAAAGTAAGATCGAAATAAATGGATGAGCTTGTTACATTCTATTATGTGAGATGCGGAAGTTTATTACATGATAGTATTGTGCATTAATAGAAAATACAATGTGAAAGAACCATGTTCAGAACAAAATCTGAACATGGCTCTTTTTATTATAAGGGTTTAATTGTTTTGATGACTATTATATCAACAATTTATAGTAATTTTTCTATCGTAATATTAGTCTAGTTTAGTAATTTATGCTATTATATTATTGTTAAGTAAAACGAAATAAGGGGTTCTCACGTTGAATAATCACTACAAAGTAGGTCAACATCTTAAAGTACGTGTGACTGGTATTCAGCCTTATGGCGCATTTGTTGAAACCCCAGATAATACTGAAGGTCTGATTCATATTTCTGAAATTATGGATGATTACGTCCATAATTTAAAAAAGTTTTTATCCGAAGGACAAGTTGTCCGGGCAAAAGTTATTTCCATCGATAAAGAAGGTAAGCTTAATTTGTCATTAAAAGATAATGATTATTTTAAAAATTATGAACGTAAGAAAGAAAAGCAATCAGTATTGGATGAAATTAAAGAAACCGAAAAATACGGGTTTCAAACAATTAAAGAACGTATGCCAGGTTGGATTAAACAGTCCAAAGACACTATGAAGCAAGAGTAATACTCTTGTACTACTAACATTTCTGCATGAAATGTTAGTTTTTTGATTTTATTTTATATATAAACATGTATGCGCAAGCATATTATTATGTGAAGTGAATTTTTTACGGTAAAATGAACAAGCATTAAAATAGTGCAAGCATAATAACAATGTTATAGTGTTGAAATCATTAATTAGGAGGAAGTAAGTAATGAATGAAAAATTTGCAACTTTATTTGAAACAGTAGAGTTACCTAATAAAGTACAATTAAAAAATAAATTTGTGTTAGCTCCATTAACACACGTAACATCGCATGATGATGGGACGGTATCCGAAGACGAAATAAACTATATGGAACAACGTTCACAAGATGTTGGTTTGTCAATATCTGCAGCGAGTAATGTTACAGATTTAGGTAAAGCATTTCCAGGTCAACCGTCAGTAGCACACGATACTGATATAGAAGGTTTAAAAAAATTAGCTAACGTGATGAAAAAGAATGGCGCTAAAGCCGTAGTACAAATTCATCATGGTGGAGCGCAATCATTACCAAACTGGACACCAAATGGAGACGTGGCTGCACCAAGTCCAATTAGTATGAAAAGTTTTGGTGAGACAGAAGAACACCATGCACGTGAAATTACACATGACGAAATTTTAGAAACGATAAAAGCATTCGGCGAAGCTACACGTAGAGTAATAGAAGCAGGCTTCGATGGTGTTGAAATTCACGGTGCGAACCATTATTTAATTCATCAATTTGTCTCTCCATATTATAACCGTCGTACAGATGAATGGGGCACGGATAAATTCAAATTTGCTCGCGAAGTCGTTGATGAAGTGGTTAATGTTAAAAAACAATATGCCGATGACTCATTTATTATTGGTTATAGATTTTCTCCAGAAGAAGCAGAATCTCCAGGAATTAGTATGGAAATCACTGAATCATTAGTTAAAACTTTAGTTGAAAAACCATTAGACTATTTACATGTATCTTTAATGGATGTGCACTCTAAAACTAGAGAAGGCAAATATGCGGAAGAAACACGTATAGAATTATTACATCGATGGATTGATGGCCGTATGCCATTAATTGGTATAGGTTCTATATTTACTGCTGAACAAGCATTAGAAGCAATTAACACTAAACAAATCGAACTATTGGCATTAGGTAGAGGAATATTATTGGATTATCAATTTGTTAGTAAAATTGAAGAAGGTAAAGAAGATGAAATCATTTCATACTTTGATCCAAATAGAGAAGATAAACACCATTTACCACCAAAATTATGGGAACAATTCAACCAAGGCTTTTACCCATTACCAAGAAAAGATGGTAAATAAATAGCATTACTACAATAACTATATAGAACATTAATGATGTATGATTATATTATCGGAAGCGACTTTCAATATGAAGGTCATTCGATAAAATTCATGCATTGTTAATGTTCTTTTTTATTTGTCGACAATATCCCATTTTAAAATAGTAAATAATCATATATAAAACATAAAAATATATCTTGAAAAGCAAAGATAGATAAAACTTAGTTAGATTGTTTTGCCTTTTAAAGACGATTAACTAGCGTCATAACCGGATCAATACATATTTTGTAGTGCACTGTTTTATCCTAAAAAGAGTATTTCAGGGATTTTTTAGGAAAATAGTTTCAGTAACACGGTAAATACGTTATGCTAATGTTATGAATTATCGAGGCAATATTGCCATAAATTTTTTAAAGGGGAGATATCATGACAAAATCAGAAAAAATCATTGAGCTTACAAATCATTACGGAGCGCACAATTATGTTCCTCTACCAATTGTAATCTCTGAGGCTGAAGGGGTATGGGTAACAGACCCAGAAGGTAACAAATATATGGATATGTTAGCTGCATATTCAGCAGTTAACCAAGGTCACCGTCATCCTAAAGTCATCCAAGCATTAAAAGATCAAGCAGATAAAGTTACGCTTGTATCACGTGCTTTTCATAGTGATAACTTAGGAGCATGGTATGAAAAAATTTGTAAATTAGCAGGTAAAGATAAAGCATTACCAATGAATACAGGAGCTGAAGCAGTAGAAACGGCATTAAAAGCTGCAAGACGTTGGGCATATGATGTGAAAAAAATAGAGCCTGATCAAGCAGAAATCATTGCTTTTAATGGTAATTTCCATGGCCGTACAATGGCACCTGTATCTTTATCATCAGAAGCAGAATATCAACGTGGATATGGCCCATTATTAGATGGTTTCCGTAAAGTTGATTTTGGAGATATCGAAGCTGTAAAAGCAGCAATCAATGATAATACTGCAGCAATCTTAATTGAACCTATCCAAGGTGAAGCGGGAATAAATGTACCTCCAGAAGGATACTTAAAAGAAATTAGAGAGTTATGTGACGAACATAATGTATTATTTATAGCTGATGAAATTCAAGCAGGTTTAGGACGCTCAGGTAAAATGTTTGCAACAGACTGGGATAATGTTAAGCCAGACGTTTATATTTTAGGAAAAGCTTTAGGCGGAGGCGTTTTCCCAATTTCAGTTGTGCTAGCAGATGAAGAAGTTTTAGGCGTATTTACACCAGGTTCACACGGTTCAACATTTGGTGGTAACCCATTAGCTTGTGCAGCTTCATTAGCAGCATTAGATGTAATTGTCGATGAAGATTTACCAGGTCGCTCATTAGAGCTAGGGGAATACTTTAAAGCGGAATTACAAAAGATTGAACACCCAGCGATTAAAGAAGTTAGAGGTCGTGGTTTATTTATTGGCATTGAATTACATGAAAATGCCAGACCTTATTGTGAAGCATTAAAAGAGCAAGGCATTTTATGTAAAGAAACACATGATACTGTAATTAGATTTGCACCACCATTAGTCATCACAAAAGAAGAATTAGACCTAGCATTAGACAAAGTGAAAAACGTTTTTGAATAATAAAAAAATTTGATATATAACTTTTTTTAATCCCTTTAAAAAGGCAAAAGTTATGTTACAATTAGCAATGAAAGCGAAATCATTAGTTACGAAAAAGAGGCGAAATGAATCATGACTGAGAATAATAATTTGGTGACTTCTACGCAAGGTATTATTAAAGAGGCTTTAAACAAATTGGGATTTGATGATGGTATGTATGATTTAGTCAAAGAACCACTTAGATTCCTACAAGTACGAATTCCAGTACGAATGGATGATGGGACTGTTAAAACATTTACTGGTTATCGTGCACAACATAATGACGCAGTTGGTCCAACAAAAGGTGGCGTAAGATTCCACCCTGATGTGGATGAAGAAGAAGTTAAAGCGTTATCTATGTGGATGACACTAAAATGTGGCATTGTTGATTTACCTTATGGTGGAGGTAAAGGTGGAATCATATGTGACCCACGTCAAATGAGTATCCATGAAGTAGAGAGATTATCACGTGGTTATGTACGCGCAATTTCACAATTCGTTGGTCCAACAAAAGATATACCAGCGCCAGATGTGTTTACAAACTCACAAATTATGGCTTGGATGATGGACGAGTATAGCTCACTTGATAAATTTAATTCACCAGGTTTTATTACAGGTAAACCAATTGTACTTGGTGGTTCACAAGGACGCGATCGTTCTACAGCTTTAGGTGTTGTTATTGCAATTGAACAAGCAGCCAAAAGAAGAGGCATGGATGTTAAAGGTGCACGAGTTGTTATACAAGGATTTGGTAATGCTGGTAGTTTCTTAGCTAAATTCTTATATGACTTAGGTGCTAAAATTGTAGGTATTTCCGATGCTTATGGTGCATTACATGATCCAGAAGGTTTAGATATTGATTATTTATTAGATAGAAGAGACAGTTTTGGTACTGTGACAAATTTATTCGAAGATACAATTTCTAATAAAGAGTTATTTGAAATTGATTGTGATATCTTAGTTCCTGCAGCAATTGCTAATCAAATTACAGGCGATAATGCAAATGATATTAAAGCTGATGTAGTTGTTGAAGCAGCTAACGGACCTACAACACCAGAAGGTACTAAGATTTTAACTGAACGCGGTATTTTACTTGTACCTGACGTACTAGCGAGTGCGGGTGGCGTAACAGTTTCATACTTTGAATGGGTACAAAATAACCAAGGTTATTATTGGCCAGAAGACGAAGTTAATGAAAAATTACGTGAAAAATTAATTACAGCATTTGATACGATTTATGAGTTATCACAAAATCGTAAAATTGATATGCGCTTAGCAGCGTACATTGTCGGACTTAAGCGTACAGCAGAAGCGGCACGTTATCGTGGATGGGCTTAAGCCTTATACTTATAAATAATTAAGAGGGTAGAACAAAATATGTTCTACCCTCTTTTTGCTATCGTAAGTTGATAGTATACTATTTCGCTTGTTCAAAAAATGATGACTTCGCCATTTATGAAGGCACAAGTATTGTTATAAATTTATATTATTATAGTGCAAGTATCGTTATTTATCATTAGCAATAACTTGTTCGTAGACATCAGGATAATTTGTGAATACGCCATTAACACCGTATTTATTTAATCTTTCCATATCTGCTTTAGTATTGACTGTAAATGGATGGACGAGTAGTCCTGCTTTTTTTAAGTTTTTCACATTGTCTTTAGTTAAATCTGTATATTCAGGTCCTACACCTATGGCGTAACTTCTAATTGCATTTAAATCTGCTTGAGTTAAGTTAGGTAATTCACCTTTATCAAGTAAGCGGATTAAAGGGATATTAGCATTTTGCGCTTGGACTTTTTGTAAACTTGCTTGTGAAAATGATTGAATTAATACATGGCCGTTTGATAAAGAATTTTGTGTCAGTAAATGATGCTTATCTAATGAAGCTAATAATTTTTCTTCCATACCCGGATAGACATCTGGTGATTTAGTTTCAATATAATAATTAGCATTACTGCCATATCGTTCTAACACTTCGTCTAGTGTTGGAACTTTTTGGCCTTCATATGAAGGGTCGGCATATTGTGGATTATTGGCATTAAATTTACTTCCAGCATCAAGTTCTTTAATTTCTTTTAAAGTATGTTCATCGACCCTACCAGTTCCGTTAGTAGTACGATCCAATGTTTCATCATGCATAACTACTAAATGACCGTCTTTTGTCATTTGTAAATCTAATTCTATATATGATGCACCCATTTCATTATGACTTTTGTCATAAGCTGCAAAAGTATGTTCAGGGGCATAGCCACTCGCACCACGATGTGCAATTGTTGTGTATTTTTCACCTGTTGGATTATGTATAGCACGATATGCTTTGTTTTGAGTTGCTTGTGATGATTGGTTAACTTGTTGTGTAGCTTGCTGATTCGCATTGTTACTATTTGCTTGGATATCTGGGGTTGTAAAACTTGATAGAGCTAAAATTGAAAAACCACTGACAAATAATCGTTTTGTATATTTCATACCTTCACTCCTCATAATAAACTGTATATTAACCATACAAAAAACAGATTAAAAAATAAATATATTTTACACCTTTTTAATTTAAGTTAAATAAAAACAATTAATAAATTAAAGAAGGTTAAAAAAGTATAAAAATGTTTACAATAAGTAAATAGATACGAAGTATTGTTAATAATGTAATGTCAGCTTAAAGAATGTTATTACAAAGATGATAATTATCGGTCATTACCGATAACTGCATTATAAATAACTAGATAAGTTGTACATATGTCATTAACACCTAACTTAGCATTTTTAATTTGTGAGGACTTTTAAGGATAGGGGTGTTGAGAGGTGCGAGCGTTATTTACTAGAGAAATAGCTAATACTTAAAATTGCTAAACTACATGCGATAAGACGTTGTGCTGTATTCATAATAGCACTCCTACATTAGCTGTTAAGTTATAAATATTAAACTAAAATAATAAAAGCATAAAAACCATTTCAATAAATGATTTTTATGCTTTTATATAATTATTTCAGTTGTGCTTTAATTTGTTTAATTTGCTGTTTAACTGCTTCTTGACCTGTAGAACCGTAACTAATTCTGCGACTCACGCAGTTTGCAGGTGTTAAGAATGTAAAAATATCATCTTCTATTAATGGATGTGCCTCTTGATATTTTGACAAAGGGACATCAAGTAAATATTTATTATTTTGAATACACCATAATACTAATTTTCCTACGATTTCGTGTGCAGTTCTAAATGGTACATCTTTAGTTACTAAATAATCTGCGAGTTCAGTGGCGTTAGAAAAGTCATTATTCACAGTTTGTTGTAAATGTTCAACGTTAACAGTCATTGAATCGACCATTCCTTCAAAAATACGCAGTGAACCTTTTAATGTATGAAGGGCATCAAACAAACCTTCTTTATCTTCTTGCATATCTTTGTTATAAGCGAGTGGTAATCCTTTCAATGTCATCAACATACTCATTAAATGACCAGTTGTTCTACCAACTTTACCTCTTATAAGCTCTGCCATATCAGGGTTTTTCTTTTGAGGCATAATTGATGAACCAGTTGAAAAAGCATCGGATAACGTCACGAAGTTTGCTTCCGCAGAAGACCAAAAAATAATTTCTTCCGCAAAACGAGACAAGTGAACCATCGTTAATGATATATTATGCAACGTTTCGACAATATAATCACGATCACTTACAGCATCCATACTATTTTCATATAGCGAACTAAACCCTAATAATGATTGAGTTTCATGTCTATCTATTGGATAGGTCGTACCACTTAAAGCAGCAGCACCTAAAGGAGATATGTCTATACGTTTTAAACTATCTTCAAATCGAGATTTATCACGGCTTAACATCCAATAGTAAGTTAATATATGATGTGCAAATGATATAGGCTGCGCTCTTTGTAAATGAGTGTAACCAGGCATGATAGTATCAATATGATTTTCTGCCACTGTTAAAATACTTGTTTGAAAGGAAGTAATCAGTTCAATTAGCTGTTCTACTTCAGCTTTTGTATATAAATGCATATCTGTTGCTACTTGATCATTACGACTACGTCCTGTATGAAGTTTACCTCCAGTGTCACCAATACGCTTAATTAATTCGTGTTCAATGTTTAAATGTATATCTTCTAATGATACATCGAAAGTAATTTGGTTATTTAAATAATCTTGAAGAATGTCATTTAAGCCTTCAATAATTTGTTTGCTTTCATCAGCAGTAATAATTTCTTGGTTTGCCAACATTGTCGCATGTGCAATGCTACCTTGTATATCTTGCTTAATAAGTGTTTTGTCAAAATGAATGGAAGCATTGAATTCATCGACCCAATCTTCTGGTTGTTCGCTGAATCTACCACCCCAAGCTTTCTCACTCATTGTGGTAACCTCCGTGTAGCATAGAGTTGACTTGTGTCGGTAAACCAAAGATTTCAATGAAACCTACTGCTGAATCTTGATTGAAAGCATCTTCTTTTGTATAAGTTGCTAATTTTTCGTTGTATAATGTGTAAGGTGATTTTCTGCCATTGACTATAGCATTACCTTTATAAAGTTTGATTCTTACTTCACCTGTAACATGTTGTTGTGTACTATCGACAAATACTTTTAAGCTGTCTGTTAATGGAGAGAACCATAAAGCATTATACACTTGCTCAGAAAATTGTTTCTCAATAACTGGTTTAAAATGTGCTACATCTTTCGTTAAAGTGATTGTTTCTAACGCTTTATGGGCTTTGATAATTACTTCTGCTCCTGGTGTTTCATATACTTCTCTAGATTTAATACCTACTAATCTATTTTCAACATGGTCGATTCTGCCAATACCATGTTTACCAGCAATTTTGTTTAATTTTAAAATTAATTTACTTAATGACAAGTTTTCACCATTTAAAGCAGTCGGTAATCCTTGTTCAAAAGATAAAATAATTTCTTCTGATTGATTTGGTGTATCTTCTAATTCATTTGTTAAATCAAATGCATCTGTTGGTGGTGCCGCATATGGATCTTCTAAAATACCACATTCGTTACTTCTACCCCATAAATTTTGGTCAATTGAATAGGGAGAATCTTGTTGGATAGGTACTGGAATATTATGTTTAAGAGCATAATCGATTTCTTCTTCACGACTCCAAGCCCATTCTCTTACCGGAGCAAAGACTTTTAATTCAGGATTTAGAGCTTTGATTGCTACTTCAAAACGTACTTGGTCATTACCTTTACCTGTACAGCCGTGAGCGATACCAACTGAATTCGTTTTATCTGCAATTTCTACTAATTTTTTAGAAATTAAAGGTCTTGATAATGCAGATACTAAAGGATATGTACCTTCATACATTAAGTTACCTTTGATTGCATATGCTACATACTCATCACTAAATTCTTCAGTAGCATCTATGATATGACATTCAACTGCACCCATATCTAAAGCTTTTTGATAGACGATGTCTAAATCTTTTCCTTCACCAACATCTAAACAACAAGCTACAACATCGTAACCTTTATCTATTAACCATTTTACTGCCACACTTGTATCTAATCCTCCGGAATATGCTAAAACTATTTTTTGTTTCATATTGCCACCTCATTTGTAATTTTTAATCTGTAATTTAATATAACTAAGAATAACAGATAACTAGTGAAAATAAAACCATTTTTTTACATAAATATGCAAAAAGTTGTGAAAGTCGCTCTATTTGTAATTTTGTTGTGATTATTACCATTTTTGTTAGTATTATGTATATATACGTTAAAATTTATGTATAATAAACTGCATATAGCGCAACAATTAATGATATAAAATAATTTTGTTCATTATTAGTATAAGTAACAATGATAGGCTAGTTGTTTGAATAGTCATACTAAACTTAGTAAAATAATAGTGAATTAAAAATTACAGGAGGCAATTTACATGACTCATATTCAGTTAGATTATGGTAAAACTTTAGAATTTTTTGGCAAGCATGAACTTGAGCAACAAAAAGATATCGTAAAATCAATTCATAAAACAATCCATGAGGGTACTGGTGCTGGTAGTGATTTCTTAGGTTGGATCGATCTTCCTGTTGATTATGACAAAGAAGAGTTTTCTCGTATTTTAGAAGCAGCTAAACGTGTTAAAGCACATTCAGACGTATTTGTAGTTATTGGTATTGGTGGTTCATATTTAGGTGCACGTGCAGCTATTGAAATGCTAACACCAGCATTTAGAAATAGTGATGAATATCCTGAAATTGTATTTGTAGGTAATCATTTATCTTCAACATACACTCAAGAGTTAATCCAATATTTAGATGGTAAAGATTTCTCAGTCAATGTGATATCAAAATCTGGAACAACTACTGAACCAGCAGTTGCATTTAGATTATTTAAACAGTTAGTAGAAGATAAATATGGTAAAGAAGAAGCAAAACAACGTATTTTTGCTACAACTGATAAAGAAAAGGGTGCGCTTAAACAATTAGCTACTAATGAAGGCTATGAAACATTTGTAGTACCAGATGATGTTGGTGGCAGATACTCAGTATTAACTGCAGTAGGTTTATTACCAATAGCAGTTGCAGGTATTGATATCGAAGCGATGATGCAAGGTGCAGCAAAAGCACGTGAAGAATTGTCTTCTGATAATTTAGATGAAAATATTGCGTATCAATATGCAACAATCCGTAATATTTTATACTCAAAAGGTTACACAACAGAAATGTTAATTAACTTTGAGCCTTCTATGCAGTATTTCAATGAATGGTGGAAACAACTTTTCGGTGAATCAGAAGGTAAAGATTATAAAGGCATTTATCCATCAAGTGCAAACTATACAACAGACTTGCATTCATTAGGTCAGTACGTACAAGAAGGTCGTCGTTTCTTATTTGAAACAGTTGTGAAAGTTAACAATCCAAAACACAATATTACTATTGAAGAAGATAGTGATGACTTAGATGGTTTGAACTATTTAGCTGGTAAAACAATTGATGAGGTAAATACGAAAGCATTTGAAGGTACGTTATTAGCACATACAGATGGTGGCGTTCCTAATGTCGTTGTAAATATTCCTAAGCTAGATGAGGAAACATTTGGTTACGTTGTATACTTCTTCGAGTTAGCTTGTGCGATGAGTGGTTATCAATTAGGTGTTAATCCATTTAACCAACCAGGTGTTGAAGCTTATAAACAAAATATGTTTGCGCTATTAGGCAAACCTGGTTTCGAAGACAAAAAACAAGAATTAGAAAACAGACTATAAGTGAAATAACAATTCACGATTAAATAATGTGATGTTATTTTTGATGCAGAGGTTGGGACAAAATGAATTCGTCTCAGCCTCTTTTCATTTTGGCAGTAGCTGACTGTATTGAAAATGCGCTTCAAAGCAAGCTTTTTTCAATACTAGTCATCCTTGCCGGGGTGGGACGACGAAATCATTTTTTCAAAATCAGATTTCTGTCCCACTCCCTTTTCATTATAAGACTATATTAGGATAACGTTCTACTGCTTAAGCATGAATTATGAAGAGAAGATTTCATTATTGTTTTAATTGTTGTTAAGAAGATTTATAATTAAGCATATTAGTAAGAATGGGGATTGATGCAATGACAGTTGAACAGGTACAACAATGGTTTGCGCTATTTGGTGATTTAGGTTATATCGTAGGTTTTTTATTACCATTTATCGAGGCCTTTTTACCTATTTTACCTATAATTGTCTTTGTAATAGTAAATGTTAATGCTTATGGATTAATCATTGGTACCATACTTGCATGGCTAGGAACAGTTTGTGGAAGTTTTATAGTGTTTTGGTCACTTCGCCAACTTGCGCATTTAAAATATATACAACGGGTGAAAGCACGCAAAACGACGCAACGTTTAATTTCTTTTGTTGATCGGCGAGGTGTTATACCTATTTTTATTTTACTCTGTTTCCCTTTCACGCCTAGTGCAGTTGTTAATATAGTAGCAAGCGTTTCACACATTAAGCCACTACATTACTTTTGGGTGTTATTAACATCTAAATTTATTATGATTGGTATGATAGGTTGGCTTGGCAATGATATAACTACATTGTTTACAAATCCAACTAAGATGATTATCGTTATTTGTGTAATTATTATTGTTTGGTTACTTGGTCGAAAGTTAGAACAACATTTTATGCATAATTCTAAGGAGTGACCACGTGAAAAAGTTAGTGAAAAATTTGATTTCTATTATAATAGCGATTATTATAGTTTTATTGATTCAAGCATTCGTTATTACTGGTATAGTCGTTCATAAACAAGGTATGTCGCCTACATTGTCGACGGGAGACCGTCTTATTGTAAATAAAGTAGCACCATTAATAAAGCAATTAGATAATGGTGATATTGTGATGTATCGTCAAAATGATAAGGTAAACGTAAGCAGAATTATTGGAGTACCAGGAGATTCTATCGCTTATAAGAAGGGAACGCTTTATAAAGATGATAGACAAATAAAGGAACCTTATGCTAATAATAGAATAGACGCATTAACCTTACGTAAAATCAAAGGTTCTGAAAGTGATATTGTACCCCCAAATTCATATTTTGTGTTGAATGATCAGCGCCAGCATGATGCTGATTCTCGAAATTATGGTTTTATTCAACAAAAAGACATAGTGGGCAAAGTCGCCTTGAAGTATTATCCTTTAGATGAGTTTACAGTAAACTTTAAATAAATATATGAGGTGTGAAGAGTGAGAAAAGAAATAACAGAATGGATTATATCAATTGTTGTTGCAGTAGCATTAGTGCTATTAATTATTAACTTTGTAGCCAAACCTTACACTGTAAAAGGTGACTCAATGGATCCCACGTTAAAAGATGGAGAACGTGTTATCGTCAACCTATTTGGTTATAAATTTGGTGATATTAAAAAAGGCAATGTAATTGTCTTCCATGCCAACAAAACAGATGATTATGTTAAGCGTGTAATTGGTACACCTGGTGATAAAATTGAATATAAAAAAGATCAATTATATGTAAATGACAAAAAAGTAGATGAACCATATTTAGATTACAATGAGAAACATAAAATGTATGAATATATTACAGGTACGTATAAACCTGAAGACTTTGTCAGAGATGGTAATAAAACAACGATTCCTAAAGGTAAATTACTTGTTTTAGGAGACAATCGTGAAGTGAGTAAAGATAGCCGTTCATTTGGACTTATTGATAATGACCAAGTTGTAGGGAAAGTAGCATTTAGTTTCTGGCCACTAGATGAGTTTAAATTTGGTTTTGATCCTGATACAAAGTATGAATAATAATTGATGATAAATAGGTTAAAAACATAAGAAGAATTGCTAACTAACACAGACGAAGTTTTAGCAATTCTTCTTTCTTTATCTCATAAAATATCAAGAGTAACAGAATAAAAATCTCCTAGTTATGTGTTAAGATATAAGTCAAAAGGAGTGGAGACGAGCGATGGAATTAAATGCTTATGTAGGTAGGGCTGGTACTGGGAAATCATATGCAATGATAGAACAGATAAAAACAGCCATGAAACAAGATCCATTAGGTGATCCTATAATTTTAATTGCTCCTACGCAAAGTACATTTCAATTAGAGCAAACCTTTGTAAAAGACCCAGCATTAAACGGTAGCTTAAGAACTGAAGTTTTACATTTTGAACGTTTGAGCCACCGCGTGTTTCAAGAAGTAGGCGGATTAATGGAACAACAATTATCAAAAGCAGCTACTGAAATGATGATTTATGATATATTACAACAATTTAAGGACGAATTAAGCTTATATAAATCACAAGTTAAATATTATGGTTTTAGCGAAAAATTACACGAACAAATTAAAGATTTTAAAAAGTATAACGTTTCGCCGCAACAGTTAGAAACATACATAGCAGATAATGAATTACAAACACGGACAAAACATAAATTAGAAGATATTGCATTAGTATATAAGCAATTAGAGCAACGCATTGCTGGAGATTACGTCTCTACTGAAGATAGTTTGAATCGTTTTATAGAAGTGATGGGACAGTCACAATGGCTAAAAAGAGCACAAATCTACATTGATGGGTTTCACAACTTTTCAACGTTAGAATATGCAATTATCAAAGCACTTGTTCAACATAGTAAAAGTGTCACTATTCTATTAACTACAGATGGAGATAAAGATCCATTTAGTTTATTCCGCAAGCCTTCGGAAGCACTGACTCATATTGAAACTATTGCACAAGAATTGAATATACCGTTACATAAATCAAATTTCCAAACACAGTACCGGTACCAAAATGCTGATTTAAAAACGTTGGAACACAATTTTAATGCATTACAATATGAACCAACTACGCATCAAGCAGGAGTTCAGATACTTGAAGCATCCAGTATGCGAGAAGAAATTAATGAAGTAGCAAGACAAATTATTAAAGAAAACCGCGATAAAGGTCGTCGTTATCAAGATATTGCAATTCTTTATCGTGATGAAACATATGCATATTTAATGGAATCTATTTTACCACAGTATGATATTCCATTTAATATAGATACGAAAGCGCCCATGACACATCACCCAGTTATGGAAATGATTCGCTCATTAATTGAAGTATTACAAACTCAATGGAATTTTGAGCCTTTGATGCGAGTATTTAAGTCAGGGGTACTAACACAACAATTCAAAGATAGTAATTATTTAATTCATATTTTAGAAAATTTTGTATTAGAACGAGGCATTTACGGTAAACGTTGGATCGATCCACACTATTTTCAAATTGAACAATTTAATAAAATGGGCTTAAAACGCCAACCGTTAACTGACGAAACACGTGAAGCCTATGAGCGTGTGATTAAATTAAAAGATAGCGTAATAAATAAAATATTACAATTTGAACAACATATGAATAATGCTACAACTGCGAGAGCATTTGCGACTGCTTTTTATGAAGCAATGGAAGATTTTCAGTTGCCAAGTCAGTTAATGGCTGAAAGAGACGCCCTAGATTTAGCAGAGCAACATGAAGATGCTGAAACATTAGATCAAGTATGGCAAGGGTTCATTCAAACTTTAGATGATTTAGTCACAGTGTTCGATAATCAAGAAATGTCACAACAGCGATTTTTAGAATTGTTAGACATTGGACTGGATCAGTTAGAGTTTAATATGATTCCACAAACATTAGATCAAGTCAGTATCGGTACAATGGATTTGGCCAAAGTAGATAACAAACAACATGTTTACTTAGTTGGTGTGAACGATGGTGTGTTGCCACAGGCAGTATCGGCATCTAGTTTAATAACGGATGAAGAGAAAAAATACTTCCAAGCAAACGCCGATATAGAATTGAGTCCCACAGCTGACATATTACAAATGGATGAAGCATTTGTATGTTATATAGCAATGACTCGTAGTACCGAAGCAGTTACTTTTTCATATAGTTTAATGGGTGTTAAAGGGGACGAAAAAGAAGCAAGTCCTTTTATTCAACAAATACAGTCACTATTTTCAAACTTAGAAATTGAAAATATTTCACATTTACATCAAGCGCAACCATTGACGTTAATGCAACATCCACACCAAACTAAAATTGCCTTATTCGAAGCATTAAAATCATGGCTCAATGAAGAAATAGTAGCAGAAACATGGCTTGATACGTATCAAGTTATGTATCGAGATGAACGTTTAAATGAAGGTTTGGATTATTTATTAACTGCACTTACTTACGATAATGAAACAGCTCAATTAGATAATGAATTGGCACAGTCATTGTATGGCAAATCTATAAATGCTAGTGTATCTAGATTTGAAGGCTATCTAGCTTGTCCATTTAAACATTTTGCTTCACATGGTTTGAGGTTAAATGAGCGTACAAAATATAAATTGCAAAATTTTGACTTGGGGGATATTTTCCACCAAGTGCTAAAATATATTTCTGACAAAGTACAAGGCGAGTTTAAACAGTTAACGCAGCAACAAATTCAACGATTAACTACGCAAGCGTTACAAGTGATACTGCCAGAGGTACAATTCAATGTATTAAATTCAACAGCATATTACCGTTATTTATCACAACGTATTGGAGCAATCGTTGAAACAACATTAACGGCTTTACAATATCAAGGGAGCCATACAAAGTTTCTTCCACAACGATTTGAAGCGGGATTCCGTAAAAATCCACGTAGTAATGACGAATTGTATGCAGAACCATTAATTACTAAGCAAGGTATTCCAATTAATATTAGAGGACAAATTGACCGTATCGATACTTACACAGAAGGTGCGGAAAGTTTTGTTAATATTATTGATTATAAGTCTTCGAAGTATAGTGGAACATTAGATTTAACAAAAGTATATTATGGTATGCAAATGCAAATGATGACATATATGGATATTGTTTTACAAAATAAAAATCGTTTAGGTTTAACTAATGCAACAAAACCTGGTGGATTGCTTTACTTCCATGTGCATGAACCACGTATTAAGTTAGCTTGGAAAGAGTTAACTGAGGATAAAAGAAATAGTGAATTTATAAACTCATTTAAATTAAATGGGTTATTAAATAGTGACAGTACTGCTTTACATGCCTTTGATACACGACTAGAACCAAGTTTTGTCTCTGACATCGTACCAGTGGCTTTAAAGAAAGATGGTGGCATTAGAAGTAATAGTAAAGTTGCTGATGAAGACACTATTTATAAATTTATTGCACGGAATAAACGTAATTTTATCGAAACGGCTTCGAATATTATGGACGGTCATACAGAAATTGCACCTTTAAAATATGATCAAACCTTACCATGTCAATATTGTAACTATAAATCAGTGTGTCATGTAGATGGCATGATTGATCAAAAACGTTATCGTCACGTTGATGAATCGATAAATCCACTTGATGCAATACATGCTGATGATATAGAAGATGAAGGAGATATCACTAATGAATCAGATTCCGAATAAACCTACTGATGCACAATGGACCGATAATCAGTGGAAAAGTATCTATGCTAAAGGGCAAGATATACTAGTGGCAGCAGCAGCTGGCTCTGGTAAAACTGCTGTATTAGTAGAGCGTATTATTAAACGTATTATTACGGATGGTATCGATGTAGACAGATTATTAGTAGTAACCTTTACTAATGCCAGTGCTCGTGAAATGAAAGCACGTGTGGAACAGCGTATCAAAGAGGCGTCATATGATGATCCAAATAATACACATTTAAAAAATCAACGTATTAAAATTCATCAAGCACAAATATCGACGCTACATAGTTTTTGTTTGAAGTTAATTCAGCAACATTATGATGTGTTAGATATAGATCCTAATTTTAGAACGAGTAGCGAAGCGGAAAACATACTACTGCTAGAACAAACTATAGATGAAGTGTTAGAAACACATTATGATCAATTGGATCCACATTTTGTAGATTTAACAGAACAACTGTCGTCAGATCGTAATGATGAAGCATTTAGAAACATGATTAAACAAATGTACTACTTTAGTATTGCTAATCCTAGCCCACGTACATGGTTGCAATCATTATCATATCCTTATGAAAATGATGACGCACAACAACAATATTTAACGTTACTTAATGACTTAGCAATGATTTTTATCACTTCAGCGCAAGAAGCATTAAATAAAAGTTATGATCTATTTATGATGCTCGAAGCTGTAGATAAACAAGTCGCAGTTATAGATCAAGAAAGACGTTTTATGGCGGAAGTTATAGAAGGTGGGCAACTGAATACAGAACAATTAGTTAATCATCAATTTGAAGCACGCTTTCCTGCCAAAAATAAGGCAATTAAAGAAGCAAACGAGATGATGATTGACGTTTATGATGACGCCAAAAAGTATTATGATCAATACAAAGCATTTGTTACTAAGGTTAAAGAAGATTATTTTGCGCGTTCCGCAAGTGATTTAACGGCTGAAATGAAAAAATTAGCACCACGTGTAGAATATTTGGCAACAATTACGACTGATGTAATAGAGCAATTCAATCATAAAAAGCGAAGTAGAAACTTGGTAGACTTTTCAGATTATGAACATTTTGCATTGCAAATTCTAATGAATGAAGATGGAACTATATCTGAAATTGCACAGAACTTAAGTGATCAAATAGACGAAATTCTTGTGGATGAATATCAAGATACTAATAGAGTGCAAGAAAAAATTCTATCGTGTATCAAAAAAGGTGATGCGCATAATGGAAACCTCTTTATGGTAGGAGACGTTAAACAGTCTATCTATAAATTCAGACAAGCAGATCCTAGTCTTTTTATTGAAAAATATAATGATTTTTCGTTAGACGGTAGTAGCAGTGGTTTACGTATAGATTTATCGCAAAATTTTAGATCTCGTCCAGGCGTTTTGCACACTACAAACTATCTGTTTGATCATATGATGGATGAAGCGGTGGGTGAAATTGTCTATGATCAAGCTGCTCGTTTATATAATGGTGCACCGTATGATGATCAGCCGATGCCACTTCAGTTAAATACATTAGTAGAGGATGCACAATCAGGATTAACAGGAACGGAACAAGAAGCTGAATATATCGTGCAACAAGTTCAAACTATTATGAATGAACGCGAAGTGTATGATATGAAAACACAAAGTTATCGTAAACCTTCATATAAAGATATTGTCATTTTAGAGCGAACATATGGTCAAGCAAGACGATTACAACAAGCATTTAAAGATCATGATATACCTTTTCATGTGAATAGTAAGGAAGGTTATTTTGAGCAAACAGAAGTGCGCCTTATATTGTCATTTTTACGAACAGTTGATAATCCATTACAAGATATTTATCTAGTAGGACTAATGCGTTCTGTCATTTACCAATTTACAGAGGTGGAGCTCTCTAATATTCGTGTCTTTAGCCCGAATGATGATTACTTTTACCAATCAATCGAACAGTATATGAAGCACGAATTGGCTAACAAAACGCTCGTTAAAAAATTGCAACGTTTTATGGATGATATTGCGGCATATCAAATATATAGTCAACATCATCCTGTGTATCAATTGATTGATAAATTTTATAATGATCATTTTGTTATTCAGTATTTTAGTGGGTTAATTGGTGGTAAAGGGCGACGCGCTAATTTATATGGTTTATTTAATAAAGCAGTCGAATTTGAAAATACAAGTTTTCGTGGATTATACCAATTTATCCGTTTCATTGATGAATTAATTGAACGTGGAAAAGATTTCGGTGAGGAAAATGTTATTGGTCCGAATGATGATGTCGTTCGAATGATGACTGTCCATAGTAGTAAAGGATTAGAATTTCCATTTGTTATCTATTCAGGACTATCGAAACAATTTCGAAAAAATGATTTAACTAAACAAATTATTTTAAATCAACAATATGGTATTGGAATGCAATATTTTGATGTAGCTACTAATATTACATTTCCATCACTCGCGTCTGTGACTATAAAAGCTATAGCGGAAAAAGAATTGATCTCTGAAGAAATGCGATTGATTTATGTAGCATTGACACGTGCCAAAGAGCAATTATTTTTAATAGGTAGAGTTAAAGATGAAGCTGATTTAGATAAACTCGTCCAAACTGTAGTTTCTGACAATCATTTACCTGTTAGTTATAGGTTAACTGCCCAAAGGCCAATTGAATTAATTTATCCTATATTAGCGAAATATCAATCTTCTGAGTTACCTAGGGAATTGAGATTTGAAAATCAGATAAATGACTTACCTGTAGAATTGCAACCACGTGTGACATTGAATGTTGACCATTACGAAGATATTGCTAATGAAACGGAGCATAGTACTAATAGCGCACGTTCGGTTACTGATATTGTAAACAGTGAAGCTAACCAAGAACAACAGCAACAAATATATCATCAGTTAGCTTATGAATATCCTTATCCAAAAGATATTGTTAAAGCGTCTAAACAATCAGTATCTGAATTAAAGAGACAATTAGAAACAGAAGAAGCAGGCACAAATTATGATCGTGTTAGACAGTATAGCATTGGTTCTGCTGCGTATGAGCGTCCAGCATTTTTAGCACAAAATGTAAAACGACGAGCAAACGAAATCGGAACACTAATGCATACAGTGATGCAACATTTACCATTTCAAGAAGGTGGTTTAACTGAAAGCGAGTTAGACCAATATTTAGATCAATTAGTTGCTAAAAATATTATAGCTGAAGCAGATAAAAATGATGTCAATATTGGTGAAATTATCCAATTTACACACAGTGAATTATATAACACAATAACACATAGTGATTATATTTTTAGGGAACTACCATTTATTGTCAATCAAAGTAAAGTAGATCAAAACTTTGATGAAGATGAAGATATTTCAATTATTCAAGGTATGATTGATCTTATTTTTGTCAAAGATAATCAATATTATTTTGTAGATTATAAGACAGATGCATTTAATAGGAGACGAGGCATGACTGACCAAGAAATAGGTGAGCAATTACGGCAACGTTATAAAATACAAATGACCTATTACCAAAAAACACTAGAAACCATATTAGACAAACAAGTAAAAGGCTATTTGTATTTCTTTAAATATGGTCAACTTTCGATAGAGGATTAAGGAGGATTGTCATGAATCGTCCACAGCGATTATTTGAGTTAGACGCACTACGTGGTATGAGTTTGCTAGGTATTGTGCTTATGAATATTTTGATTTTCAGTTTTCCGTACGACAATATTGATTTAACAAAACATTTATCTGGTTTTGATGTAACCATTATTAGAAGTGTCAAATTAATTATCATCAGTTCATTTTATCCAATTTTTACATTTTTATTCGGTTATGGACTGGCAATTATGTATCAAAATACACAGCGTAAACAACTACGCTTTTATCCAATTATTTACCGACGCTTATTTTTTTTATTAGTAGTTGGATTACTGCATGGCTATTTTATATTCAGTGGAGATATCTTATTTACGTATGCAGTAACAGGAATGGTTGCAGTGCTATTAATAAAGTTATCAAAAAATACTCTAACAAGTATTGCATTAATTTTATTTATGGTGAAAATCATAGTGATACTAATGCCAGTCGTTATTTTACATGCTATGTATGGTCCTGATAACTCTTTCAATATGTTAAGCCATAGCGTACAAGACCTTATTAACAGTCGTCAAAGTAGTAGTTATTTAGATTTCTTACCTATTAATATGGAAGAAAATAATTATTCCATTTTAGATACTTTAACAATATCTGCTATATTTGAATTTTTACCGTACATTTTAATTGGAATAGCAGCACAAAAATTTGACTTAATTTCACATATTAGAGCAGTACCACAAAAATATTTAAAATGGGGAATTTTGGCAATTGTAGTTGGCTATATTTATAAACTACCAAGTGTAATTTATTATGCTGATGAGACGTATAAATTAGTATCATCATTATTAGCAGGTCCAATTGTGGCTACTGGTTACATTTTAGTATTTTGTTATTTATGTCAAACAGTCAAAGGAAAAAACTGGCTGTCTGTGTTCGCTTTTCCAGGAAAACTGAGTATGAGTGTATATTTAACACAAAGTATTATCTTTTTATATATTTATACAGGTGCTGGTTTCGGTTTATACAATAAATTAACCTTAGCTCAATCTTATACACTCGCAATTTTAGTGTATATGGTTCAACTGGTAGTAAGTTATTTATATTTAAAACGTTATAAACAAGGATCGTTTGAATGGATTTGGCGTAAATTTACCTACTTGAAATAAGGTGATGATTGGTATAGCGCTCTTAGGAACATTTTTTAAGAGCTTAATGATTTTAAAGAAAGACAAGTTGGCATGCCATCAAATTTTTTAAAGAAAATGAATATTTAGATTATTCCTTATTCATTTATTTGTTATTTAAGCGTAAATTTAGTTATAATATGAAGTAAGATACAGATGAGGAGCTGATATTGAATGAAATTTCTATCATTCAGACATGAAGGACATACATCTTTCGGTGTTAAGGTAAAACGTGAAGAAGCCGCATGGAATTTGAAACACGTCTTTGCAGACTTCGCGGAAGGTGAGTTTAATCCCAAAACATTATTACAAGGTTTACAACAAAACCAAACAGTAGATTTTCAAGAACAAGTGAGAAAAGCAGTTGTTGCTGCTGAAGACAGTGGACAAGCTGAGCAATATAAAGTGCCATTTTCTGAACTTGAATTTTTACCGCCTGTAACACCGACAAATAATGTGATTGCTTTTGGACGTAATTATAAAAAACATGCAGATGAGTTGAATAATGAAGTACAACGTTTATATGTATTTACTAAAGCCGCATCATCTTTAGCTGGTGATAATAGTACGATACCTAACCATCAAGATATTACTTCAGAATTAGATTACGAAGGTGAATTAGGTATTGTCATTGGAAAAGCTGGAGAAAAAATCCCTAAAGGTCTTGCTTTAGATTATGTATATGGTTATACCATCATTAATGATATTACTGATCGTACGGCTCAAAATAAGCATGCACAAGCCTTTCTATCTAAAAGTTTGACTGGTGGTTGTCCAATTGGTCCTTATATTGTTACCAAAGATGAATTACCGACACCAGAAGATGTTAATATCGTGACTAAAGTAAACAATGAAATTCGTCAAGATGGTAATACATCTGAAATGATTTTAAAAATTGATGAATTAATTGAAGAAATTTCTAAATATGTAGCATTGCACCCAGGAGATATTATTGCTACTGGTACGCCAGCAGGTGTTGGCGCGGGCATGAACCCTCCTCAATTTTTACAGCCTGGTGACGAAGTCAAAGTGACAATCGATAACATAGGTACATTAACTAACTTTATTGAAAAATAAGAATTAAAAAAGAGACAAAGTTTTTAGGTAATAAATTTCACCTAAAAACTTTGTCTTTTTTTATTTGATATGATGATAGTTCAACGATTGTGTATTAATTAATGTATGATAAAATAAATATGAAATTATAAAATTGTGTGGAGGGATAGCATGATACACATGCATATATTAAGTTGGGTAGTTGCAATTATTTTATTTTTTGCAGCGTACTTCAACTTTTCAGAAAAGCAAGGTGCAACACCATATTTTAAACCTATTCATATGTTATTAAGAGTTTTTATGGTCTTAGTTTTATTTAGTGGTTTATGGTTACTTATTCAAGAGTTTTCTTCGGGTTCACAAGGTGGCGGACACATGTTACTAACGTTAAAAATGGTAGGTGGTATTGCTTCAGTAGCATTAATGGAAACTGCATTAATTAAGCGTAAAAAAGGGCAAGCCAGTCATGGCATTTTATGGGCTACAATTATTGTAATTATCATTACTATGTTATTAGGCATCATCTTACCTTGGGGACCAATTTCTCAACTATTTGGTATGTAGTAATGGATAGCAATGACCAAAGAAGCTGAGTTTTATATTTTTAAACACAACTCAATTAAATAAAATTAGTTTCAGACTGTCTACAGAGTCTCTGGCTTTGTTGGCAGTTTTTTTATGCACGCTTTCCGTGGCACTGACTAAGCCTGTAGTCTGCGACGAGTGCTCTTCCCGCAGGAGTCGGCATAAACTACTGCTAATATTCCATAAAAATAATATCTAACTAGAACATAAATAAACCCTTCGCAAATTAATGCGAAGGGTCTATCTACGTTCTGAAATACCTCAAGTATCAATAATGTTTGCGATGTATTTATTATTTATTGCGTGCTTTATAACCAATCATATTGATTAAGTCTTTAGGATGGCTATATGGTGGCGCATAAGCTACTTCAATATCTGTTAAATCATCTACTGTCATCTGATTAGCCATTGCTACGGATAAAGTATCAATACGTTTATCTACACCAGCTTTACCTACTGCTGCTGCTCGTAATAGTTGGCGTGTATTTTTATCAAAATAAACACGTAAGTGAATTTTTGTGTTTCCTGGGTAATAACCAGCATGTTTACCTTGTTTAAGCTCAACCATACTATAGTCAAAATATTTTAATTCATTAGGTGTCACACCTACGCTCGCAAATGTATAATCAAAAAACTTAACAATATTACTGCCTAAAAATCCTTTGAATTGAATTTGTGGATTACCGGCAATTTGTTCTGCGATAATACTCGCTGCACGATGAGCACCCCACGCAAGTGGTACGTGTGCTTGTAAATCGACATGACGATAACGTGAAGTAATAATATCACCGAGTGCATAGATATTTTCGATATTCGTTTCAAATTTATCATTAACAGGAATATAGCCGTGGCTATCTAAAGTAACATTTGACGCTTTAATAAAGTTTGAGTTTGGCTCAACACCCACACCAGTAATGACGAGGTCAAAGTCTTCGTGGTGGCCTGATTTAAAATACACAGTTTTGCCTTTAATGGTATCTATTTCTTCATTGAAATGATAAGTTATATTACGCTCTTTCAATGATTCGATGATAGGTTCGTTCATATCATTATCCATTAATTTATTAATATGCTCAGAACGATGTATTAATGTAGGTGTAATTCCACGTTCATACAAATTATCTAACACTTCTAAACTGATATAACCGGCACCAACTATTAACACACGTTGGACATGATTGTCTTGTATAAAGGACTCAATGGCATCAGTATCTTCCATATTGCGTAGAGTAAAGACTATGTCACTATCAAGAGGAAGCGAGCGTGCACTGCATCCAGGGCTTAAAATTAATGTATCATAGTTAACATGAAAGACTTCATCTTTTTGATAGTCATGCACAGTAACAGTTTGGTTATCATCATTAATAGCTATAACTTCATGATAGGGCTTAACTGTTATTTGTTTAGCATTATAAAAATCTTCGGGAGTTGCTTCGAGTATTGCATCACGTGATTCGACAATGTTTCCTAAATAATAAGGCAAGCCACAATTAGCAAAACTCATATCACGATCTTTTTCAAAGACTGTGATTTCACTATTATGATCCAAACGTCTAATTTGACTCGCGACAGTTGCACCACCTGCAACCGCACCAACTACAACAATGTGATTCATAATATTTTCAGCCTCCTTATTGAGTAATATTTGTATAACCTCGATAGTTAGATACGTGAATTTATAACTTGTTCATAAGCGATGTTTAAATTGAAAAATTCATTAAGATAACGGCCGATACCATCATCATTGTTAGAATAAGTAACATGATTTGAAACATGTTTTAGTTCGTCTAAACCATTTTCCATTGCAACACCATGTTGTGCATATTTAATCATTTCTAAGTCGTTATCCTCATCGCCAAACGCAATAATATTGGAGCGTTCAATATCAAGGTAAGATTTAACCGCATCTATACCTTTAGCTTTACTAATATTTTTACCCACTATTTCAATAACAGGAAATGGTGATCCCCAACGACGATGTTCAATGCTTTCAGCATAAAAACGTGATAGCATTTGTTTAATTCGTGGAATCATAACTTCTTCTGCTTCAACTAAAATCGACGTTGGTGAAGCAGTTAGAGTTTGTAATAAATCTCCAGTTTCAACAGTAGGGCTGCCCATAGAAAAACCATCAAATAATTTTTGGTCAAAGTTATCGATAAAAACATGATCTTTGATTTCAGCAATAATATTACTGACACCATAGTCTTTCAATGATTGAATAATGCTTGTAGCAAGCTCTAAATCTAATTCTTCATGAACTGGTGTAAAATTGTCATCTTTTGGATGATGTACATATGCCCCGTTAAAATTGACTACAGGTGTGTTCATATTCAATTCATGGTAATAAGTTTGACTAGCACGATAAGGACGTCCAGTAGCAATCATTAGTTTGTGTCCTTGTGCTTGTAATGTATTAAGTATTGTTTTTGTATAAGGTGAAATCTGTTTATCATCGTTTAATAAAGTACCATCTAAATCTAAACAAATTAAATAAGGTTTCATATATGTCTCCTTAAGTTGATATTAAAATTTAATGTAACAATATCATAGCATTTTATTGGCGTTTTGTAAGATATTTGATATATTGTTAATTAAGATTAATTACGAAGAGGTGATTACAAATGGATGAAGGACTTAAAGATAGTATTTTAAATGCCTTAGAGATGGTTATCGACCCAGAGCTTGGTATTGATATAGTTAATTTAGGCTTAGTATATAATGTAGATGTAGATGATGAAGGATTATGTACCGTTGAAATGACATTGACTTCTATGGGATGTCCAATGGGACCTCAAATTATAAATCAAATTAAAATGGTATTAGCTGAAATACCTGAAATTGCAGATACTGAAGTTAATGTTGTATGGAGCCCGCCTTGGGATAAAGATAAAATGTCTCGTTATGCTAAAATTGCATTAGGCATTGGCTAAGCTCAATTTTTAGTAAAGACTTAATTATGTTCATAGATGTTTAGACATCATTGGACATGTTAAGTCTTTTTTTGTTGGAGAAAATTAAATATCAATTGAGTTATGATAAAACCAATCCGAAAGGTGAATAGCCATTCGAGATTGGTTTTATTTAACTTGTGACAAAATAAATTGTGTGTGTGTGTGACCATAACGTTGCATATCATCGATACATTGTTCAACTGCTGACATTGATTGAAAATGCATTTTAACTAAAAAGCAAGATGAACCAGAAACTCTATAACAAAAATCAACATCAGATTGGTTATTAATAAAAAGTTTGAAGTCTTTATATAAATTATTTTTAATAGTAATGTGCATAATAACTTCAATAGTATAACCTAACAAAGTGTAATCAATGTCAATTGTATATTTTTTAATAATACCGGTCTCTAAGAGTTTATTGATTCGTTCACGTACTGAAGGTGATGATAAATGTACAAGGTCACTCAATTCAGACAACGATATTTTACTATTCGTTTGTAGCACAGAAATGATTTTATTGTCGATTACGTCCATGAATAATAATACCTCAAATAATAAAGTTTTTATTAATTATACCTAATAAAACATAAGGATGAAAGACGTTTAGTTATATAAACTTCATAATAGGAGGTGGACATATGACTTTAATAAAATTAAGTGAATTAGGTGAAACACCGTATCAACAATTACTAGGTCATAACGAACAATTATTACAGAGTTGGACAACATTAGCCCAAACGATTGAACAAAACTTACATTTACAACCTAAAGTGGTGGAGGAAATTAGAAGAATGTTGGCACACCAAAGTGGTTGTTCATATTGTAAGAGCAAAGGAAAACCAGAAGGTAGTAAAGCACAATTTAATCCAAAAGAACTGACAGCAATTGGTTTTACAGAAGTATATATGACAATGGGGACGAACATACCTGATTATCTATTTCAGGAGCTTTATAAAGTAATGACTGACGAAGAAATCATCATGTTGATAGCGTATATTCAGTTCACGGAGTGTCAGCAAAAATTTGGAGCATTGTTACAATTGGAGGCTACTGATTAATTTGATGGCACGATTTCGATTAAATTTGTACTAATTTGTGTATAACAAAAAAGAGAAAATTAGCGGCATACGAATGATGTTTTTTAGTTGATATTAGCAACAGAAAGGTATATAATTTAATTAAGGTCAAAGAAAGTCAAAGTCAAAGATAGTTAACCTTGACCTACACTTAATGATACAGGGGTGAGTTTATTTGGATATTAATCAAATGACCTATAAAGTACAAAGTGTTTTACAACAAGCTATTGAAATCGCTAAAAACTATGAAAACCAAAATATTGAAATTGAAGCTATATTAAAAGCAGCCTTAACAGAATCGGATAGTTTATTTAAAAATATTTTAGATAGAGCAAATATTGATACTGAAAGTTTAGCACTACAGTATGATAGTAAATTAAGTAATTATCCAACTGTACAAGGTGAACATGTGCAATATGGACAATATATAAGTCAAAACGCTAATAAATTATTGAATACAGCAGAACAATATATGAACACATATGAAGATGAATATATTTCAATGGAACATTTGTTGTTAGCAGCAATGGAAGTAGACAGTATTACACGTGAAGCAATAGGTAACAAACAAGAAGTTATTACAGAAATTATTAAAAAAGTTAGAGGAGGAAACCATGTGACAACACAAAATCCAGAAGTAAATTATGAAGCTTTAGAAAAATATGGCCGTGATCTTGTTGAAGAAGTAAGACAAGGGAATATGGATCCAGTCATTGGTAGAGATGAAGAAATACGAAATGCTATACGTATTTTAAGTAGAAAAACTAAAAATAATCCAGTATTAATTGGTGAACCAGGTGTTGGTAAAACTGCAATTGTTGAAGGCTTAGCCCAAAGAATTGTACGTAAAGATGTACCTGATTCTTTGTTGGATAAGACTATTTTTGAATTGGATTTAAGTGCATTAGTTGCAGGCGCAAAATACCGTGGTGAATTCGAAGAGCGCTTAAAAGCAGTGTTAAAAGAAGTTAAAGACTCAGATGGCCGAATCATATTATTTATTGATGAAATTCATATGTTAGTTGGTGCAGGTAAAACAGAAGGCGCGATGGATGCCGGTAACATGTTAAAACCTATGTTAGCTCGTGGCGAACTTCATTGTATTGGGGCAACAACTTTAAATGAATATCGTGAATATATTGAAAAAGATTCTGCTTTAGAGCGTCGTTTCCAAAAAGTAAATGTATCAGAACCAGATGTAGAAGATACTATTTCAATTTTACGTGGACTTAAAGAACGTTATGAAGTATATCATGGTGTACGTATTCAAGACCGTGCACTCGTCGCAGCAGCAGAACTGTCTGATCGTTATATTACTGATCGTTTTTTACCGGATAAAGCAATTGATCTTGTTGACCAAGCCTGTGCAACGATTCGTACTGAGATGGGTTCGAACCCTACAGAATTAGATCAAGTTAATCGTCGTGTAATGCAATTAGAAATTGAAGAAAGTGCATTGAAAAATGAATCTGATAATGCAAGTAAACAAAGATTACATGAATTGCAAGAAGAATTAGCGAATGAAAAAGAAAAGCAAAGTGCCATTCAGTCACGTGTTGAACAAGAAAAAGAAAAAATTGCGAAACTACAAGAAAAACGTACTGAATTAGATGAAAATAGAAAGGCGTTAGAAGACGCAGAAAATAATTATAATCTTGAACGTGCTGCTGAATTGAAACATGGTAAAATTCCTGAATTAGAAAAAGAATTAAGAGATTTAGAGGAAGCTTTTCAAGATGAACAAAATGAAGACAATGAGCGTATCATTCGTGAAATCGTATCAGATGAAGAAATAGGCGATATTGTAAGTTCATGGACTGGTATTCCAGTATCCAAATTAGTAGAAACAGAACGCGAAAAATTATTGAATTTATCAGAAATATTGCATCAACGCGTAGTAGGTCAAGACAAAGCAGTAGATTTAGTATCTGATGCTGTAGTAAGAGCTAGAGCAGGTATTAAAGATCCTCAAAGACCGATAGGGAGCTTTTTATTCTTAGGTCCTACAGGTGTAGGGAAAACAGAATTAGCTAAGTCTTTAGCATCGACATTATTTGATTCAGAAAAACATATGATACGTATAGATATGAGTGAATATATGGAGAAACACTCTGTGTCTCGTCTTATTGGAGCGCCTCCAGGTTATGTGGGTCATGACGAAGGTGGACAATTGACAGAAGCGGTTCGCCGCAATCCATACTCAGTAATTTTGCTTGATGAAATTGAAAAGGCACATTCAGACGTCTTTAACGTATTATTGCAAATATTAGATGAAGGACGCTTAACTGATTCCAAAGGGCGAAGTGTTGATTTCAAAAATACGATTATCATTATGACAAGTAATATTGGTTCTCAAGTATTGTTAGAACAAGTGAAAGATACAGGTGTCATTACTGAAGCTACAGAAAAAGCAGTGATGGATAGTTTAAATCAATATTTCAAACCAGAAATTTTAAACCGAATGGATGATATCGTATTATTTAAACCATTATCTGTCGAAGATATGGGACGTATTGTTGAAAAACTATTAGCACAGTTAAATATCAGATTGTTAGACCAACGTATTACAATTGAAGTGTCACCAGAAGCGCAAGCATGGCTAGGTAAAGAAGCCTACGAACCACAATTTGGTGCGCGACCATTAAAACGCTTTATACAATCACAAATCGAAACACCATTGGCACGAACAATGATTAGAGAAAATTTACCTGAAGGAACTACTTTACAAGTTGATTTAACAGATGATGGCTTAACATTTAATATAGTTGAACCACAAAGTATGTAAAGACACAATAAACAAGAGGGAGTGGGACAGAAATCTGATTTTGAAAAAATGATTTCGTTGTCCCACCCCGGCAAGGATGACTAGCATTGAAAAAAAGCTTAGTTTAAAGCGCATTTTCAATACAGTCATCTACTGCCAATATGAAAAGAGACTGGAACGAATCAATATTATCCCAGCCTCTCTTATTTGAACGGGGATTTATGTCCTAGCTACATTATAAAAACAAGCCGATGCACAAGAAGTGCATCGGCTTGTTTTATACGTAAATTGTCTATTGTTGACTCGTATCTTTCTTTAATGGCTTCATTGTCATGTCAAATAACACAACAATAATTGTGAGTATAACTGCCACAACGATAGGTGTAATTAAATTTAATGCACCGCCACCATCTAAACTGTTTAATACAAAGTTAACCATTTCGAGTAACAAAATAGCCCAAAATAATACTGCGAGGTATTTCATAGTATAATGCCTCCAATTAAACTGTATATAACTTCATTATAAGGAATAGGTTATATTTTGTATAGTAGAAATCGGTTACAATTCTGTTGATTTTGTGACGATGGAAAGTGTGATTAATAATAATATGTGTACATTAACTCAAACAAGTGCGCTTGTTCTTGTATTTAACTAAAAAAATATGTTAAATTAATACCTGGTATTAAATATATATTAAGAAGGTGTACAACCATGAATGTGGGTATCAAAGGTTTCGGTGCATATGCGCCAGAAAACGTAGTGGACAATGCCTATTTCGAGTCTTTTTTAGAAACTTCAGATGAATGGATATCTAAAATGACTGGTATAAAAGAAAGAAGATGGGCTGGAGAAGATGAAGATACTACTGACTTAGCTTATAAAGCCAGCGTCAAAGCAATTGAGGATGCTGGAATAGAAGCAAATGACATTGATATGATCATAGTTGCTACTTCAACTGGAGAATATCCGTTTCCAACAGTAGGTAACATGTTACAAAACAGACTAGGTATTAGTAAAGTAGCATCAATGGATCAATTAGCTGCTTGTAGTGGCTTTATGTATGGACTAATTAATGCAAAACAATTCGTACAATCAGGTGATTATAAAAACATCTTGGTTGTAGGTGTAGATAAATTATCTAAAATTACAGATATGACTGACCGTTCAACGGCTATCTTATTTGGCGACGGTGCTGGTGCTGCTGTTGTTAGTGAGGTATCTGAAGGTCGAGGTATTTTAAGTTATGAGCTTGGCTCAGACGGTTCAGGTGGAGAATATTTATACTTAAACCCAGATAATGGTAAAATATTTATGAACGGACGTGAAGTGTTTAAATTTGCGGTCCGCATCATGGGTGAAGCTTCCAATAGAGCGGTAGAAAAAGCTGGTTTACAATCTGAGGATGTAGATATGTTTATTCCACACCAAGCAAATATCCGTATTATGGAATCTGCGCGTGAACGTTTAGGCATTCCAAAAGAAAAAATGAGTGTATCAGTAGATAAATTTGGTAATACTTCTGCAGCATCCATTCCTTTAAGTATTGCTCAAGAACTAGAAAATAATAAAATTAAAGATGATGATGTATTAGTATTTGTTGGATTTGGCGGCGGCCTTACATGGGGTGCCATTACATTAAAATGGGGTAAATAGGAGGTCAATTTATGAGCAAAGAACAACGTGTGGTTATTACGGGTATTGGTGCTTTATCACCAATCGGTAATGATGCGAAAACATCATGGCAAAATGCATTAAATGGAGTAAGTGGAATTGACAAAATTACACGTATTGATACTGAACCATATAATGTACATTTAGCAGGTGAGCTAAAAGATTTTAATATTGAGGACTATATTGACAAAAAAGAAGCAAGACGAATGGATCGTTTTACGCAATATGCAGTCGTTGCTGCAAGAGAAGCAGTTGCAGATGCGAAATTTGAAATCAACGAAAGTACAGCTGATAAAATTGGTGTATGGATTGGTGCAGGTATCGGAGGTATGGAAACATTTGAAAATGCCCACAATACTTTATTAAATAAAGGTCCACGACGTGTTAGTCCTTTCTTCGTACCAATGTTAATTCCAGATATGGCAACAGGTCAAGTCTCTATAGACTTAGGAGCTAAGGGGCCGAATGGTTCAACTGTAACTGCCTGTGCGACAGGGACGAACTCAATTGGTGAAGCATTCAAAATCATACAACGTGGTGATGCAGATGCGATGATAACTGGTGGTACAGAGGCACCAATTACTGATATGTCGATTGCAGGATTCAGTGCAAGTAGAGCACTTTCAACAAACGACGATCCTGAAACTGCTTGTCGCCCATTCCAAATTGGCCGCGATGGTTTTGTTATGGGTGAAGGCGCAGGAATAGTAGTGCTTGAATCATTAGAGTCTGCACAAGCGCGTGGCGCAGAAATTTATGCCGAAATTGTTGGCTATGGTTCAACTGGTGATGCATATCATATTACAGCACCAGCACCTGAAGGTGAAGGTGGTTCTCGTGCTATGCAAGCAGCAATTAAAGATGCTGGTATTGAAGCACAAGACATTCAATATTTAAATGCACATGGTACAAGTACGTCTGTAGGTGACTTAACAGAAGTGCAAGCTATCAAAAATACTTTCGGTGACGCCGCTCATTCATTGAAAGTAAGTTCTACAAAATCTATGACAGGACACTTATTAGGTGCTACTGGTGGTATAGAAGCTATCTTCTCAGCATTATCTATTAAAGAAGGACGTGTAGCACCAACAATCCATGCAGTTACACCTGACCCAGAGTGTGACTTAGATTTTGTACCTAATGAAGCTCAAGATTTAGACATTACTTATGCTATGAGTAACAGTTTAGGTTTCGGCGGACATAATGCAGTAATTATTTTGAAAAAGTTTGCTGATTAATCTATATAACACACATTAGTATCATAACTTTAAACCGTAAAAACCTTTTTATAATGGAGGTTTTTACGGTTGTTTAATTTTACTAAATTCAAAATAAAGTAACGCTTCCTATTGAATGCAATAGGAAGCGTTTTGTGTAGTTACTATATAATATAGGCTAAAGCAATACTAATTAGAAAATAGATAATGTTACAAGCACAGGCATATTTTATCCAAGATGTGATAACATAATGGTCCTTTTTAGCGCTTTTAGGATTGAAAAAGGAATCGTCTGCTACAGATTGTCTTCGTTTTTTTGTAGATAGTTGATATGTTAAACGGCGAAATCCATAGCTTGTAGGATCTAAAACACCTTCTTGAATAATAATCATTACAAAAGATAGGATTGCGATAATGCTAGATAATATAAACAAAATATTTATGTAGTTTGTTAAAGTGAAATCACTTATGAGCGAAAATATAAGTGTTAACACAGGTGTTGCGAGTAACCAAAGTATACTTTTTTTAAAAAAGCGCATAACTCATTATCCTCCAAATAAGCATTTCCACAATTATAACTGAAAATTTGAAAAAACAAAATATTAATATGCTAACGCTTTAATATATTAAAATCACTCAATTAATATAAAAATAATAATGCTATCCTTTAATAATGTGAAGCGAAACTATATTGATTAATACGTAAATTAACTATATAATATGTATAATATTTCTGAAAATTTTGAAAGGAATGTTAATTTTGAACATTTAAGGGGGATGAGCTATGCTTAAATACATTTTAAAAAGATTAGGTTATATGTTTCTATCGTTATTTATTATTATAACGATTACCTTTTTCTTAATGAAATTGATGCCTGGATCACCATTTAATGATGAAAAGTTAAATGAGTCACAAAAAGAATTATTAAACGAGAAGTACGGTTTGAATGATTCGATACCAGTGCAATACGGTAACTATTTAAAAAATGTAGTTACTGGTGATTTTGGAAATTCTTTCCAATATGATAATCAACCTGTGTGGGAATTAATTCAACCACGCTTATTGCCATCGTTAGAAATGGGTATTGCAGCTATGGTTATAGGAGTAATTTTAGGATTGATACTAGGGGTTATTGCAGCAGTTAAACAAAATACATGGGTTGATTATACTGCCACCGTTATTTCAGTTATTGCAGTTTCGGTACCATCATTCGTTTTAGCAGTATTACTGCAGTACGTATTCGCAGTACGATTACAAATATTCCCAGTTGCAGGTTGGGAAGGTATTTCTACAGCTGTATTGCCATCATTAGCACTTTCGGCAGCTGTATTAGCAACCGTAACGAGATACATAAGAGCGGAAATGATAGAAGTGTTAAGTTCGGACTATATATTAATGGCGAGAGCTAAAGGTAATTCGACAATGCGCGTATTATTTGGACATGCATTACGTAATGCATTAATACCAGTAATTACGATTATTGTGCCAATGCTTGCCAGTATATTAACAGGAACATTGACAATTGAAAATATTTTCGGTGTACCAGGTTTAGGGGATCAATTTGTACGATCAATTACAACAAATGACTTCCCAGTTATTATGGCGACCACTATTTTATTTAGTACACTGTTTATTGTTTCTATCTTTATTGTAGATATTTTATACGGTGTGATAGATCCACGTATTCGTGTGCAAGGAGGTAAGAAATAATGACAGATAAAAGAGATGAATTTTTAACTGATGATGCTTCCAATGCAGTAATGGCTAATACTACAAGTGGTGTTATGGCCGAGGACTTTGTTAAAAGTAATAATGATATTGCTAAAGAGCCAGAGATGCAGCGTGAGAGTAAAAACTTCTGGCAGGATGCTTGGTCACAATTAAAACGTAATAAATTAGCAGTAGTCGGCATGATAGGATTGATTATTATTTTGATACTAGCGTTAGTTGGTCCATTAATGAGTTCACATGATTATGCCGAACAAGATGTAGATCGACGTAATTTACCAGCAAAAATTCCGGTATTAGATCAACTGTCATTCTTGCCTTTTGACGGTGAAGGAGCACAAGGTGTAGATGCATATAAAGAGGCCGGCGTAAAAGAAAACTTTTGGTTTGGGACAGACCAATTAGGCCGTGACTTATGGTCTAGAACTTGGCAAGGCGCTCAAGTATCACTATTTATTAGTGTTGTAGCCGCGTTGTTAGATATTTTTATCGGAGTAGTATACGGTGCAATATCCGGCTTCTTCGGCGGTCGAGTAGACAATGTGATGCAACGTATTATTGAAATTGTCGCGTCTATTCCAACATTGATTGTTGTAATTTTGTTCGTATTAATTTTTGAACCTTCCATTTGGACGATTATTTTAGCGATGGCCATAACTGGTTGGATCGGTATGAGTCGTGTAGTACGTGGAGAATTTTTAAAACTAAAAACGCAAGAATTTGTCATGGCTTCTCGTACGTTAGGGTCATCAAAATTAAAATTAATTTTTAAACATATTTTACCGAATACATTAGGTGCTATTGTAGTTACTTCAATGTTCACAGTTCCAAATGCCATTTTCTTCGAGGCATTTTTAAGCTTTATCGGTATTGGTGTACCAGCACCAAGAACATCACTAGGTTCACTCGTTAATGATGGTCGTGCGATGTTACTAATTCATCCACATGAATTATTCATACCAGCATTAGTGTTAAGTTTATTAATATTATTCTTCTACCTATTTAGTGATGGTTTAAGAGATGCATTTGACCCTAAAATGCGTAAATAACAAAGGAGGCGTTTTTTATGTCAGAAAGAATTTTAGAAGTAAAAGATTTGCATGTGTCCTTTGATATTGATGCAGGGGAAGTGCAAGCCGTACGTGGTGTAGATTTTTATTTGAATAAAGGTGAAACATTAGCAATAGTAGGTGAATCTGGATCTGGGAAATCAGTTACTACTAAAGCGATTACAAAATTGTTCCAGGGTGATACCGGTCGTATCAAACAAGGGGAAATTAATTTTTTAGGTGAAGACCTTTGTGTAAAATCAGAACAAGAATTAGTTAAATTACGTGGTAAAGAAATTTCGATGATATTCCAAGATCCGATGACATCATTAAATCCAACGATGAAAATTGGTAAGCAAGTTATGGAACCGCTCATCAAACATAAAAATTACAATAAAGCAGATGCTAAAAAGCGAGCAATAGAAATTTTGGAATTAGTTGGATTACCAAATCCTCAACAGCGATTTAACGCGTATCCACACCAATTCTCAGGTGGACAAAGACAGCGTATTGTCATTGCTACAGCCTTGGCATGTGAACCCAAAGTACTTATTGCAGATGAACCAACAACGGCTTTAGATGTAACGATGCAAGCACAAATACTTGATTTAATGAAATCATTACAAGATAAAATCGATACGTCTATTATTTTTATTACCCATGATTTAGGTGTAGTGGCAAACATAGCAGATCGTGTAGCAGTAATGTATGGAGGACAAATGATTGAAACTGGTGATGTTAATGAAATATTTTATGATCCTAAACATCCGTATACATGGGGATTATTATCATCTATGCCAGATTTAACAACAGGTACAGATACAGAGTTGATTGCTATTCCAGGAACACCTCCAGACTTATTACATCCGCCTAAAGGGGATTCGTTTGCTAGTCGTAGTCAGTATGCATTAGATGTTGATTTCAAAGAGGCACCACCATGGTTCCAAGTCTCACCAACGCACTATGTGAAATCTTGGTTATTGGATGAACGTGCACCAGAAGTTGAACCGCCAGCAATGGTACAACAACGCATGCGTGAAATGTCAAATAACTACGCTAAGCCTAAACAAGTAGAAAGGGTGTCGTTCAATGGTCAATCATAAAGAAACACTGTTAGAAGTAAAAGAATTAAAACAGTACTTTAACGAGGGCAAACGTAATGAAGTACGAGCGATAGAAAATATTTCCTTTAATATATACAAAGGTGAAACATTTGGACTTGTAGGTGAATCTGGTTGTGGTAAATCAACAACAGGTAAAGCCATTATTAAACTTAATGATATTACTGATGGTGAAATTCTCTACGAGGGTGTAGATATTCAAAAAATAAAAAACAGAAAAGATTCTTTGAAATTCAACAAAAAAATTCAAATGATTTTCCAAGACCCTTATGCATCATTAAATCCTAGACTGAAAGTTATGGATATTATCGCTGAAGGCATTGATATTCATAAATTAGCTTCTGGTACAAAAGATCGCAAAAAACGTGTGTATGATTTATTAGAAACTGTAGGTTTAAGTAAAGAACATGCGAATCGTTATCCACACGAATTTTCAGGGGGACAAAGACAGCGTATCGGAATTGCTCGTGCATTAGCAGTTGAACCAGAGTTTATCATTGCCGATGAACCAATATCGGCACTAGATGTCTCTATTCAAGCACAAGTAGTTAACATATTGTTAAAGCTACAACGTGAAAAAGACATTACGTTTTTATTCATTGCACATGATTTATCTATGGTGAAATATATCTCAGACCGAATAGCGGTAATGCATTTTGGTAAAATTGTGGAGCTAGGAACGGCGGACGAAATTTACAATAATCCCCTCCATCCATACACTCAATCATTACTATCGGCTGTGCCTCAACCAGATCCAGAAAGTGAAAAACAACGTAAACGTATAACATATAAAGCAGATGAAGCACGAGATAAAGAACGCACTTTACAAGAAGTGTCACCCGAGCATTATGTTTTTGTCACTGATGAAGAAGCAGAAACTTTAAAAAATAACAACGCTCAAACGCAACAATAACAGGGAGAGGGGGAGTTAGATGAAGAAGTTCAAATTACTTATTATCACGATTGCACTTGCTGTTGTGTTAGCTGGGTGTAGTAGTGCAGAAGGTATTTATTCAGATAAAGGACAAGTATTTAGAAAAGTAATACCACAAGATATGGCATCATTAGATACAGCAATGGTCACAGACACAGTGTCATTTGATATTTTCAATCAAGTTTACGAAGGCTTATATTCGTTGAATGATAAAGATGAAGCCATTCCAGGTGTAGCAAAAGAGCTGCCTAAAGAAAGTAACGGTGGTAAAACATTAACTATTAAATTACGAAAAGACGCTAAATGGTCTAATGGAGATAAAGTAACAGCACATGATTTTGTTTATTCTTGGCAACGAGCACTTAAGCCGGATACAGCTGCAGAGTATGCTTACATAATGTATGATATTAAAAATGCAGAAGAAGTTAATTTAGGTAAAAAAGATGTCGATGAATTAGGGGTTAAAGCTGTAGATGATTATACGTTAAAAGTAGAATTAACAAAACCGATACCTTATATAAATGAATTGTTTGCTTTTGGTATTTTCATGCCACAAAATGAAAAAGCTGTAAAAAAATACGGTGAACAATATGGTACTACTGCTGAAAAATCTGTGTACAATGGTCCATTTAAAGTGAAAAATTGGAAAGTTGAAGATAAGATTGAATTAGAAAAAAATGAAAATTATTGGGATAAGAAGAAAGTACATTTAGATAGAGCGAACTATAAAATACTAAAAGATCAACAAGCTGGTTCGGCATTATATGATACAGGTTCAGTTGATGATACATTAATTACAGCAGACCAAGTAGAAAAATATGAAGAGGAGGAAGGGTTACAAAAACGATTAAAAGCAAGTACATTTTATATGAAAATGAATCAACAAACTGTACCTGCATTTAAAAATAAAGATATGCGATTAGCTATAGCCAAAGCTATAAATAAAGAAGGTTATGTGAATTCAGTTAAAAACAATGGCTCTAAAGCTATGGATGGTTTTACATCAAGTTTAACCGCTAAAACACCAAACGGTGAAGATTTTGCGAAAACTATCGATTCTCCATTAAGCTTTGATCCAAAGGAAGCTCAAAAGCATTATGACAAAGCGAAAAAAGAATTAGGCATTAAAAATTTAACATTCACTATGAATACAGAGGATACTCCGGACGCTAAGATTTCAGCAGAATATATTAAAGCACAAGTTGAAAAAAATCTTCCAGGAGTAACATTGAAAATTAAACAATTACCGTTTAAACAGCGTGTCAATCGAGAAAAGACTGAAAATTATGAAGCGTCTTATTCCGGTTGGGGACCTGACTATCCAGATCCGTTAACATACTTAAATATTATGACAACAGGTAATGGGCAAAATAACACCGGTTGGGGTAGTAAGGAATATGACCAGTTAGTAAAAGACGCTAATGGAAAATTATTGAAAAAACCGGAAGAGCGTAATGCGGCAATGAAAAAAGCTGAGGAAATTTTATTAAATGATGCACCAATTGCACCTGTTTATCAACAAGGTGAAGCACATTTAACAAATCCACAAGTTAAAGGATTGGTATATCACCAAATTGGTGGGGATACATCATTGAAAAATGTCAAAATAGATAAAAGTATTGACCGTGAAACTGGTGAAAAGAAATAGACTAATCTAAGAACGTATTACTTTTAACGTTTCTTATAAACTAGTTAATAACGGTATAACGCCTGAAACATTAATAATGTTTCAGGCGTTATTGTTTTGCTATAGGTTTATCTTTTACGTCCTAAGCCCATTGCTTTTTCCATTTTCTTCAATGTTTTGAACGACGCTTTTTGAGCCTTGTCACGGCCTTCATCTAAAATTTCATCTAATTGGTCTGAGTTGTAGAAGGCATTGTAGCGCTCTTGGAAATCAGTTAAGAATTGTTTCACTACTTCTGATAAATCTACTTTAAATGTCCCGTAACCTGCATCTTTATAACGTTCAACAAGTGCGTCGACAGATTCATCAGTAAGGCTAGAATAAATAGATAATAAGTTAGAAATTCCCGGTTTATTCTCTCGATCAAATTGAATAATACCATCAGAGTCAGTTACTGCACTTTTAATTTTCTTAGCAGCTACATTCGGCTCATCTAATAATGAGATAAAGTTTTTCTGATTATCATCACTTTTACTCATTTTTCTTGTAGGGTCCTGTAAGCTCATTACACGACCTCCAACTTTTGGCATGCGTATTTCTGGTTTGACTAAAATATCATTGAAGCGCGTATTGAAACGATCAACTAAATTACGAGTTAATTCAATATGTTGTTTTTGATCATCGCCAACAGGGACAATATTCGTATTATAAATAACGATATCAGCTGCCATAAGTGGTGGATATGTGAGTAATCCTGCTGGAATACCTTCAGTTTGCTTTTGAGCTTTGTCTTTAAATTGCGTCATTCGTTCTAACTCACCAATAGATGCAATTGTAGTTAACATCCAACTTGCTTGGACATGCGCAGGAACTTCTGATTGAATAAATAACGTTGATTTTTCCGGATCAATGCCTGAAGCAAGATATATTGCAGCGAGTTGTCTAATTTGTTTGCGTAATTTTAATCGGTCTTGAGCAACTGTAATTGCATGTTGATCTACGATGCAGAAAAAACAATCATAATCATCTTGAACTTCGCCAAATTGTTTTAATGCACCAATGTAATTCCCAAGGGTTGGAATACCACTTGGTTGGATACCTGAAAATAATGTTTCCATTTGTGTGATGCCTACTTTCTAATTTATTAATAACTTTGCATTCATTATAACAGTATTTTAATCATTTGTAAGTTATGTTAAACTAGATATATACTCCAGTTTTAGTGTTAAAGGTCACATGAGATTTGAGAATTTTTAAAAAGTTTTTAGAAAAATTGTGAATTTCTCATTTAATTTTAATGTTGAAGGGGTATACTAACGTATGTAAGGTTAAGAAAGATAAAAATCATTACGATACAATAACTTCTTAATCATATAAATAATGTGAACAATGAATTTTATTCATGAAAATAGGAGAGTGAGATGTATGGTAACATTATTTACTTCACCAAGTTGCACATCTTGCCGTAAAGCGAAAGCATGGTTACAAGAACATGACATTCCGTATACGGAGCGAAACATTTTTTCTGAGCACCTAACAATTGATGAAATTAAACAAATTTTAAAAATGACTGAAGATGGAACAGATGAAATTATTTCTACGCGTTCAAAAACATATCAAAAGTTGAATGTTGATATTGACGCGCTACCACTTCAAGATTTATATGCAATTATCCAAGATAATCCTGGCTTATTACGTCGTCCTATCATTTTAGATGATAAACGTTTACAGGTAGGATACAACGAAGATGAAATCAGACGTTTCTTACCACGTAAAGTACGTACTTTCCAATTGCAAGAAGCACAACGTCTAGTTGATTAAGTATACATTAAAAGAAGTAACGTTATAAAAAATAGAAATTGTGAATGAATTGTGAAATTCAAAAAAACAGCACTATAAATAAGTGCTGTTTTTTTGGTATATAGTAGGGTATATGTTATTATAAGAAATCGATAGATGATAGTAAAATTTAATCAAACAAAACGATTGTAATTCTTACTACGTTCTAATACAATATGGTTACTATTCATCGACTGTAAGGAGTGAGATGATATGAGAATAGAGCGTGTTGACGATACAACAGTGAAGTTATTTATAACTTATAGTGACATTGAAGCTAGAGGATTTAAACGCGAAGATTTATGGACTAATCGTAAGCGTGGCGAAGAATTCTTTTGGAATATGATGGAAGAAGTAAATGAAGAAGAAGATTTTGTCGTAGAAGGTCCATTATGGATTCAAGTTCATGCTTTTGAAAAAGGCGTAGAAGTTACCATTTCTAAATCGAAAAACGAAGATTTAATGAATATGTCTGACGATGAAGCCAATGAGCAATTAGATTATCAAGTAAGCGATATTTTATCACAAACGTTTGACCAAGATGACAGCCTAGAAGAATTGCTTGAACAAAAAGCACAACAATCAACTAGTAATCAGCAAGAACAAAAAGAACACAAACAACAAAATGTTCGTACTGTAATTGTAAAATTCAATGACTTTGAAGAAGTAATTAGTTATGCACATCAACATAATATCGTTATCAATGAATTTGAAGACTTACTGTTCAGTCTTAATAATCAATATTATTATGCTATGTACTTCGATGAAAGTGTAGAGCAAGAAATTATTAATGATTGCTATAGTCAATTGTTAGAATTTGCACATCCTACAGACAAGTCAGAAGTATATTTAAATGATTATGCGAAAATTATTATGAGTCATAACGTGACTTCTCAAGTACGTCGTTATTTTCCTGATACAGTAGAATAAAATAAATACAGTATAGACAAATAAGCCATAGTTTTATGGCTTATTTTTTTGCCTTTAAAAGTAATTCGATGAGTAGCGTCGTGTATCCTTATGAGGTGAAAAAATGTATTATGCTAAACAAAATAACGGATCATTGATAACTGCACATGAAGCACAAAGAGGTAGTGCTTATTTTTGTCCGCATTGTGCTGAAACAGTAGTATTACGACAAGGAACAGTTAAAAGAGCTCATTTCACACATATTAAACGAAATTGTCGACCTAATCATAGTGGGGAAACGCTGACACACTATAAAGCGAAATATCGTTTAGCGCAAGACTTACAATTATTAGGTTATGAGGTGCAAATCGAACCACAAATACGCCAAGGTTCACAAATACCGGATTTATTACTAAATAATAAAGTAGTAGTGGAACTACAATTTTCCAACATTACGCTAGTTGAACTACAACGCCGTACTTCAAATTATGAATTACTTGGTTACATGGTTTGTTGGGTAGTTTTGTTACCTACAGTAAAGTATAACTATTTTAAATTAACGGATTTTCAAAGTGCTTGTATTCAGCCTCAATTACGTAGATTATTTGCGTGGCATCCAACTAGTGAACGATTATACGTAATAACACAAATTATGGCATACGGTCATAACAAGTTTAAAGGGGTCTATAATAAGTTAAACCAATTTACGTTCAATAACTGTTCAGAGCAACAAAGAGTATCAACTGCTAAAATCCCTGAGCAAAGTATATTAAAGTATTTGCAATTTTGTCGCAAAAGGAAGTCAGTGTTAGAACCGACATTAAGTTTAATGTATCAATTACAACTTACAGAACAATGGGTAGCTAAGCATTTAGGTCATGTATATCCTGAGCAACTATTAATAAAAACCCACCCTGTTTTATGGCAATTACGTTATATTTACGAATTACAACTACCTAATTTTCAAGTAACACAAGTGGTGAATAGTTTAAAGAGACGTACATTTGCTACGCCAAATATTAATACTACAAAAGAGTTACAACGTTTGATAAATCGATTTGCTCAGCATTATAAAACTAGTAAACAATATAACGTGCAAAATTAGACGTGTCATGAGAAAATTATAACAATTAGATTTCTAGGAGGTTTAGAAAGTTATGAGTCAACAATTAACAAGAGAAGAACAAGAAACTAAATATCCTGAGTATACATGGGATTTAACAACAATCTTTGAATCAGATGATGCTTTTGAAGCAGCATTCGCTGAGGTTGAATCATATTTAGGTCAAGAAGAACAATTTAAAGGGCATTTAGCAGATAGTGCTGAAACACTATACCAAGCATTAGCTCTAGAACAAGAAGTTGGTTCCAAATTGGAAAAAGTGTATGTATATGCGCATTTAAAACAAGATCAAGATACTGCAAATGATAAATACACTGGTTTAGAATCAAGAGCACACCAACTCATTATTAAATTTAATGCTAGTTGGAGCTTTTTAGTGCCTGAAATTTTACAAATAGATGAAGCACAAATACAAAGTTATATTGAAGCGTATGAACCTTTACAACAATTTGCATTTGATTTGAAATTAATTAATGAAAAGCGCCCTCACGTGTTAAGTGCAGATAAGGAAAAATTACTGTCTCAAGCACAAGATGCCTTGTCTACGCCGAATAATGTCTATGGTATGTTTAGTAATGCAGATTTAGAGTTTGAAGACGCTGTTGATAGTGAAGGTAATAAACATCCATTAACACAAGGTACATTTATTAAATGTTTAGAGTCGGATGATAGAGTGTTACGTCAATCAGCATACAATAATTTATACAATAAATATGGTGCCTATAATAATACGTTAAGTGCAACCTTAGCAGGCGAAGTAAAAACAAGTATATTTAATGCGCGCTCACATAATTATCAAACAGCAAGAGAAGCAGCTTTAAGTAATAATCACATTCCAGAGGAAGTTTATGACAACCTAGTGAAAACAGTTCATAAATATTTACCACTATTACATCGTTATACTGAACTGCGTAAATCATTATTAGAATTAGATGATATGAAAATGTATGATCTTTATACGCCGTTGGTAAAAGATGTTAAATTTGATATGCCATATGAAGAAGCTAAGTCATGGATGATAAAGGCATTGGAACCAATGGGCGAAGAATATATGAATGTAGTAAAAGAAGGCTTGAACAATCGTTGGGTGGACGTTTACGAAAATAAAGGCAAACGTTCTGGTGGTTATTCTTCTGGTGCTCATTTGACTAATCCGTTTATTTTACTCAACTGGTCAAATACTGTTTCTGATTTATATACACTTGTTCATGAATTTGGCCATTCTGTACACAGTTATTTCAGTCGTAAGCATCAACCTGCTAACGCTAGTGATTATACTATTTTCGTAGCAGAGGTAGCATCGACATGTAATGAAGCATTATTGAGTGATTACATGGATAAACATTTGGATGACGATAGACGTTTATTACTACTCAACCAAGAATTAGAGCGCTTCCGTGCTACATTATTCCGCCAAACAATGTTTGCTGAATTTGAACATAAAATTCACCAAATTGAAGAAGCGGGAGAACCTTTAACAGCAACTCGTATGAATGAAGAATATGCAGCATTGAATAAACTATACTTCGGTGATGCAGTAGAAACTGACGAACATATTAGTAAAGAATGGTCACGCATACCTCATTTCTATATGAATTATTATGTATATCAATATGCTACTGGTTATAGTGCAGCCCAAAGTTTAAGCCATCAAATTTTAACAGAAGGGCAACCCGCAGTAGAACGCTATATTAATGAGTTCTTGAAAAAAGGTAGTTCCGACTATCCAATTGAAATACTAAAAAATGCGGGTGTTGATATGACATCACCAGAGCCAATTGAGCAAGCATGTGAAGTATTTGAACAAAAATTAGATGCATTTGAAAAACTTATGAAAGCTTAATATGAATGAATTCGTTTTCAATTTGACGAGTTTGTGACAAATTTAATTTATTCAGTTTAAATGGTTGAAAAGGGGGGGAGGGCGTGTTATATTATGTACATGAAATTAATCACATAACAAACATACCCCTTTGTTTGAAGTGAGAAATTTCTCCCATCCCCTTTGTTTAGCGCCGTGTAATCAGACACGGCGTTTTTTTATGTCTTTTTTTACTACTTAAGCATTTCTCTTTGACTTCTTTTAAGAAAAGTCTTATATTTAACTTGTATTTAAAATAGTTACAAGTAGGAGGCGTTCATATGAAAATAGCTGTAGTAGGAGCGAATGGGAAAGCCGGTAAATTGATTACTGAAGAAGCAATAAACAGGGGATTTGATGTGTCAGCAATAGTAAGAAATAACAATAAAACAATTGCTTCACAAGTAATTCAAAAAGATTTGTTTGACTTAAATCAAGATGACGTAGCGCCATTTGATGTTATCGTCAATGCCTTTGGTCAACCAGACCCACATAAACAATACGAACATAGTCAAGCGATAGCGCATTTGACAAGTTTAATAGCTAATAGTCCCACACGTTTTATTGTCGTAGGTGGTGCAGGTAGTTTGTATGTAGATGCTGATCATAAAATAAAATTAATAGATACACCAGAGTTTCCAGAACAATTTAAGGCTACTGCTCAAGCACAAGGCAAGACATTAGAGGAGCTGAAAAACCAATCTAATGTACAATGGACATTCGTAAGTCCAGCTCCAGACTTTCAATACGAAGGTAACCGTACAGGAGAATATCGTATAAGCAACGATGAAGTTATCGGTGATTATGTAAGCTATGCTGATTTTGCGATAGCGATTGTCGATGAAATTGCTAATGCACATTATGTACAACAGCGTTTTGCAGTATTTGCAAAATAATAAAATTGTATATAAAAAAATCCCGCAAGCGCTATGGACGCTAGCGGGATTTTTTTGGTTCATAATTTGGCTCTCCAAAATGTTCCTTTTGGATCACGTAATTTTTCTATTTTTTGTTGCAATGCTAATTTTTTAAGTTCTTTATTTAATACCTTTTCGGGCCATTCATAAATTGTTAGGAGTTCCTCTTTGGTTACGAGTTGTTGTTGTTGAATATATTCTTCTAACTTTGGAGGTAATTCTTTTTCTATTGATGTGCCCATCAATTCATTTATGATATAAGTATAAATATGATAAGGATACAAACCTTCTACTTTCAAGCCTTCTTCATGTACATCTTCACTAAAGAAAACTAATGAAGGCGCTTCGTTTATATCCATTTCTCGTGCAATGTGTAAATCAACTTGCAAGCTTTCTTTTAGTACTTTATTGTGTAAGTCTTCTTTGAACACATCGTAATCTATACCAGCATTATTTATACAATCATTGACCATACCCTCAGTAATAATATCTTTTTTTGTGATTATTTCATTTTGTACAAGGTGTATGAACCTTTCTGCACGCAATCTACCTTGTAATTCAGCTGCTTTATAAGCTAGTGCAATATTATCTAAATCAGAAGTACTTTGAGCTTGGCATTTCGTTAAAACTCTTAAAGATGGGTTTAGAATATGTCTAATTCGGATATATTGCTTATATTCAAGGCGCAATTTAGACAGAATTGCAGATAGTTTGAAACAATCTGTACTGAATGGATCGAAAAATGAATAAATTTCTATTTTACTTACAGGTGAAAGATTGGCATCTTCACGACTATTAGCATGTATCATTTTTAATTCTCCAGTCATGTGTTTTCACCTACAATTAATTTTCGGAATTTACCATATGATTAGCAGTTAGACGTAGACGTTCATATAAATAATCACCTACACCTGCAGGAAACTGAGCTGCTGTAATTGCAGTAGCCATATTTTCTAGCCAAGCATCACGTTCGAATGTCGTGATAGTAAAATCTAAATGACGTCTTTTAAGCATTGGATGTCCGTGCTCTTGTGAATAGAGACTTGGACCACCTAAAAATTGGGTCAGAAACTGTTTTTGTTTACGGCTCGTTTCTTCAAAATCTCCAGGAAATAAATGGTTTATACGTTGGTCTTTTGCTACAAGCATATAAAAGTGATCAATCATGTTGTATAAAGCTTCAGAACCGATAATTTCATAAGGTGTTTGAGTCATTGTTATCACCATATTTCATTTATATATTAATAATATAACATGAATATTTACATATGAAAGTAATTCGACTTTTAGGAGAATTGTCCGTGTTTATTATTGCAACCCTTCTTTACGGTTAAAGAAACGTTGTACTTTATTATCGGGTGTGACAGCATCGATATCATGTTCTGCTAATAACGCATGAAATTGTGCCAAACCTGAGTTATACTCTTGGACTTCATATTCTAATTCATAATCAGTTGTATTTAGGTAAGTACTTTTATCTAGGACTAATAGATTATTGTCTATCTCTCGTTCTAAACGTTCAGTGGTAAGTGAACCTAATATTACTAGTGATTCGATATCAATATGCATTTGCGATAAAACGTCTTTGATATCTTGAGGCAGTTGAGAAGGAGGTAGTGGTGCGTTAATTTCAGGTTGTACAGTAGTATCGAAGTTATATTCTAATAATCCTACTGCGGCTGGAACTTTTAACGTCATTTCATTGTGTTGGTCTTTTACACGAATGCGCAATGCACAACGTTGTGCTTTTAATTGAAAATCTGGTGTGTCTATATAATGATTCGTTTGTGAAAATGGTGTCTCATTTTTAAAGTAAAAATCTGTTAAATTGTCGTATTGTGTTGCTGTTAATAATTGTTTGAATTCAATTTCATTATTTGTAGCCAAAATAATTCACTCCTCGGCTTTTATTATGCAAAATTTTGTTGTAGATTTAAAGTAATCCGAAAAAATAATACTATATATACATAATAAATCTTTAAAAAAGTTGGATTTCATAATAGTCATGTGACGTGTTATGTAATAGGAAATTATGTTAAACTAATGAAGAATAAGGAGGAACAAGCATGCGTATTTATGTTAACGAAATCAAAATTACAGATGATAGCATTCTTTGCTATACCGAAGAATCAATAGAAGGATTACAAGAAGCAGGACAAATGCTTGTTGATAGTGATAATCATGCCTTCGCACATATTTTAGATAATGGGGAATCTTATACATACCTTATTTTTGTACAAGAAACATGGTCGATGTTACACGAAAATAAAGGTAAAAAAATAATAGTTAATGACACGTTAGAATTAACAGAATTTAATAACGAACTAACTTACATATTAGAAAATATTAAGGGTAATTCAAATTATGGTAAGGAGTTTGTTTCAGTAGTTGAAGACACGTTTGAATTAGAGTGAAGCGGAGTGAGACGCAATGAATCAATGGGATCAGTTTTTAGCTCCATATAAACAAGCTGTAGATGAATTAAAAATAAAGTTAAAGGGTTTACGTAAACAATACGAAGTTGGTGAACAAGCATCACCAATTGAATTTGTCACTGGTAGGGTTAAACCTATGACTAGTATTATCGACAAAGCGAATAAGCGACATATCCCTTTTGATCGATTACATGAAGAAATGTATGATATAGCAGGTTTACGTATGATGTGTCAGTTTGTGGATGATATTGATGTTGTGGTTAATCTACTAAGGCAACGTAAAGATTTTAATGTTGTTGAAGAACGTGATTATATTAGTAATACTAAGCAAAGTGGTTATCGTTCATATCACGTGATTATTGAATATCCAATAGAAACACTGTCAGGTAAAAAAAGAATATTGGCTGAAATACAAATCCGTACATTAGCGATGAATTTTTGGGCGACGATTGAACATACATTGCGTTATAAATATGATAGTGATTATCCGCCTGAGATCCAACATAGGCTTGAACGTGCGGCTGAAGCGGCATTTTTATTAGATGAAGAAATGTCGGAAATTAAAGATGAGATTCAAGAGGCACAACAATATTATTCCAAAAAGCGAGCGAAAAAACATAACAATGACTAGTGAGGTGTATATCCATGCGTTATACAATATTATCTAAAGGCGATTCTAAATCTAATGCCTTAAAGCATAAAATGATAAACCATATGGAAGACTTTAATATGGTAGAAGATGAAGACAACCCAGAAATTGTAATTTCTGTAGGTGGAGATGGCACCTTACTTCAAGCATTTCATAAATATAGTCATATGTTATCACGTTGCGCTTTTGTCGGGGTACATACTGGGCATCTCGGCTTTTATGCAGATTGGTTACCACATGAAGTAGAAAAATTAATAATAGAAATTAATAATTCACAATTCCAAGTAATTGAATATCCATTGTTAGAAATCATAGTGCGATATAATGACAATGGTTATGAAACAAGATATTTAGCGTTAAATGAAGCGACAATGAAAACTGAAAATGGTTCAACGTTAGTTGTGGACGTAAATATACGTGGTAAGCAATTTGAACGTTTTAGAGGTGATGGATTATGTGTATCTACACCTTCAGGTTCAACAGCTTATAATAAAGCACTTGGTGGTGCACTTATTCATCCATCTTTAGAGGCAATGCAAATAGCAGAAATTGCATCTATAAATAATAGAGTATTTAGAACAGTAGGTTCACCATTAGTCTTACCTAAACATCATACTTGTTTAATTACACCTGTGAACCATGACACTATTTTAACAACAATTGATCATGTAAGTATAAAACATAAGAATGTCAATGCCATTCAATTTCGAGTTGCGAATGAAAAAGTGCGATTTGCTAGATTTAGACCATTTCCATTTTGGAAGAGAGTGCATGATTCATTCATTTCTAGTGAGGACGATATTTGATGAAATTTGTCTACCGAATCTTTCGTAATGAAATGCTGAAAGATTTTTTACACAGACATTTATACTCACGTAAGACGATAAGCGCCATTAAAAATAATGGCGCTTTAGTTGTTAATAATGAGCATGTAACGGTAAGAAAAAAATTAACTGAAGGTGATGAGTTAGTTGTTTGTTTGCCTCAGGAACAACCGAGTTTCAATTTACAGCCTTATCATTCACCATTAACTATTTTATTTGAAGATGATTATATTCTTATTGTATCGAAATCAGCGAATCAAAATATTGCACCTTCTAGAGAACACTTACATCAAAGTTTAGTAGAACAAGTGCTTGCATATTTACAGCAATCTTTCACACGCTATGTGCCACATATCGTTACACGGTTAGATCGTAATACTTCAGGTATTGTTATATTTACGAAACATGGGTATATTCATCATTTAATGTCTGAAACGCAAATAGATAAGCGTTATTTATGTATTTGTATGGGTAAAGTACAGGATAATGGAATAATCAAAGCACCGATAAAGAGGCATCCTGACAGTATTATTCAAAGGATGGTAGATCCAACTGGTAAATACGCAGAAACACATTTTAAATGTTTAGCTTCTACAGACAACTTTAGTTTATGTCAGGTCAAGTTACTAACTGGAAGGACACATCAAATTAGAGTTCACTTTCAGCATATAGGTCATCCACTAGTAGGAGATGGGTTATATGGGGGGATAACATCCCGTTATCATCATCAACTACTACAATGTATGCGTGTTTCCTTCACGCATCCTATTACGCAACAAATCATTACAATTGAAGATCAAACAGATAAACTTACTACTATTTATAATATGCTATAATTTTAAATATATTCTGGAGGTGTCGACTATGAATAATGAGAATGAAACAATCACACTAGATGATGAAAACGTATATAATAAAGTTTTACTTGATGATTTATTGTTACAAAATCATATAGATGAATTTAGAACTGAATTTTTAACAATGCATACATATGAACAAAGTGAGTATTTTGAAGATAGCGAGGATGAAATTCGACAACGTATATTTGAAGTCTTATCTCCAGAAGAAGTAGCTAATTTTTTCGATCAATTAGAAATTGATGAAGAAGAGTATGAAGCACTTTTTGATACGATGAATGCATCCTATGCCAGTCATGTGTTAGAAGATATGTCATATGATAATGCTGTAGACATAATGAACAATTTATCAAAACAAAAAATAGTCAGCCTCTTAACTTTAATGAATAAAGATGATGCCAAAGAAATAAAAGCATTGCTGCATTATGAAGAAGACACTGCCGGCGGTATCATGACTACTGAATATATTTCGTTAAAGGCTACTATGCCAGTGAAAGAAGCATTGATGCACGTTAAAGAACAAGCTCCAGACGCAGAAACCATTTATGTAATTTTCGCAGTGAATGATGATAAACAATTGGTTGGTGTATTGTCATTAAGGGATTTAATTATTGCTGAAAATGATGCATATATTGAAGATATTATGAGTGAACGTGTTATTAGTGCAAATGTAGCTGATGACCAAGAAGACGTAGCACAAAAAATGCGAGATTATGATTTTATAGCTATGCCGGTTGTCGATTATCAAGATCATCTTCTTGGTATTATTACCATTGATGATATTTTAGATGTAATAGATGAAGAAGCAAGCGAAGACTACTCACGTTTAGCAGGTGTTAGTGACGTCGATGCTACGAATGATTCTGTTACCAAAACTGCTTTAAAGCGTTTGCCTTGGCTTATTATATTAACATTTCTAGGTATGATAACTGCCACAATATTAGGCTCATTTGAAGACACATTATCACAAGTTGCACTATTAGCAGCTTTTATTCCAATTATTAGTGGCATGTCAGGTAATTCTGGTACACAATCGTTAGCCGTTTCAGTACGTAATATATCAACTGGTGAAATTGATGAACAAAGTAAATTCAAAGTGGCATTACGAGAAACTGGAAGTGGATTTTTAAGTGGTTTAGTATGTGCTGCTATTCTATTAATGATTATTATTGTCCTGTACCAACAACCTATTTTAGGGCTTATTGTTGCAAGTAGCTTAACTATAGCGATGACAGTAGGAACGTTAGTTGGTTCAATGATACCTCTAGTTATGAACAAACTTAATATTGATCCGGCAGTTGCTAGTGGGCCGTTTATTACAACAATTAATGATATCGTAAGTATGCTAATTTACTTTGGCCTAGCGACGTCATTCATGTCTTATTTATTATAGGAGGCAATATGGAATTTGTATCACTTGTTATAGTTGTTTTAGCAGCATTTTTAACACCTATTATTGTCAACAGACTTAATATTACTTTTATTCCAGTCGTCGTTGCTGAAATACTTATGGGTATTGTGATTGGTAACTCTTTTCTGAATCTTGTAGAAAGAGATGCTATGCTTAATATTTTGTCGACATTAGGATTTATCTTTTTAATGTTTTTAAGTGGATTAGAAATAGACTTTACTGCCTTTAAAAAAGATTCTAAAAAAGGTAGTAATAGTAAAAATGAGAAGAAAAAAGTGCCGGGACATTTACAATTGGCTGTTACTGTCTTTATGTTTATTATGATAATTTCAATTGTCTTTGCCTATCTCTTTAAGTGGTTTGGATTGATAGATGACGTCTTGTTAATGATTATTATTATTTCGACAATCTCATTAGGCGTCGTTGTACCTACATTAAAAGAAATGAACATTATGAGAACGACTATTGGACAGTTTATCTTACTCGTTGCTGTCTTAGCAGATTTGGTTACTATGATTTTATTAACAGCATATGGCACAATTCATGCTTCACATAGTGGTTCTATTTGGTTAATTAGCACATTAGTTGTGTTTACAGTTGTCTTTTATTTAATCGGTGGCGTATTCAAGAAAGCGCAGTTTTTACAAAAGTTAATGGACGGTACTACCCAAATCGGTATTAGAGCAGTATTTGCGCTAATCATATTATTAGTAGCATTAGCAGAAGGTGCTGGTGCAGAAAATATTTTGGGTGCGTTTCTAGCCGGTGTCGTTGTTTCCTTGTTAAAACCAGACGAAGATTTAGTGGAAAAATTAGATTCCTTTGGTTACGGTTTCTTCATACCAATATTCTTTATAATGGTTGGGGTAGATTTAAACATCCCTTCTTTAATAAAAGAACCGTCACTGTTAATTATTATTCCGTTATTAATGGCAGCTTTTTTAGTGTCAAAATTAATTCCGGTCTTTTATATAAGACGTTGGTTTGATCAAAAAACCACGATTTCTACAGCATTTTTATTAACGTCAACATTATCATTGGTTATTGCTTCGGCAAAAATTGCGGAACAATTAGGAACAATCACACCAGAAATTTCAGGCATTTTAATTTTAAGTGCTGTTATTACATGTGTATTCGTGCCGATCGTATTTAAAAAAATGTTCCCAATGCCTGAAGAAGCAACACGCAAAATTGAGGTCAGTATGATTGGAAAGAACCAATTAACGATACCAATTGCTCAAAATTTAGCATCTCAGTTATACCAAGTTTCATTGTACTATCGAACAGATTTAAGTGATAAACGTAAATTAGCTGATGAGATATCTATGATTGAAATTGCTGATTATGAAGCGGACATGTTAGATAGATTAGGTTTGTTCAAAAGAAATATCGTTGTCTGCTCTACTAATGACGATGATATTAACAAAAAGGTAGCGTTAATGGCTAAAGAACGAGGCGTTGAACGTGTTATTTGTCGTTTGGAAAGTAATACCGATGATCAAGAATTACGTGCACAAGGTATTGAAATCTTTAGTAGTTATTTAAGTAATAAAATTTTGCTTAAAGGTCTAATTGAAACACCTAATATGTTAAATATCTTAAGTAATGTAGAAACTTCATTATACGAAATTGCGATGTTGAATCATAAATATGATCAAATACAATTACGTAACTTCCCATTCGATGGCGATATTATTTTTGTAAGAATTATTCGTAATAATGAATCTATCGTACCTCATGGTGATACGCAATTACGTTATCGTGATAGACTAATTGTAACTGGCTCTAAAGAATATGTAGATGAATTAAAACGAGAATTAGAATTTTATTATTAACAACGCCCATGTCCAGTAGGCGACTTACTTAACATAATACAAATTAAATAATTAAATTAATGTATTTAATTGTTCAGTTAAATGTAGCAATGTTAAAATAATTACTGGTATAATTAAGTAATATAATGTGGATTGTACTAAACAATCATTGAAGTGAAATCAATTTATATAAATTAAAGGAGTTAGTCTAATGTTTAATTTGGAAAATAAAACGTATGTTATTATGGGTATTGCGAATAAACGTAGTATTGGTTTTGGTGTGGCAAAAGTGCTAGATGAATTAGGTGCTAAACTAGTATTTACATATCGTAAAGAGCGTAGTAAAAAAGAATTAGAGCGTCTAGTTGAGCAATTAAACCAAACTGAAACACATATGTATCAAGTTGATGTACAAAACGATGAAGATGTCGTTGCAGGATTTGCTAAAATTGGCGAAGAAGTAGGACACATTGATGGTGTATATCACTCTATCGCATTCGGTAATGTTGAAGACTTACGTGGCCGTTTTTCTGATACATCAAGAGATGGTTTCTTATTAGCGCAAGATATTAGTTCATACTCATTAACGATTGTAGCTCGAGAAGCTAAAAAATTAATGACTGAGGGTGGTAGTATTGTTGCTACTACGTATATCGGTGGAGAATATGCTGTACCTAATTACAATGTAATGGGAGTAGCTAAAGCTAGTTTAGAAGCTAATGTACGCTACTTAGCAGCGGATTTGGGTGAAGATAATATTCGTGTTAATGCTATCTCTGCAGGTCCAATTCGTACATTAAGTGCTAAAGGGGTCGGCGGTTTCAATACTATTCTTAAAGAAATTGAAGAACGCGCACCGTTAAAACGTAATGTAACTCAAGAAGAAGTGGGTAAAACAGCTGCATACTTATTAAGTGATTTTGCAAGTGGTGTTACTGGTGAAAACATTCATGTAGATAGCGGCTATCATGCAATAAAATAATAAAGTGTAAAACGTTGGTGCATGCACCAACGTTTTTTATATATGAACTGATGATAAAAAGAGGCTAAGATAATAAAGAGGACCAATCCATATAAGGATTAGTCCTCTTATTTTACGAATGGGGATTTAAGTCCATCCGTTAATCATGCACAGTAGATTGTGCTTTATCTATAATTTTTTGTCTATAGTTGAAAATATTTCTAACAATACATTTAATTACTGCATATAATGGTACAGCAATAAGTATTAGCATAAAGCCTCCTAAATTACCTGCAGCTAAAATCACTACAATGATAGTTAATGGGTGAATATTTAAAGATTTACCCATAACGTTAGGTGTTATGACATTTCCTTCTAATTGTTGTGCAATTAATGTAATGATACAAACCCAAATAAATGTAGAAGGGCTTTGAATAATTGCGATAATACCTGCTGGTGCAAACGCCATCCAAGGACCTAGGAATGGGATCATATTTGCTACAATCGCGAACATTACTAATAATAGTGTGTAATTTAAACCTAAAATAGAATAGCCGATATATAAGATTAGTCCCAAAATTAAACTTACTGTTACTTGACCTTGGATATAAGATTTTACAGTTTCGTTTAAATCTTTCAATAAATCTACAACAAATACTTTGCGTTCACCTTTAAAAATGCGTGCAATAAATGGTATAAAACGCTCATGATCTTTTAACATATAGATTAAGAAAAATGGAACCATAATTAATAAGAACATTGTTGAAATAATAGAAGTAATATAACTTAATGAATTAGATAAAATATCAGCAACGTTATCACCCATAGAGCCAACAACTTTATTGATTCTTTCCGTAACATCTGACGGCAAGCGTTCCATTTGGTTTAATGAAAATTGGATAATATTTTGTACTTCATTTTGTAACATAGGGATTTGTTGGATCAAATTATCAATTTGTTCTACAATCATTGGACCTACAATACCGACGATGATGCCGATAACAATGATTAACCCGATAAAGATAATTGTGATACTTCCCCAACGTGGTACATTATATTTCTCTAAAATCTTTTGAAAAGGAAGACATAGATAGAATAAAAAACCACTTAATAACAATGGTAGAAGTACAGATTGTAAAATAATGATAAACGGTATGAAGATGGAATGAACTTCCATTACTAATTTAATTAGTATAAATAGGATTATTAATGCAATCCCAGTTCTAAACCATACTTTATTTAACATAGAACTGTCCTCCTAAAGCAATAATAGATTACACTTTAGTATAGCTTATAACGTGGCACAACAAAAGACAAAAATAGAACCATTCATAAATCTACAATTAATGAATGGAAAAGTAAAAAATATCCATTGTGCAAGCGCTTACATATGTGTATAATAATAAGCATTATATCACGCAAATACTGTGATATGACAAGGGGGATAAAATGATGTTAGAAAATTTTGTTGCATGGCTTAATGAATTAGTATGGAGTAAACCGCTAGTTTATGGTTTGTTGTTAACCGGTGTAATATTTTCGTTTATGATGCGTTTTGTTCAAATTAGACATTTTAAAGAAATGATAAGGTTGATGTTTCAAGGTGAGAAATCACCTACTGGGATATCAAGTTTCCAAGCGATTGCTTTATCTTTAGCAGGACGTGTGGGAACAGGTAATATTGTAGGTGTATCTACAGCTATTTTTATTGGGGGCCCTGGTGCAGTATTTTGGATGTGGGCGTCAGCGTTCTTAGGTGCGAGTAGTGCCTTTATAGAATCGACATTAGGTCAGATCTACAAACGTGAAGAAAAAGGGGAATATCGTGGTGGACCTGCTTTCTACATTGAATATGGAATGAAAGGTAAAATTGGGAAAATTTATGGTTTAATATTCGCGATTGTTACAGTAATTTCGGTAGGGCTTTTGCTACCAGGTGTTCAATCAAATGCAATTGCAAGTTCAATGAAAAATGCTTTTGGTTTTGATGCATGGATAATAGCTATAGCTTTAGCTGTGTTATTAGCGTTAATTATTTTCGGTGGTATTAAATGGATTGCTAATGCTGCCACTGCTATCGTACCTTTCATGGCGATTGCGTACATTTTAATAGCAGTTATTATTATCATTATAAATATCGAACATGTACCAGCTTTATTTGCGTTAATTTTTAAATCAGCATTCGGAATGGAAGCTGCTTTTGGTGGCATTGTAGGGGCTATGATTGAAATTGGAGTGAAACGTGGACTCTACTCAAATGAAGCAGGACAAGGTACAGGGCCTCATGCGGCTTCGGCTGCTGAAGTGTCTCATCCTGCCAAACAAGGATTAGTACAATCATTTTCTGTTTATGTTGATACATTGTTTGTCTGTACAGCTACAGCACTTATTATTTTATTATCTGGCACTTACAATGTTACTGATGGTAAAACAAATAGTGATGGTGGTCCGAGACTTATTGAAAATAACGAAATTTTTGTACCTATGGCTAATGGTGACAAAGATTATTCTGGTACTGCAATGTATGCACAAGCTGGTATTGATAAAGCATTCCAAGGTAGTTCATATCATTTCGATCCAGCATTTTCTGGTATTGGGTCGTACTTTATAGCGATTGCATTATTCTTCTTTGCTTTTACTACAATATTAGCGTATTACTATATTGCAGAAACCAATATAACCTATCTTACAAAAAATAAAAATTATTCCAACACATTCTTTTGGATTAACGTCACACGTATAATTTTAATAGCTGCAACTATTTTTGGTGCCGTTAAAACTGCAGAGGCTGCTTGGGGTATGGGTGATCTAGGTGTTGGCTTAATGGCATGGTTAAACATCATAGCTATATGGATATTACATCGCCCAGCAATCAATGCTTTGAAAGATTATGAGCGACAAAAGAAAAAATTGGGTTCAGGTAAGCAAGCGATATATAAACCAGATAAGAATGAAGTGCCTAACGCAGTATTTTGGCACTATGATTATCCTGAACGGCTTGAAAAAGAACGACAAAAAGAGTAAATCTATACAATTTAATACTAGTCAGTATATTTGAAAATACTGCGTCTCTTGGTACAATGGCGTTAAGAAAACTAGGAGGCGCATATTTTTATGACCGAGTTTCAAGCAGGAAGCGTAAATGAAATTAACTTTCCCAGTAAAATATTAGAGAGGGATATTAAGTTGTCTATTTATTTACCCAAAGACTATACAGCCTTATTTAAATATAAAGTAGTATTTTGCTTTGATGGTAAAGACTTTTATAGTTTTGGACAAATTCATAGAACTTATGAAAAATTAAGAGCAAACAATGAAGTAGAAAGAGCGATATTTGTTGGATTTAACTATGAATCGGTAGATAAAAGAAGAGCAGAGTTTCACCCACAAGGTGAGCGTACACCTTTAACAGTTAAAGCTATGGCTCAAGAAATATTACCGTATATAGATCAACAATTTCCAACTTATAAAGTAGGTAATGGACGACTACTACTTGGAGATAGTTTAGCAGCCAGTGTTGCTTTAATAACGGCGTTAACTTATCCACGCGTGTTTAGCCAAGTAGGTATGCTTAGTCCACAACATGACGACGTGATTACAACATTGGTGCAAAGATGTCAATTTACTGACATTTTAACAGTTTGGCATACTGTAGGATTAGAGGAGGCCGATTTTGCCTTACCAACAACTGGTAAAAGAGCCGATTTTTTAACGCCTAATAGAGCATTGAATCAATTATTAGCAACACAGGAAATGACCTATTACTATCAAGAATTTGATGGTGGTCATCGTTGGAAATCTTGGAAACCATTATTAGCTGATACACTTACTTATTTTTTATCAGATAATATTTCTTTTTAATAAAAACTAAAAATTGAAGTTAAATAAAGTTTAAAGTAACGAATTTTTCTGAAATTTGCTATAATGGTAATATGTTAAACAAAGGAGGAATTTCAATGATTTTAGGATTAGCATTAATTCCGTCAAAAGCATTTCAAGATGAAGTAAATGCTTACCGTAAGCGTTATGATTCACATTATGCGACAATTATGCCGCATATTACAATTAAAGGGCAATTTGAGATTAAAGATGAAGATTTCGAAGCTGTTAAAGAAGATATTAAATCACGTCTAGAAGGGCTTCAACCAATCGATGTGCATGCAACTAAGGCTTCTAGCTTTGCACCGATAAATAATGTTATTTATTTTAAAGTGCAAAAAACAGATGAAATTCAAAACTTGTTTGATCAATTTAATAATGGTGATTTTTATGGACAACCTGATCATCCGTTTGTTCCACATTTTACAATTGCTCAAGGATTAACAAGTCAAGAATTCGAAGATATTTATGGACAAGTTAAATTAGCAGGTATTGATTATAAAGAAACTATTGATCAAGTTTCTTTAGTGAAATATGATGATGAAGCTGAAAAGTGGAAAGTTGAAGATACTTTTAATTTAGCTTAATTGTAAATTATCCTCATAGAGACTAACAATGTTAGCTCTAGTGAAATAAAAGGTATTATTGCAATAAAACCTAATTGAAATAATACTTGATTAGGCTAGACTGTCGACAAAGTTTCCGGCTTTGTTGGCAGTTTTTTTGTGCACGCTTTCCGCGAGCACTGCCTCAGCCTGTAGTCTTCGGCGAGCGCTATTACCACAGGAGTCGGCCAAAATCGCTACCAAAATTAATCATTGTATTTAAATCTTAAATATACATTAGTAAATATAAAGAAGGGGAGATATGGGTCAAGGCGTTTCCGCTCAGCAGTTTCACAATAAGAAGCATTTAAATAGCAACTATGTAATTATAAAAAACACGGTCGTAAAATTTAATAGTGTTAACTAAATTTTACGACCGTGACTTTTATATACGTTAAAACATTATTGATTGTCAGTAGTACTTTATATTAAATTTTTGCGGTTTTTTATAAAGTAGAGCGCATAAAAGACTGCTAAAAATAAAAAGACTAGTGCTGAAAAATAAAATGTATTGTTAACACTATGCGTGAACTCTTTAATAAGTCCGCCACATAACGGACCAATCATAGAACCGAAACCTTGAACACTATTAAAAACTCCCCAAGTTTCTTCTTGTTCTTCAGGATTAATGTGACCTGCCATAAATGTATTCCATGCAGGTAGTAGTAGACCGTACATTAAACCGATGAAAACAGCGAGTCCCCATACTATATAAATATTAGTAATAAGAGATAATGCAAAAATTAATAATGCATACAATGTGAAGCCACCGATGATTACACTATAGGTAAACAGTCTTCCATTATTATCTATTAATTTTGACAGAATAAGCATTGAAATGGCACAGCCAATGCCACCAATAATAAGTGCAATGGTGTATTCAACAGTTGATACGCCAACAACTTTTGTTGCATAAATAGGTAAAATTGGGACTAATGCAGTAATTGCTGCACCTTGTAGTAAAATACCTGGAAATAGCAGCATATGCTTTTTAGTTACATTTTTAATTTGTGTGATTTGTTGGGCTACTGGTTTCGTATTGTAATTTGTTAATCTGATTTTTACGAAATAATATAATACCCATGCGACTAAAACCATGAGTGACATCATAAAGGCAAAATTCGTTGGATGGAATTTAAAGATAATATTCATTGAGACCATACCAACTAATAAACCTAGCAACCAAGAAAAATAAACATAGCCCATTTGTTTGCCACGATTTTTTTCTTCAACACTAGCTAACATTATGACCCAAATTGGAGTAACAGCGATTCCTAGTAAAATTGCACTAGCAATTAAGACAATTGGATTTGTTGGAAACCAAATAACTAGAAATAAGCTGAAAAAGGCAAGTAAGAAACCTAATGTTAATACTACTTTAGTACCTAATCGTTTGAGTAAAAAGCCAATGACAAAATTGGTTGCAGCGTCTGCTATAAAATGAATAGAAATAGCGATAGATGTAACACCTACCGCTATGGAAGTTGCAGTTGGAAGTAGTGATAAATAACTCAATATATACATTCCTCGGGCAAATTCCATTAAAAATAATATTATAAGCATGATTATGAAATTTTTATTGTGTGCGTAATTATTTAACGAAGAGCTTTGCATATAAAGGAACCTTTCCATATACTTCCTCATATTGACTAGAATGATGCATGAGGTCTAGTAAATCTTTACATAACTTATAAGTTGAATATGTTACTCTAGAGTCGTCCATTTGTTGTGACATCATTGCTAAAGCGTCAGGCTGTGATGTTAACTCTGCAACATACGAGATAGCATCATTTGGTGTATAAGCGATCTTACCGAATCCTTTGGCTTCAAAATAATGTGCGTTTTCTAACTCTTGACCTGGTGCTGGATCTAAGAAAATCATAGGAATTTGTCTCGTCAGTGCTTCAGAAATAGTTATACCCCCTGGCTTAGTAATCATCAATTGACTCGAAGCCATCCACTCATTCATATGTTGAGTATAACCTAAAATTAACACATTATTATAGTCTTTAAATTGTGCCGTTAAGCTACGTTTTAATTCTTTACTTTTACCACAAATCATAACTATTTGAGATTGTGGACTTTGGATAAGCATATCTTTAATCATCTGACCGAAACCAGTAGAAACACCAAAAGCGCCTGCTGACATTAATATAGTAGGTTTATCAGGATCTAAGTGATTGCTACTTAACCACTCACTTTTATCGATAGCTGCCTCAAATTTATCAGAGATAGGAATACCCGTTACTTTGATGTTATTTTTAGGAACACCAATAGATGCAAATTCTTCTTTTAAGTCCTCAGTAGCTAAATAATATCTTTCAGAATGAGGGGTAATCCAATTTTTATGCATTTTATAGTCAGTCATTACTGTGGCAACAGGAATATTAATGTTAAATTGTTCAGTCAATACTGACATAACCGGAGTAGGGAATGTTAGTAAAATTAAATCCGGTTTTTCTTTTAATAATAAATTTATTAATTTATTTAAGCCGTAATATTTATAAAAACATTTGTCTAACTCCTCAGGTCGACTATAATAAAATGATTTATACATGTTTCTAAAATACTTAAAACTATTGATATACCATTTTTTACATATAGAAGTTAATAAAGGGTGAGCTTCTAAAAATAAATCATGTTCAATTACAGTTAGGTTATCAAGGTTCATAGCATTAAATTCATTCACGATACTTTGCGTAACTTGTAGATGACCATTACCAAATGAACCAGTAATTATCAATAATTTTTTCTTTTGAGTAACCATGAAAGCCACCCTCCAATAATGTAGTGTGATGCATAATTATTTTATCGTAATTTTAAGCAGTGCGAAAGAAAAAAACGCAATTAAAGAAGATTATATCATTTTACAAGTTGATGTAAAATGATTCATACTAGTTTAAGTATATATAAGTTACAATGAAATCTATTTTTATAAGTATAGATTAGCATTAATAAAGTAAAATGTATCGTCAGATTCATTATAATAAGCAAATTATAGAAAGACTTAACATATGACTTACATCAAGTTAAAATTCTCCAAGTATTATTAAACTTTCTAATAGTTTGTTTATTTAAACTATAGCCATAAAATGAAGAAACAAATCATGAATTTCAAGAAATCATTGCTATAAAAACAAGAAAAAACGTGTATAATAAACATATGTGATTTAAAGGAGCGATAGATGTTGGATGCGAAAACGTTGTTTGACAAAATAAAAGTAAAACAAGTTATTGGATCATTAGAACAAGATATAGTTGATATAACAACTGACTCACGTACTGCTACAGCACAAAGCATATTTGTAGCATCAGAGGGCTATACAGTGGATAGTCATAAGTTTTGTCAAGATGTAGTGGATGCAGGGTGTGAAATTGTAGTAGTTAATAGACAGTTGACACTTACAGGTAATGTGACACAAGTTATAGTGCCTGACACTTTACGTGTAGCAAGTATCTTAGTCAACTTATTGTTTAATTATCCAAGCCAGCAATTAATAACTTATGGTGTAACTGGAACAAATGGTAAAACATCTGTTGCGACAATGATTCATCATATTTATAGAAAATTAAATAAAGGCAGTGCCTATTTAGGTACTAACGGCTTTCAAATAAATGAAGAAAAAACTAAAGGTGCTAATACAACACCTGAAACGGTAGTATTAACGAAGAAAATAAATGAAGCTGTCCAACAACAAGCTGAAGCGATGACTTTAGAAGTATCGAGTCATGGTTTGGCGTTGGGACGTTTACGCGGAGTCGAATTTGATGTGGCAATCTTTACAAATTTAACGCAAGATCACTTAGATTTCCATGGCACTATGGAGGCATATGGGCATGCTAAATCATTATTGTTTAGCCAATTAGGTGAAGATTTAGCAAAAGAGAAATATGCCATTGTTAATAACGATGATGATTTTGCTGAATATTTAACATCTGTGACACCGTTTGAGGTTTTTACTTATGGTATCGATCGTGAAGCACAATTTACGGCCATTAATATTAATGAAACATTGCAAGGTGTTACTTTTGATTTGGCAACGCCTTTTGGTGTGTATCCAGTTAAATCCCCATACGTTGGAAAATTTAATATTTCTAATATCATGGCAGCAATCATTGCAGTATGGAGTAAGGGCATACCTTTGACAGAAGTTATAGATGTTGTTGAATATTTAGAGCCTGTCGATGGACGTTTAGAAGTGCTAGATCCTGAATTGCCAATTGACTTAATTATTGATTACGCGCATACAGCTGATGGAATGGATAAATTAATTGATGCTGTAAAACCATTCGCACAACAGCGCCTAATCTTTTTATGTGGAATGGCGGGAGAACGTGATTTAACTAAAACTCCTGAAATGGGCCGTGTCGCTTGTCGTGCTGATTACGTTATTTTTACTCCTGATAATCCGGCAAACGATGATCCGAAAATGCTAACTTCAGAATTAGCGAAAGGTGCTACGCATAATAACTACGTAGAGTTTACTGATCGTGCAGAAGGAATTAAACATGCTATTGAAATTGCACAGCCAGGAGATACCGTTGTGTTAGCTTCGAAAGGTAGAGAACCTTATCAAATTATGCCAGGACATGTTAAAGTACCACATCGTGACGATTTAATTGGTTTAGACGCAGCATATGCAAAATTTGGCGGTGGGCCACATGCAGATTAGACACTTACCAGATGATACTAGAGTGTACCTGCATAAAGATGACCAAATACATCACTATTTTGTAGGGATACCTGATTATAATTGGTCGTTAGAGTTAACAACTCAGGTCGATACTTGTGAAATGAAAGAAGAAATAATCATGCATTTATTTACAATATTCGACGAACAAAAATGTACCCAAATTGCAACAAGAGTAATTGAATGGATAGACGAGTATTAAAGGAGAATTAAAATGACAATTAAGGAAGAAATTGAAGCACGAAAAACGTTTGCTATTATTTCTCACCCCGATGCTGGTAAAACGACATTAACTGAAAAACTATTGTTATTCGGTGGTGCAATTCGTGAAGCTGGGACAGTAAAAGGTAAAAAAAGTGGGAAGTTTGCTACAAGTGATTGGATGAAAGTAGAGCAAGAACGTGGTATTTCAGTAACTAGTTCTGTGATGCAATTTGATTATGATCACTATAAAATTAATATATTAGATACACCAGGCCATGAAGATTTTTCAGAAGATACGTATCGTACATTAATGGCTGTTGATAGCGCAGTTATGGTAATTGACTGTGCGAAAGGGATTGAACCACAAACATTAAAATTATTCAAAGTGTGTAAAATGCGTGGTATTCCTATTTTTACATTTATTAACAAACTAGATCGTGTAGGTAAGGAACCATTTGAATTATTAGAAGAAATAGAACAAACACTCGAAATAGAAACTTATCCAATGAACTGGCCAGTAGGCATGGGACAAAACTTTTTCGGTATTATCGATAGAGAATCAAGAACTATTGAACCTTTTAGAGATGAAGAAAATTTATTACATTTAAATGATGATTATGAATTGGAAGAATCTCATCCTATAACGAATGATAGTGCTTTTGAACAGGCTATCGAAGAATTGATGCTTGTCGAAGAAGCGGGTGGTTCATTTGATAATGATTCATTATTAGCGGGTGAATTGACACCGGTGTTCTTTGGTTCGGCATTAGCTAATTTTGGAGTAGAACAATTTCTAAATGCTTATGTGGATCATGCGCCTATGCCAGATGCACGTCAAACAAAAGAAGATACAGCTGTTTCTCCTTATGACAAAGACTTTTCTGGTTTCATTTTTAAGATTCAGGCCAATATGGATCCTAAGCATAGAGACCGTATAGCATTTATGAGGATAGTGAGTGGCGCATTTGAACGTGGCATGGATGTGACATTACAACGAGCAAAGAAAAAACAAAAAATTACACGTTCAACATCCTTTATGGCTGATGATAAAGAAACGTTAAATCATGCTGTCGCTGGTGACATTATCGGATTATATGATACCGGTAATTACCAAATTGGAGATACCTTAGTAGGTGGAAATCAAAAATATAGTTTCCAAGAGCTACCTCAATTTACACCTGAATTATTTATGAAAGTTTCTGCTAAAAACGTTATGAAGCAAAAACATTTCCATAAAGGAATTGAACAACTAGTGCAAGAGGGTGCAATTCAATATTATAAAACATTGCACACGAACCAAATCATTCTAGGTGCAGTAGGACAACTCCAATTCGAAGTGTTTGAGCATAGAATTAAAAATGAATATAACGTAGATGTAGTTATGGAACCAGTAGGGAAGAAAATAGCACGTTGGATTGAAAATGAAGATGATATTCAAGAAAAAATGAATTCTTCACGTTCGATATTAGTGAAAGACCGTTATGATCAATACGTCTTTTTATTTGAAAATGATTTTGCAACGCGCTGGTTTGAAGAAAAATTCCCTGAAATTAAGTTATATAGTTTATTATAAGTAAAGTTTCGTGTATAATAAATAAAAAATAGAATACCTATGACTAAATGTCAGAGGGGAGTAACTTAGCTCTAATAAAGCACTGTAGTAATACAAGGAGCAATTAGAGTCGTTTTATCGTCATTACGAAGTGTTTGCACTTCCGGTAAAATGGGTAAATGTATTTTTGCTGAGTGAGACCTTTGCTTGTAGTTGTGTCTTTCTGTAGTTTATGTGAAGCAGTGGGTCATAACTTATTAGCTTAGGTCTCTATTTTTATGTAAAATTAAAGGAGTTGTAATGTCATGGATCCGAGTTTGATCTTACCTTATTTATGGGTAATAGTTGTTTTAGTATTCTTAGAAGGTTTATTGGCGGCTGATAATGCGGTCGTAATGGCTGTTATGGTTAAGCATTTACCCCCAGAACAACGTAAAAAAGCCTTGTTCTATGGTTTATTAGGTGCATTTGTATTTAGATTTTTAGCACTATTTTTAATAAGTATTATCGCAAATTTTTGGTATATCCAAGCAGCAGGTGCACTTTATTTACTTTATATGTCCATCAAAAACCTGTACAATTTCTTCCAACATAAGGATGAAAATGAAGAAATTGGCAATGATAGTCATCACTACGATGAAGATGGAGAAGAAATTAAAACAAGTTCCAAAGCGTTTTGGGGCACTGTAGCCAAAGTTGAATTTGCAGACATTGCTTTTGCTATCGATTCAATGTTAGCGGCAATGGCTATCGCTATTACTTTACCAAAAGTTGGTATTCATTTTGGTGGTATGGACTTAGGGCAATTCACTGTAATGTTCCTAGGTGGTTTAATCGGTGTCGTAATCATGCGTTTTGCGGCAACATACTTTGTAGAGTTGTTAAATAAATATCCAGGTTTAGAAGGTGCGGCATTTGCTATCGTAGGCTGGGTCGGCATTAAGTTGATAGTTCTTGTGTTAGCGCACGAAGACATTGGCTTAATACCTCATGAATTCCCTCACGGTGCCATTTGGCAAACTATTTTCTGGGCTGTTATGATTTTACTTGTTATCGTAGGCTGGTTAACGTCTATGCGTAATAACAAAAAACATAAAAACTAATTATCAAAGCATTGGATGGACCTTTTCAAAGGTGTAATCCAATGCTTTTTCAGTTATATTATGGTTAACTGTTAAAAAATTAACAAAATAAAGATATTGTGTATCAACTTTTTGCATATTAAGATGAAATAAAGAAGAATTTTTTTGTGCAATATGTCATAATGAAAGGATAATGATAAGCGGATGAAGGAGGAGATTTGGTGGATAAAGACAACAAAATAATCATACCTAGAAAGAAATATCGTCGTAAACGCCGCCAGTTCTTTCATAATGAAGAACGTGAACAACGTATCAAATACGAGCAGCAGCTACAACAACAACAAGCACTTAAAGATGAAGAGGTAGCTAAAAACAACGAAGAAAGAGTGAAAGAAAATTTACAAAAGTCACGTATCGAAAAACTCACTCAAGAAGAAATTCAACAGCAACAACAAGAAATGAAAAAGCGCAACACGTCAGTTGAAACTGACGCTCAAACTAGCCCAACAGCTAATGAAGATGCAACAACAGATGATAAAACAATTGAGCAAGAAACAACTGAAGTGCAAGAAAGTTCGAGTCCAGAAGCAACAACATTATCAAAATCGACATCAAATGAAGCAACAACTGATCAAAATGAAGATGAGCATCAGTCACAATTAGCAGCGGATGAAAATACGAATTTTCACTCTGAAGAAGCACAACAATCTCAGGTGAGCGATTCTGTTGATGCAGACACTACGTCGAATACAACTAGTGATGAGCAACAGTCAGCAACACAACAAGCAACATCTAAAACTGAACCAACATGGCAAGATAAGACACGAGCTTTTATTAAATTCCATTGGGCTAAAATCTTAATTGTTATTGGCGTAATTTTAATATTAACCTTGATGAATGCGATATTTAATAATGTAGATAACAACGGTCACAATAAAGATGGATTTTTAAATGGCAGTATCGATGATCATAAACAGTACACAAACACGATGAAGAGTGCGAATAAAGCTATTCATTCTGTAGTCACTGTAGAAAATAATACAAGTGATGACGCTTCATCAGTACAGAATGAAACTAAAGAAGCAGGACAAGAAAATGAACTAGGTTCTGGTGTCGTCTACAAAAAAGTGGACGACTCTATTTTTATTATAACGAATGCACATGTTGTTGGAGATAAAGAACAACAAAAGATTACATATGGTGATGACAATGAAACAATTGGTAAAGTCATTGGCACTGATAAATGGTCAGATATAGCAGTTGTCAAAGCTAAAATAAAAAAACAAAGTGATATTAAAGCAATTAAACATGGTGATTCGCAAAAACTGGTTTTAGGTGAACCAATAATTGCAGTAGGTAATCCGTTAGGTGTTGATTTTAAAGGGTCTATTTCCAGTGGAATAATCTCAGGTCTGAATAGACATGTACCAGTTGACATTGATAAAGATGACAACTATGATGTGCTGATGGATGCATTTCAAATTGATGCTCCAGTAAACCCTGGTAACTCTGGTGGCGGCATTATAGATAGAGATGGCAAGCTAGTAGGTATTGCTTCCTTGAAAATTAGTATGGATAATGTAGAAGGAATTGCATTTGCTATACCTGTAAATACAGCATTATCAACTGCACAAGAACTAGAAAAAAAAGGTGAAGTAAAATATCCAAATACTGGCGTGAAAATTATTGATACTGCAGAATTAAATGATGACGCTAAAGCTTCATTACAATTACCTGAAGACATCGATAATGGTGTAGTTATTGGTGAAGTACAAGAAAATAGTTTAGCTGAAAAATCTGGGTTGCAAAAAAATGATGTCATAGTAGAATTAGATGGTAAAGAATTAGAAGATAAACTAAGATACAGACAAATTATTTTTAGTCACAAAGATGATTTGGATACTCTACCACTTAAAATATATAGAGATGGTAAGGTAAAAGATATTAAACTTAAATTGAAGTGACGTTGAGGTGAGTAAAAGCGTTGTCTATTTTTAATAAATTATTTAAAAAATCTAGCCCTCAACAAGGGATTGTCATGTATTATCTCGTTGCTATAGTCGTATCATTTTTATTACTCAATTTACCATTTGTATATAAAAGTGGTGTAGATGTAAAACCGATTGATACTTTATTTGTCGCAGTATCCGGAGTAAGTGTTACGGGATTGACTCCTATAAATATTTCCGAAACTTTTTCGACTTTTGGCCAAATCATTATTATGGTGATTTTAAATATTGGTGGCATCGGTGTTATGGCAATCGGGACGTTATTATGGGTAGTTTTAGGCAAAAGAATTGGTATCCGTGAACGTCAACTCATTATGTTGGATAATAATAAAGATACGATGAGTGGTACAGTTAAATTAATATTAGATATTGTGAAAACAATGCTTGCTATTGAATTTGTGGCAGCTATGTTATTAACATTTTATTTTTACAGAGATAATCCGGATTTATCATATGCGATCATGCAAGGCTTTTTCGTGTCGGTATCAGCAACAACTAACGGTGGTTTAGATATAACCGGCCAGTCCTTGATTCCTTACGCAAATGATTACTTTGTACAAACTATAGTAATGTTTTTAATTATTTTAGGTTCAATAGGTTTTCCGGTGTTACTTGAAGTGAAAGCGTATATTAAAAATAGAATACCTAATTTTAGATTTTCATTATTTACTAAAATTACAACGTCAACATACTTATTCTTATTCGTTTTTGGTGTAATTATTATTTTAGTACTTGAGCATAATCACGCTTTACAGAACATGAGTTGGCATAAAAGTTTATTCTATGCACTATTTAATTCTTCAACTACACGTAGTGCAGGTTTACAAACTATTGATGTAAGTCAATTTAGTGAAGGTACAAATGCCATTATGGGATTCTTGATGTTTATTGGTTCATCTCCAAGTTCCGTCGGAGGAGGAATAAGAACAACAACATTCGCAATATTAATCTTATTTCTACTTAACTATAATAATAATTCAGAGAAGTTTTCCATTAAAGTATTTAATCGTGAAATCCATGCGATGGATGTACAACGTTCATTTGCAGTTTTCACTATGGCTAGTTTGATTACTTTCGCTAGTATTGTCAGCATTTTAATCATTGAAAATAGTGAAATGACATTGTTAGAAGTGTTTTTTGAAGTCATGTCAGCATTTGGAACATGTGGTTTATCGTTAGGAATTACGAGCGATTTACATTCAACATCCAAAGTAATACTTATGGGTCTCATGTTTATAGGACGTGTTGGATTGATTAGCTTTATTATTATGCTCGGTGGTAGGAAAGAACCAGATAAGTATCATTATCCAAAAGAACGTATTCAAATTGGTTAATATTAGACTAAGCTAAAAAACAATATAAGGTCATTTGTACTAATAATTTTGTGGGCAAGGTGGCAATGTCAAAAAAGTAATATTGACATTGTTATTGAGTCCACATTTTTTAATCAGTAACATGGTTAATTAATTACTTTAGTATCGTAATATAGCGCAATCGTGTTAAACTGTGAGTGATAAAGGGGCGAGGTATATGACACAAAGTGAAAAAATAAATGTTGATATTATAGCGACTTCGGATATGCATAGTTATTTTTTAAATGGACATCATGGATCTAACATTTATCGCGCTGGTACATATGTAAAACACATGAGACAGCGCAATAACAATGTAATATTGCTAGATAGTGGAGGTAGTTTAGCCGGTTCTCTAGCTGCATTTTATTATGCAGTAGTAGCACCGTATAAACGACATCCGATGATTAAGCTTATGAATGCTATGGAATATGATGCGAGTGGCATAAGCCCAAATGAATTTAAATTTGGGTTGTCATTTTTCTCTAGAGCAGTATCACTATCAAGGTTTCCTTGGTTATCTGCAAATATAGAATATAATCGTACTAAGGAACCATATTTTTCAACGCCTTATACGATAAAAGAAATAGAAGGTATTAAAATCGCTATCGTTGGTTTAACTTCCGATGGATTAATGGAACGTGAATATTTTGAAATGGAACACGATGTGGTTATTGAAAAAACACTAGTTTCTGCCAAAAGATGGATTAGCTATATTCATGAAAGTGAAGCCCCAGACTTTTTAATTGTTATATATCATGGTGGTCTAAATCAGCTTAATACTTCTACGAATGAAAGAGAACAAAAAGTAAATGAAGCAGAAAAAATAATGCAACATATAGGAGTGATTGATTTATTAATCACAGGTCATCAGCATCAAACTTTTGTCGGTAGAAACGACCAAACAGTATATGTACAAGCAGGGCAAAACGCTCAAAAATTAGTACATATTAAAGTTGATTTTAAAAAACGAACAAGTTCTTTTGAATTAGAAGGTATTAACTCTGAAATTATTGATTTAAATGCTTTTGAAGAAGATAAAGCATTATTAACAGAGACGTATTACGATAGAAAAGCAGTAGAATATTGGGCAGACGACATTATTACTGCTCATAACTTAGAAGCTGGAGTAAATGGACTCGAAGATGTAATTACACAGCCCCATGCTTTTACCCAATTGTTACATGATAGCATTAGATTAGTTTATGACTTAGATATTTCTTGTGTTCATTTACCGAAGAGTGGGGAAACAGGATTACAAGGAACAGTAACAAATGCGGAATTATATAATGCTTATCCACATCCAGACGTACCTATGGATTTAACAATTAAAGGACAACATATAAAAGATATTTTGGAATACAGCTATGCACATATTGAATTTTCAAATGATGCCTTAAGCGTTACAATTATCGATGAAACTTTATGTACATTTTGGCAAGGCGTGGATTATACAATTGATATGAATGCACAACCATTCAATCGAGTGACCTTAAACAATATTAATTTAAATCATATGTATCGCGTATCAATGACTGACTATTGTTACCGCAATTACCAATCATATTTAGAAAATGCAGTTATCCATGATAAACATTCAATTACTATGAATGATCTTATTGCTGATAATTTAAGTAATGATAGTTATCAAATACAACAAAAACAACAATTTAAAGTTTATTTATAAGTGAAAAAGCGTACCCACTATGGATACGCTTTTTATTATTCAGAAATATTTAACCATGGAAAATAAGTAAAAGCACCACAGCAACAATTTGTGCAATAACAGTAGTAGCTATTCTACGTGTATAGAGGTAGCTAATAGATAATAATATTTGGACAATGAAAATAAGACTAACTATCCATAAGTTATCTAAGTAATAAAATAATGAAGCTGAACAAAGTGCTGTAATTATAATACTTAACCAATTTGATATATTTAATTTAATTAGTTCTTTTTGAAGTACGGTTCTCATATATAATTCATGGCAAGGTATTACAAATAATAATGTGACCAACATTTGCCACTTGAAATATACACCTGTACGCGTAAGCTCTTTAATAAGCTCAGAATATTTCAAATCATATGATATAGCAGCAAAAATTAATTGAATGATAATGAGCGTCAGTCCACTCAAAATACCTACACCTATAGATGTCAGTAGTCGTTTTGATTCTATATCACGTTGATAAAAGACGTAACTAACGCCTGCAATTAGCATGATACCAGTATAGAGGTACCAATACTCTTGCTTTTCGCCCCACATAATATATAAAATTACGTGAAAGACCAAAAAACTAATGATAAACCACACTAATGCTTTTGAAATTGATTTCATAATATTATCCTTCTTGGTCGACGATTTTATATCGTTTATGATTAATGACCGTTTTTTCAGGTAAGTCTAATTCAGTGAAATTCTCCATGATTGTTAAATCGACAATTACTGAATTATCATTAATTTTTTCTACACGGCCTTTTAAACCATCATAAAATTCTACAATATTTCCTACTTCTGCAACAGTCATTTTGAGTCCTCCCTAGAATAGTTAACTAGATATATTGTACTAAAAAATACAAGACAAATAAACAAATATCCATTATATCGTGTGAAATGAATGAATTGAGTAATAATTATAAAAAATGCGAGTATATAATTGGCAATTTTAATAAAAATAATGCATAAATAAGATAAGGGTATATATTAGGAGAAGGAGAGATACAATGAAGTTTATTAGTAATAAAAATATTACAGACCCAACTATGAATTTAGCTATGGAAGAATATGTGTTAAAAAATATGCCTAATGATGATAGCTACTTTTTATTTTACGTTAATAGACCTTCAATTATAATTGGGAAAAATCAAAATACGATTGAAGAAATTAACAAGCCTTATATTGATGAACATAATATAGATGTAGTAAGAAGAATATCTGGCGGTGGAGCAGTTTATCATGATACAGGCAATTTAAATTTTAGTTTTATTACAAATGACGACGGTGATAGTTTTCATAATTTCAAAAAATTCACCGAACCTATTGTAGAAGCATTAAATAAACTCGGCGTAAATGCTGAATTAAGTGGGAGAAATGATATACAAGTAGGTCAAGCTAAAATATCTGGTAATGCGATGGTTAAAGTTAAAGATCGTATGTTCAGTCATGGTACTTTGATTTTAAATAGTGATTTGAATGAAGTACAAAACGCATTAAAAGTAAATCCGGCAAAAATTAAATCTAAAGGTATTAAATCCATACGTAGTCGTGTTGCTAATATCGTTGAATTTTTAGATGAGCCACTCGATATTGAAACCTTTAAATCCATTATATTAAAAACTATTTTTGGGGAACAAAGTGATGTGGAAGAATATGAGTTAACTGCAGACGATTGGTCAAAAATAGAAGAACTAAGCAATACTAAGTACCGTACATGGGATTGGAATTATGGCAAAAATCCTAAGTATAATTTTGAACGTGAAGAAAAATTTGAAAAGGGCTTTGTGCAAATTAAATTCGATGTAAAACGAGGACGTATTGAACATGCTAAAATATTTGGAGATTTCTTTGGTGAGGGAGATATTACAGATTTAGAAGAAGCATTGACAGGCACTTTACATGATTTTGAAAGTATTGAAGCAGCATTAGATGATTTTAATTTGTATCATTATTTTGGTGATATTGATAAATATGAACTAATAAGATTGATGTCATAACATTAAAAAAAGTCTATTCTCATACTTGATTTAAAAGTAGGGAATAGACTTTTATTCTAAATGTGTGGAGTATAAATTAGCCAACGAGAAAGTCCTCCAAGTTTTTGTATTCTTCTGTGTAGCGCTTGAAATCATTCTCATTTTTGTTCTTAAGTGCATTGTCTATAAGAATTTCTAATTGTTCTTTACGAACATTTCTCAGTGACTCATCTATAATAAGTTCAATGCCTAAGTCGTTAATTGTAGAAACAAAAGATTCTAATGTATTATATTTTACATTTGTGTTGTGTTTCATTTTGAACACGTCCTTTCTATATATTTAATTTCATTATACAATCATTATTTTTTGAAATCAACGAATATTCTGACTTTTTAGAATTTAAAAGTGTAAAAAGAAACTTTTAAAAGTTAGAATTTTACAGCCAAATATCCCTGGAATTTAATTAATGGAAATATTAAAGAAGAAAATAATATAAACAATTGATTTTAAAATAGTAATACTATAATATATTGTTAATTAATAGCTGAGGAGGCGATTACAATATTTAGTAAATATGTCATTAAGAAAGGAGACATGGTGATACAACCCATTGACACTAAAGAAAGAAAATATGGAGGGACGCGAATATTAAAATATAAACAACAGATAGAAGAAGTAAAAGATAGAACACACAAAATTATTGAGAGATCATGTCGTTTTTATGGCAGTAGCTATCACTTTAAAAAAGAAGATACCATTAGAATTACTGGAATTATCAGTAAACCGCCGATATTATTTACACCGCTATTTCCTACTTACTTTTTTCCTACCCATTCTGACAGAAAAGATGAAAATGCTTGGATTAATATTCATTATGTACAACATATAAAGAGATTAAAAGACAGAAAATGCAAAATTACTTTTGTTGATGAGCAAACACTTAATATAGATATTTCTGCACATAGTATGAGGCATCAATATTTAAACGCCATTTATTACTATTATATGATGGATAGAGCAGCAAGGATTGCTACTTTTGATCCAGATGCACCAATCGATTATACTAAACCGCAATTAAATATTTATGAAGCATTAGCTAAGTACTCATTATTTGAACATAAATAAAGAAATACTTGTAAAAATGAAATATGCGGAATAAAGTATTAAATTAGTGTAAATATTCCGCATATTTTTTTAACATTAACACTTGAAAATTTATGTGTAATTGATATAATTATATTTGTGCTTGATGAGAGACACATATTATTCCACAGTAGCTCAGTGGTAGAGCTATCGGCTGTTAACCGATCGGTCGTAGGTTCGAGTCCTACCTGTGGAGCCATTGGAAACGTACTCAAGTTGGCTGAAGAGGCGCCCCTGCTAAGGGTGTAGGTCGCGAAAGCGGCGCGAGGGTTCGAATCCCTCCGTTTCCGTTAAAGGTGTAAATATTTTAAAATGAATAATTTACATTTATCGTAAGAACGTTGTTGACGCAACGTTCTTTTTTTTATCTAAATGTTAAGAAACAGCGAATGCTAATAAAATGTAGGGTGATAAATATTATAACTTCCACTTTAATTACTTTACATTTATAGTTATAAAGCTAATTTTGAATATCAAATAATATGATGTATTAGTCATGTGAATAATGTCATTTTATCTCACACAAATTTGCACATGATATTTGGCTTCAGTAGTATGATGTGCAAGGAGTGATAAAATGATTAGATTGGCACATGAAGAAGATTTACACAACATAACGAAAATTTATAATGATGCGATATTAAATACTACAGCTGTTTATTCTTATGATCCGGTGACACTTGAAAATAGACAAGCATGGTTTGCGGAAAAACTTGCAAAAAATGAACCAGTAATAGTTTATGTAAAGGATAATGAAGTGGTAGGTTTTGCTACATATGGTTCGTTTAGAGATTGGCCTGCATATAAAAATACTGTGGAACATTCTATATATGTTGATCCTAATACTAGAAAAGAAGGTATAGCTTCTAAGCTGTTAACTGAATTAATTAAAGAGATAGAGTATAAAGGATATAAAACTATTGTTGCTGGCATAGATGCTAATAACGAAGGAAGTATCAAATTGCATGAAAAATTCAACTTTGTTGCGTGTGGTAACATTAAAAGCGTAGGATATAAATTTGATAAATGGCTAGATTTAGCATTCTATCAATTAATACTGAAGTAATCCCATAAAAAACCCATCCATATTCGAAATGGATGGGTTTTATTATGTTAAATGATGATTATTAAGCATCATTTAATAGAGAAAATAGTTGCTTGTAATTATTTATAGCGGTGTCATATTTTACTGTTGATGTCGTTTCAACACTTTTGAGTGGTGAGTCAATGATCTTCGTCATGTATTCTGTTAACTCAGTTATATTGTTGGCTTCGACTAAATATCCATTTTCACCATGCGTTATGATTTCGGACGGACCATATCTAATATCATATGAAATAACAGGACATCCAACTTCTATACTTTCCATTATGGTTAAACCGAAGCCTTCATATTGACTTGTAAGAAGGGAAGCTTTGGATTGTTGTAGTTCTTGTATGGGGTTATTTGTATGTTCATTAATTGTTATTTTTTGTTGTAGCTCTAAATCATCAATCAGTGTTTTTATATATGAACTATAATTGGCGTCGCCACTACCAAAGATACTTAATGTAGTCGAGTATCCTTTAGCTACGAATTTTTTGTATGCATGAATAATATGTTCTATTTGTTTTTCAGGTACCAATCGTCCAATAAATATGAAACGATTTTGTTGTGGTAGCTGTGTATCTATATTTACGGGTTTAATGAAATGAGGTATAACGGAAATTTTGTTTTCAGTTATAACATTATTGGTTAAAATATCTGCTTTTTGTTGGTGTGTTAAAACGATGTATTGTGTCACTTTGTCAGCGTTTTTTAAAGCATATTTATATGAGCTTTTTATATTGTGTTTACCAAGGTGACTACTGTGAAATACTAAAATATTTTTAGTACGCTTTGTTTGTTTTAATAGTGGTGCATCCAATAAGCGTGCATCATTAAATATTATGTCGCCATCTTTGAACTTGCTATCAAAATAATATCGAAATAATTGTTTTTCTGAAGTGAAAGTTTTATGTGGCTGTTTATCCTTGTACGTCTGGATAAAGCTTAAGTCATTGTCTGCATTATCTTCAAAAAACTTCATACAATAAATAGCACCATAAACATCGAAAAATTCTTCTAATATTTTTTGAGAAGATTTGGGTGCGTAATATACTTTTTTGTGCAATATGCCATTTTTATTATATTGCCAGCGTTGAACTTTTTTCTTACTGATAGGGGACATATAGTCTTCAAATTTAACTACTTTAGTATTGTCATAATAGCGTCTATATAAAACATACGTTTCATTATCGTAGTACCGTACGATGCTTTTGTCTTTTGAAATTTCTGAAGTAAAACCTGATAATTCATAAGGCGTTTCATGGTAAGTCAGTTGATTGGGATTATCAGTAGTGGGTTCAATAAGTAATTTATAATCTGCTAACCAGTCATAAATGTTTTCAAAATAAGTATTAGTTGTTATTTTTTCATCTTCTAAATATGATTTATAAATATCGTTATAATTGGCATTATAGTTAGTTGTTAAAATTGTTGTATTGATATTTAAAGCTTGATCTATTAATTTTATTCTATTCAGTAAAGCTTTTGTTCTTCCGCCATGTTGTAATGGCAATGTTGAAGTTATTGTATAGATCATTTTTAAATCCTTTCTGTTTTTCGTAAGTATCGGTAACCCAACACCATATTGTAAGTTATTAAGCTATTTTATCACTATAAAAAATCAACAATATATGATTGTTACGGCAATAAAAATAGCAGTATCTACAGCATAATTATAAAAAATTAGCTATAAGTTATTAACATAGTACCAGAGTATTTATATATTGTTTGAAATAATATTATGGACAGTAAAATAGTATATAAGATTTGATTTTCAATTTAAAGTCTAAATGAAGGAATTTAAAAAAGTTAAGCACTCTGCGGAGTTATAATTTGGAATAAGTAGGTATATTTACATTTTTAGAGACTTTTTTAGTTAAGATGAAAATAATTCGAGTCAAAAACTTTAAATGATATTGATAATTATTATCGATTAAAGGTATGATGGATAAAAAAGAGGTAAAGTATATGAAGAAATTATTAATAATAGCATTATGTTTATGCTTCGTTGTAGCAGCTTGTGGTAATAAAAAAGAAAGTGAAAATGAGCAAAGAGAATATACAACTACAGATGATAGCAAAGTGAAAATACCTAAAAACCCTAAACGTATAGTATTGTTAACTGCAAATTATGGTAGTTTGAAAAAGTTAGGGGTTGAACCTGTAGCGATTACGAATGCTTTTCCAGATTCTAACTATCTAGGGAATAGTAAAGTGAAAAAGGTAAATCCAGAAGATGTTGAAGCTGTAGCTAAATTAAAACCAGATTTAATCATTACATATAAAGAAAATAAAAATAATAAAAAATTCTCTAAAATTGCACCAACAGTACCAATTAAAGTACAAAAATTAGATTATAAAGAAACACATATAGAATATGGTAAACTTGTTAATAAAGAAGATAAAGCTAAGCAACAGGCTAATGAAGTTGCGAAAAAACTAGAACAAGATGGTAAAGAGATCAAAAAACACATCGGTAATGATGCAACATTTTCAATAATGGATATTCAACAAAAAGACATTTATCAATTTGGACCACGTTTTGGTAGAGGCAGTGACACATTATATGATGGTTTTAAAGTAAAACAAGATCCTGAGGCACAAAAAGCTATGCCTGCAGAACGCTTTATGAAAGTACCTAAAGAAAAATTTAATGACTATGCAGGAGATTATTTAATGATTCCTACGCCTGATGGTAAAAAATCAAAAGCAGAATTTACAACTTCAGATATGTGGAAAAATAATGAAGCAGTAGTACAAAATAACGTGATTTATTATGATGCAGATGAAGCCATCTATAGTGACTTGATAACAATTGAAAAACAAGGTGAACAATTTAAGAAAGAAATCATGAACATTAATTAATACTATGATAAGAGCACTGAATGGTCGTCATTTTGCACGCATTCAGTGCTTTTATTGTAATTTAATGACATAGTCATGGTGTAAGGTTATACAAAAAAGCCCTTTGAGTCACGTTAAGTGCTACAAAGGGTGGGGTGTGTTTATTACTTGTTATTTTTTTTACTAAATAAGCGTTTTATGCCTCTAATGATAAAACTAACAGCTACTGCTCTTAGTACACGTTGTATAATTTGTTGCATTTTTTATACCTCCTAAGTTGTTACAACTGGATATTATTTATTTACCCAAATTCGTTAAGTTAAGTCTATAAAAATTAAACTTTAAATAGTAATCATGTAAATTAAGGGAAGTAAATCATGCCTTCATCATCTGCTTTTTTGAAAAATATCGTAATAATTCCACTAATTATAGCGATGATATATGGAATGCCGGTCCAAAAGAAGATGATGTGCATTATACCTTGTAGTACTTGATTTGAATAAAATTTATGAACTCCTATCCAACCAAGGAAAAAGGCTAAAACTACATAAATAACTTTGTTAACTTTCATTATTCTAAAAACCCTTTCTTTCTTTTTCTTTATTATAACAATATTACTTACAAAAGAAGATTAATAACATTTATTGTCATAATAACAATAGTTTTTAAAGATAGATAGTTAATTATTTCAATTACTAGTTCAAGTTATTATATAATGAAAAGGATAAAGAATTTAGGCAAAAGGAGATATAAAAATGATAAGAAAGGCAGAAGCGAAAGATAAAGCAGCTATTGCACAACTGTGTTATATCATATGGGATGAATTAGAAGTAGATATGGTGAAATTTGTAGAGCGAGAAAGATTGTTGTCAATTCTTGAACGTAGCATAGTCGAAGTACCATATCGTGGAAATTTAAATAATATATGGGTATATGAAATCGATGGCAATGTAGCAGGGTGTTTAATTGCATATCCAGGGGAGAAAGAATTGGAATATGAAAAGGCATGGTTAGACATGGACTTAGATCATGATGTTGCTGCATTAGGCACACCAATGCCTATGAAAGAAGCAAAAGATGATGAATACTACATTGAAACAATCGCAACTTTTCCTAATTATCGTGGTAGAGGTGTCGCTACACAATTAATACAATATGTAATTGATCTAGCACCACACGAAAAATGGAGCTTAAATTGTGATTATCACAATGAACGAGCTTTTTATGTCTACAATAAATTTGGTTTCGTCACTGATAGTGATATCGATTTATATGGTCATAAACACAGACATATGATTTACCAACAATAAATCAACAAAAAAGCGAGAGTACCAATCAAAGATAACTACTTTGATTTAGCACCCTCGCGCTGGTTGATGTATAACATTTGAGAGACACTTAATTTTAAGACTTAAATGCCTCCAAGAAGTGCGCTTATATAAATACCTAACGCATATAACACTCCGAAGAATGTATTAGTTTTACCAGTAGCTGCCATAGCTGTCATCATTGTCGCAGGTGTATCATTCTTTTTAAACCTACGAACTGCTTTAACAGGCAATGGAAATGACAGTAAAGCTAATAAAAAGAAAATTGAACCACCAGGTATGAAAAATGTAATGTAAACGACAAACGCATAAGCAACAATGTACATTAATGCTAAGAAGCGGATGGAATTTGCTTTACCTAAAACAATAGGTAAAGTTAAGCGTCCACTTTCTTTATCTTTAACTCGGTCTCTTATGTTATTAGCCATGTTGATTAAGCCAATTGTAATGATAATTGGTACGCTAATCCACACTACTAACGTTTGTAGGTTGCCAGTTTGGATAAAAAAGGCAAGAAGTATAATTATTCCGCCCATAAACACACCTGAGAATAGTTCTCCAAAAGGTGTCCAAGATATTGGCATAGGGCCACCTGTGTATAAGTATCCAATTGCCATACACACTAGACCAATAGGTAGAATCCAGAACGAACTTTGGACAGCTAAATATATGCCGAGTAGTGCGGCAATAATATAAAAAGCAATTGCAAGATTCATGACTAGCTTAGGACTCATACCATTGCGAACAATTGCGCCGCCGATACCTACTGATGTATGGTCATCTAGACCCTTTTTAAAATCATAATACTCATTAAACATGTTTGTTGCAGCTTGAATTAATAAACAAGCTAGAAGCATGGCTAAAAGTAAACTGATTTTAATGTGGTCTTCGCTACCTAGTAAAAATATTTTTGCAGTAGCTGTACCAACTAAGACTGGAACAATTGCTGCTGTAAGTGTATGAGGTCTCATAAGTTGCCAATACTTTCTCACAGTTGAATATTGTTGATATTGAGAAGCCATAGTTTAATTACCTCTTATTCTATTATTTATATTTTAATAAAGTAATTTTAATAGAAGTTGTATTAAAGGTCAAATTACGTAAAGTTTCTTATGTAAGAATTAAGCAAGAATGCGTACACACATTGTGAAAGATGGTACAATATACTAATGAGTAAATTAGAATTATGAAAGAAGTGAACTAGATGACTGTGGACGTCAAGGAAGACAAAATTGTCTCAGCTGTATACGATAGTAGCCGTACATGGGTTTCGGTAGAAGCCAAAATAGACTATGAACTTGACCCGACAATGTTATTCCAAATAACTGAAGACAGTGCTGACGACCGATTTTTCTTCAAAAAAAATGATAATACGATGTCATTCTTTGGTTATCGCGCTATTAATAGGTTTAAAAATGATTTCGAAAATAAACAATCTATATTCCGGGAATGGGAAAAATATAAAAATGATATAGAGCTTATACATCCGAATTCAGATAAACATCACTTAAAGATTTGTGGTGGTTTTCAGTTTTCATCACACAAATCAGGCGATGAATGGCGTCAATTTGGCATTAATCATTTTATTTTGCCCGAAGTATTAGTAACTATGACAGAAGGCAGTACTTATATTACTTATACTACAAAACGAGCAACATTTGAATTAGCTAAATTTAATGCTGTGATTCAACATTTAACACAAAATACGACAGTTATACACGATGACTTAGGGAAGGTCAAACGTATAGAAGATATTTATAAAGAAGAATGGCGTGATTTAGTACGTGATACTATTGCACAATTAAATGAAAACAATAAAATTGTGCTAGCTCGTAAACGTATGATTCAATTTGAAAAACAAATTAAAATACCATTTATTTTAAATCAAGCAATGCAATCCGAACGAAATAGCTATTTATTTGTGTTGGAATCAGAAGATAGTATCTTTTTCTCACAAACACCAGAACAGTTAATGGAAGTAAAAAATGATGTGATTTATACGAAAGCAGTTGCAGGTACAATTAAGCGTACCCACGATGAAGCAGAGGACTTGAGGAATATTGAACAATTCCTACAAGACACTAAAAATTTAAATGAACATCAATTTGTTGTGGATAGCATACTTAATGATATTAAACCATATGTCAATGAAGTTAATTACAATGAATCACCTAAAATATTAACAAATGATCACCTGTACCATTTACTTACAGAGATAACTGGAACGTTGACAAATGAATCTTATATTGGACTTATAGATCATTTACATCCAACACCAGCATTAGGTGGTTTTCCGAAAGATGAAGCGGTTAGCTATATCGAAAAAAATGAATTTGGTACGCGTGGATTATACGGAGCACCAGTAGGCTTTATTGATATGTATGATGATTGTGAGTTTATTGTGGCGATACGTTCAATGTTGATAAAAAATCAACAAGCAACTTTATTTGCTGGTTGTGGAATTGTACATGATTCAGATCCAGATAGTGAAGTTGAAGAGACTGCAGTTAAATTCACACCAATGATGAGAGCATTAGGAGTAGATGGAAATGACTAAACATGTAGAAGCCTTAACTAAACAAGTTTATACTTTGGCATCGGAATTATATGCATATGGCATAAGAGAAGTTGTTATTAGTCCAGGTTCGCGCTCAACACCATTAGCTATAGCAATTGAAGCTCACCCTAAATTAACAACATGGATACATCCAGATGAAAGAAGCGCGGCTTTTTTTGCTTTAGGTTTGATGAAGGGTAGCGAGAAACCTGTAGCTGTATTATGTACTTCAGGCACTGCTGCTGCCAATTACACTCCAGCAGTGGCTGAAAGTCAAATCAGTCGTTTGCCTTTAGTATTACTCACAAGTGATCGACCACATGAATTGAGAGGCATTGGCGCACCACAGGCGATTAATCAAATACAAATGTTTGAAAACTATGTCCAATACCAGTTTGATTTTCCTCTTGTTGACAGTGGTGAAAATAGTGAAAAAATGATGGATACTATTGCTTTTCAAATGCAAAAAGCAAGTCAACATTTATATGGACCACATCGTGGACCAATCCATTTCAACTTGCCGTTTAGGGAACCACTTACACCAGATTTAACAAAGGTGAGTTGGTTAACGTCAGATAATAAAGCTTTACCACATTATCAAAAAACGACAACACTAAATGAAATTGCGACAATTATTAAAAAGAAACGCGGTCTTATTTTGGTAGGAGATATGCAACATCAAGAAGTAGACCAAATTTTAACATATGCGACTATTCACGACTTACCAATACTGGCAGACCCTTTAAGTCAATTAAGAAAAATTAAACATCCAAATGTAATTAGTACGTATGATTTGATGTTTAGAGCGGGTCTCGAACTTGAGGTAGACTTTATAATTCGTGTAGGAAAACCAGTTATTTCCAAAGTTATTAATCGTTGGTTGACTCAAACATCTGCATATCAAATTTTGATTCAAAATAATGATCGACCAGATGCTTTTCCAATAGCACCGCATATTTCTTATGAAATGTCAGCGAATGATTTCTTTAGACAATTATCAGAAACAGTGACTGTAGAACGTAAACAATGGCTAGAAAAATGGCAGTTGTTAGAAGTGCGTGCACAAAATGAAGTGAGAGATTATATACAGTCAGCTACAGATGAAGGTGCATATGTGGGTCATTTACTAGATAAACTGACTGATAAAGATGCATTATTTGTAAGTAACAGTATGCCAATACGAGATGTTGATAACTTATACATTAATTGTGAAGCTGAAGTATATGCGAATCGAGGCGCAAACGGTATTGACGGTGTTGTTTCGACAGCGATTGGGATGGCTGTCCACAAAAAAGTTACATTACTAATAGGTGATTTAGCATTTTATCATGATATGAATGGCTTATTAATGGCTAAATTAAATAATATTAATTTAAATATCGTGTTACTGAATAATGATGGTGGTGGCATCTTTTCTTATCTACCTCAAAAAAATGCTGCAGAACCTTATTTTGAACGATTATTTGGTACGCCAACAGGATTGAATTTTGAGCATACAGCGTTATTGTATGATTTTGCGTTCCATAAATTTGAAACAATGGCAGATTTTAAATATGAATCATTATCGCAATTTGGCTCACATATTTATGAAATTATAACTGAGAGAGACTCCAATCAATTACAACATCAAACCTTGTATCAAAAATTGGGGGACATTATCAATGCTACATTATAATTTTCATGGTGCACAAATAACTACTGATAATTTAATAATATTATTGCACGGTTTTATAAGTGATCATTCAAGTTTTGATGACCATATTGATACTTTGAATCAACATGCAAATGTCTTAACAATTGATTTACCAGGGCATGGAGATGATATTTCAGCGAATGATGTGACATGGGATTTTGATTTTATTGCACAACAATTAGATGAAGTTATCCGACTATATGCAAGTTATAATATTTACTTACATGGTTATTCTATGGGCGGTAGAGTCGCCTTATATTATGCCTTATACGGTAATATGGCACTTACAGGGCTTATTTTAGAAAGTACTTCTCCTGGCATTGCAACTGACAGTGAGCGCGAAGAGCGTCAAAATGTCGATAATGCTAGAGCTAAAGTTTTGGAAATTGCTGGCCTTGAAATATTTGTCAATGATTGGGAAAAACTTCCACTCTTTTACACGCAATATGAACTTGAAAAGCCAATACGTAAAAGAATACGTAATATGAGAATGAATCAAGATCCGTATAAATTGGCCAAAGCTTTACGAGACTATGGCAGTGGCTATATGCCTAGTTTATGGTCAGAAATAACACATATTGATATTCCTGTTGCTATATTGGCAGGAGCGTTAGATCAAAAGTTTGTTGCCATCGGTAATAAGATGACTAATTTAATACCACGCAGCAAATTTTATGAAGTTCCACACGTTGGACATACAATTCATGTGGAAGATGCTTCAGAATTTGATAAAATAGTAGTAGGTTTTTTAAATAAGGAGGAGCAAAATGACTAGACAGTGGGAAACAATTAAAGAATACAAAGAAATTAAATATGAATTTTACAATGGTATTGCCAAAGTAACGATCAATCGTCCAGAAGTACGTAATGCGTTTACACCTAATACAGTACAAGAAATGATAGATGCATTTACACGTGCTAGAGATGATCAACGTATCTCAGTTATTATTTTAACTGGTGAAGGCGATAAAGCATTTTGTTCAGGTGGAGATCAGAAAAAACGTGGACACGGTGGTTATGTAGGTGACGACCAAATTCCTCGTCTAAATGTGTTAGATTTACAACGTTTAATTAGAATTATTCCTAAACCGGTTATTGCAATGGTTAGAGGATATGCAATCGGTGGCGGTAATGTATTAAACGTCGTATGTGATTTAACGATTGCTGCAGATAACGCTATTTTCGGTCAAACAGGTCCAAAAGTTGGTTCATTTGATGCGGGTTATGGCTCAGGCTACTTAGCGCGTATCGTTGGACATAAAAAAGCTCGTGAAATTTGGTACTTATGTCGCCAATATAATGCACAAGAAGCATTGGATATGGGCTTAGTAAATACTGTAGTACCTTTAGCTGAAGTTGAAAATGAAACTGTTAAATGGTGTGAAGAAATTATGCAACATTCACCGACTGCTTTACGTTTCTTAAAAGCTGCTATGAATGCTGACACTGATGGTTTAGCAGGTCTACAACAAATGGCTGGCGATGCTACATTATTATACTATACAACGGATGAGGCAAAAGAAGGCCGTGATGCGTTTAAAGAAAAACGTGATCCTGATTTTGATCAATTTCCAAAATTCCCATAAATCAATACAGAAAAGCTCGAAGGTGGAAAATGCTACCTTCGAGCTTTTTATTTTAACTAAATTAAATATGTACTAATAATTTTATGAATTTAATATAGTTGAATTAGCAACCAGATAAATAAATATAAAAAAATTAACACTTAATTTAATGAATTTTGTTTTAATTAAAATATATATTTGACACATATTAATTTACATATTATATTATAATTAATGAGGTGAGTAGTCGATGAATAATGAATACGGAGAAGATGCAAGAAAAGAACTATGCTTTTTATTTTATGTTTCTACTAAAGAATTCGTTAATCGTTTTAACAAATATTTAAAGCAATATAATATTAGTTTCCCCAATTATATTGTGTTGCTGTATATAGAAAATAATATTCCAATCTATATAAAAACGCTTTGCGAAAAATTATATTTAGACTCAGGGACGATAAGCCCAATAATTAAACGATTGGAAAAGAAAAATCTAATCCAACGTACACGAACACTAGAAGATGAACGACGTGTGAAGGTTCAGTTGACAGCTGAAGGCATTGAGTTAAAACGACATTTTAATAAAATTTCAGAAGAAGTATTTAATCAATTTGATATGGAAGAAGAAGATACGCGTCAATATCACAAAATATTAAAAAAATTCACACAAATTAATGTAGTAGAAAATTCCAATGAATCATAACTTTCATGTGACTATGTAGTCCAATATTACATAATAAAAAACAACCCTACAATGCTTAAGCGTAGGGTTGTTTTTTATTATACAGCACTATAATGTTCAGCGATAAAGTGTTCTAATCGACGCATGCCTTCTTTTAAAACTTCTAAGTCATATGCATAAGATATTCGAACATGTCCTTTACCATAATCAGTAAATGATGATCCAGGTACAATGGCTAAATGAGCTTCTTCTAATAATTGGACGCAAAATTCAAAGTCATTGTCTGTAAACTTGCGAATACTAGGAAAAATATAAAATGCTCCTTCGGGTTGAGCATCTAATTTAAAACCAAGTGATTCTAATTTTTGAACTAAATAATTTTTACGTTCAATATAAGCTTCGTTCATATATTGAGGCGCCTCTAAACCTTCGTTTAAAGCAGCTATACAAGCGACTTGTGCAGGTACATTTGCACAAATGCAATTATAGGCATGCATGAACGTCAGTTTTTCAATTAAATATTCAGGACCAATTAAAAAGCCAATCCGAATGCCAGTAGCAGAATGTGATTTACTTAGACCACCAATTAATAACAGTTGATCACGAATGCTGTCAAATTGTGCAAATGATGTATGCGTACCATTAAACGTATTTTCCGCATAAATTTCATCACTGATAATAAATAACTCATGTTGCTGTAAAGTCGTTACTAACGCTTCGACTTCGTTAAAAGTTAAAGTGACGCCAGTAGGATTGGTAGGGTAGTTAAGTAATATTGCCTTCGTTTTAGCTGTGATATGTTGTTCAATCGCTTCAGGTGTAATTTTGTAGTTGCTGTGAGTTGTGTCTATATAAACGGGTTTGCCACCTAACGTTTCAATTAAAGGTATATAGCCAGCATAAATGGGTCCAGGAATTAATATTTCATCCCCAATGTTTATAATACTTCTTAATGATGTATCTAACGCTTCACTCGCACCATTTGTAATAATAATTTCTTCTTCAGAGTATTGGAAATTATATTTATGATAAAAATATTGGCTTACAGCACGTCGTGTCTCTATTAAACCTTTGTTATGAGAATAGCTTGTCATATCTTCATTGATCGCGTTAATATACGCATCTTTTACGACTTGTGGCATATTAAAATCAGGTTGACCTATAGTTAAATTGACACAGTCCTCTATATCTTTCATCCGATTAGAAAACTGTCTAATACTAGGTGCTCTTAAATACTGTGCGCGATCGTTTAATGAAAGTTTCATTTTTTTCACCTCAAAATAAAATACCGAATTGTAATTTGATAATAGTTATGTATAATTTGAATATTTCAAATTATTTCTATCATAACATATTTTCTAAGACTACAATTCGGTAAAATATTAACCTTTAAAATTAGAAGGCTTCTCTAAATTAATTACTGGATTTGTCCATTTTGCAACTTTGTATGAAGACAATAGATAGACAATAATACATGTTACAACAATTAAATAAATATAGGTTAAGAAGGACGTAGGATCTTTAAATGGGTAAATTTTGAAACCTCTAATAATCCCAATAAACAATCCATGTAATAAATACACTTGCAATGTCCTAGTTCCAATATAGGTAAAAATCCTTTTCTTTTCTGGTACCAAATTTAAAAAAGAAAACATTGTTATTAATATAGTGAAATATAAAAACAACCTTTTAAGTGGACTGTACAAACCTTCTTCATCTTCTAAAGAAGTATAAGGCGAACTGCCTAACAACCAATCGGAATTAATAGGATGAAGGGTATAGCCTATGTAAAAGACAATCAACACTAGAATTGATAGTGGGATGAACTTTTTGTTTCTTAATACTTGTGTATGTTCTTTTTTAAATAAATAGCCTAGATAGAATATTGGGAAGAAAATAATAGTTCTGGAAAAACTTAAATAATTACCAATATCATCTGAAAAACCAGCAAATAATGCAATTATAATTGCAATAGGTAAAACAAAATATGGTTTATAATTTTTAACTAACACTAAAATGATATGGAAAAAGAAAAGTGTTAATAAAAACCATAATGCAAATACTGGATCAAAAGGATCGAGTGTGACATTATCTTCTTTACCTGTAAAATAATAATATAAAGAGAAGAATGCAAAAAATATAAAATAAGGAACAAGTAACTTTTTAGAAACCTTTTCTAAATATCCTGGTTGACCAGCTTTTTTAGCAAAATAGCCTGATATGAATAAAAAACAAGGCATATGAAAGCTATAAATAGTTAGATAGAGAGACGTTAAAAAAGTATCTGATTCAGTATAAGGTTGTAATAAATGGCCAAATACAACTAAAAAAATTAACAATGCACGTGCATTGTCGAAAAAGAAGTCTCTTTCTTTAATTTGTGTCATGATTCTTCTCCTTTAGTAAAAGCTCGCTATTTATAATTTATTATAAATTGGATACGAAATGCAACAATTATGTCATGAATGTAGATTATTATTGAGCATTTGATAGAATATCTTTATAATTAAAACTATTAAAAATAGTATAGAATAAATATTATATAGTGGAGATGGTCAACTATGTATAGACAACTAGAAAAATTAATCACACATACGAGTAACGAGTTGAATTTAGTAAGTAGGCATTTGAGTCAACGTACAGAATTATCACCAGATCATATTGATTTACTTTCCATTTTATTTGATTACTCAAAGCTGTCGCAATACGATTTAACTATGAAACTTAATAAAGAACAATCAATTGTTTCTAGGTGGATCAAAAAATTATGCAAATTAGGTTATATTATGAGTATACAAAATAAAACAGATTTACGTTGTAAAGATTTAATTATTACAGAAAAATCAAAGTTATTAATTCAGCAAATTAACGACAGTAGGGTAGCATTAATTGAAGCAAGATGCCAAAGTTTATCACAAGAAGATATTTTATTATTTCAAATGTTATTGTTAAAGCTATCTAGTTTAGAACAATACAAACAAAATGGTCCTAGATTATAATAATTGCAAAAAGCATGAGCATTGTACTATTTTTAACAGTTATCTCAGATTCAAACATGATCATAATTAATAAATAAAACAGGTGGAAGTTAATTAACTTCCATCTGTTTCACTTTGTTGACAGTTTTTTGTGTACGCTTTCCGTGGGCACTGCCTCAGCCTGTAATCTTCGGCTCGTGCATTTACCGCAGTAGCTGTCTCAAAATAGTGTCAATATTAAACTAAAATTATTAGTGTTGTTTATGAACTTGTCGAAAACAAATTTTGTCTTAATAATGGCAGATTACTTATAGTCTCAGTTATTTTATTAAAATTATTATTTATTCAAAACCTATTTGGCATCAAATTAATGAGACAAACAATTAAAGAAATAGAAATAAATATAATTTAACTTTGCTTTAAGATTTAAAGATACTGTAAAAACGCAATATCAATTAAGCAGTGAAACAGTAGCAAAAAGCCTGAGTGGCACAAAAACACTTTCGTTGAATTC